>JBJESD010000124.1:0-31210 GCA_051882595.1 Oscillospiraceae bacterium | reverse complement strand
CAAATCCTCGCACATCCGCAAATCACAGATTTGCTCCGTGCGTATCGGATAATTAAACCATAACCTTGCGGATATGGTATAATAAAAACGCAGAGCGTTTATTATACGATTTAATTGCCTTGCACATTCGTTCGCCGTCGGCGAACTTCGTGCATATCGGCAAATTATACCATATCCTTGCGGATATGGTATAATGAAAACGCAGAGCGTTTATTATACGATTACAAATCCTCGCACATACGCAAATCGGACTGTTAATAGATTAAGGAGAATAAAAATGATTGATATTATAGTATACATCATAGCCGGAATTGGTGCAGGCGTTGGCACGGGACTGGCAGGACTATCTGCTGCCGCAGTGATATCACCAATGCTGATAACCTTTTGCGGCTTTGACCCGTACGAGGCGGTAGCGATTTCGCTGGCATCCGATGTTCTTGCCTCTGCGCTGTCGGCATACACCTACGGAAAGAACAAAAACCTTGATATCAGGAATGGGCTTATAATGCTTGCAAGCGTGCTGGTGTTTACCGTTGTCGGAAGCTGGGTGGCTTCTCTTATGCCTGCGGCTGCTATGGGAAGCATTTCGGTTTTCATGACTTTCCTGCTTGGAATCAAGTTCCTTGTACGCCCTGTGATGACCACAAAGGAAAAGCGCGAGGGTCTCAGCCGCCGATACAAGATTATAAGCTCCATCCTGTGTGGAAGCCTGATAGGCTTTATCTGCGGCTTTGTAGGTGCAGGCGGCGGAATGATGCTGCTGCTTATCCTCACGGGAGTTCTCGGCTATGAGCTTAAAACCGCGGTGGGTACAAGCGTGTTTATCATGGCGTTCACTGCGTTTACAGGCGCTGCGTCGCATATCGCTGTTGCAGGATTTCCGGATGTTACCGCGCTTATTATCTGTGCAGCGGCAACGCTTATCGGCGCGCAGGTCAGTTCAAGGTTTGCAAACAAAGCCTCGCCCGAAAAGCTCAACCGTGTGACAGGCGCAGTGTTGGCAGTGCTGGGCGCGGCTATGATAGTGCTGCCAAGACTTGCATGAAAGTAGGCTGTTTTTTGGTCAGATATACCTGCTATATCGCTTCTGCGTTTCGTGATACGACAGCAGAGGCGGTATTTTTTCTTTGCGGAATGTTCTGCGGCAATAGTTGTCGGTGATTTTGAACACTGTCGGCGAAAGGATGAACAGCGTTAAGAGATTAGGCAGCGCCATCATTCCGTTTACAAGGTCGGAAATGCCCCAGACTGCTGAGAAATCAAGCATTGTGCTTACTGCCGTAACGGCGACAAAAATGCACTTGAACGGCTTCTCAGCTTGCTTTCCCATGAGATACACTGCGGCTCGCGTGCCAAAGCAGCTCCAGCCGATTACGGTGGAAAATGCGAACATCAGCATCGCCGCAGCCAGAAGCTTGCCCGAGATTTTCCCGAACGTTCCCGAAAAAGCATAGGTCACAAGCTGAGTTCCGCTGACGGGCTCGATGAGTACCTCCTCAATAAGCGGCACCTTTCTGTCCCGGTCGAGAAAGACAGGCTGACCGTGCTCGTCCGTCGTCTGTATTCCTCGCACTGTCATCAGATTGCAGAAGGTCTCGTCACCTTTTGTTATGTTACAGGTGAAGCCTGTTGAGTATATTGTTGTGAAGCGATATTCCTCTCCGTCTGCGCATACGATGCTTGCAGTGCTGTCTGTGATAAGCCGGTCGGAATCGGTAAGTCTGAAATACTGCGTTTGTGTTGAGATATTGCTGAAAGCCTGCTGTGCACAGGGTGCTTTGCATGGACTTGCAAGCAGTATCGCAGCTGTCAGCGAACACATGACTATCGTATCGAAGAACACCTCGAATATGCTCCACATTCCCTGAATGCATGGCTCTCTCACTTCCGAGGCGGCGTGTGCGGAAACCGAGGTGCCAAGCCCTGCTTCGTTGGAGAATACTCCGCGTCGAAAGCCTGTGGAAACTGCCTGCTTTACAACATAGCCGCTGATTCCGCCGCCAACCGCACTAAATCCGAATGCGCTGTTGAATATAAATCCGAATATGGATGAAATCCGCTCGGCATTGTCTGCCAGAATCCACACCGCGCCTAAGATATAAAAGCAGGACATAAACGGAACCAGCTTTGCCGTGATACTGCCTATTCTCTTTACTCCGCCGAATATCATGAATATCTCTGCTGCCGCAAGGCAAACGCCCGTCGCTGCGGCAGGAATGGCAAAATTAGTGCGAAGCGCGTCTGCCGCTGCATTTACCTGTGCCATATTTCCCATGCCGAATGCCGTAAGCACGCATAGTATCGCATACAGTGCGGCGAGCGGCTTCGCCTGCTTTTCGGCAAAGGTGCTGCCAAGCCCGTCGCGTATATAGTACATTGCGCCGCCCAGCCATTCGCCGTCCGCGGATTTTCTGCGGAAATAGGTTCCCAGAACATTCTCTGCAAAGCCTGTCATAGTGCCAAATATCGCCGATATCCACATCCAGAACACCGCGCCCGCTCCGCCTACGGTCAGTGCGGTTGACACGCCTGCAATATTGCCTGTTCCCAGAGTAGCGGCAAGCGCAGAGGACATTGCCTGAAACGCTGTAACCGAGCTGCTGTCGCTGTTTTTGCTGCTGCGCGAGAATACAGTGCATTTCATCCAGTGCCCGAAGTGCCGAAGCTGAAAAAAGCCTGTTCCGATACTGAAAACTGCACCCGAAGCAAGCATGAGTATCAGAGTAGGCGCGCCCCAGACTATGCTGTTCAGTTTTTCTATAATACCCATATTATCGTTTTTCTCCTTGCTTTGCCATAGCGTGTACTACAATCATATTACATCGCATAGTCAATTAATGCATAAGCAGTACGGTTAATGTAACATTTTAGTTACAAATTAATTACAAAATGGTTACATAATACGACAGAGTATTACAGTTTGATTACAGTTTATAAAATCCGTTGACTTTTACTGGAATGCGTGATAAAATCAAGTCAAGAAAGCGGATTTATTGACGTGCTCCGTCAATAGTACCGTATGCTCAGCGAATGCTGAAATAGCTGAAAGGGGAAGATAACATGAGTAAAAGAATAATATCTGTTATGCTTGCAGCAGCATTGCTTATCAGCTATGCAGGCTGCAGCACTGATGAAACAGATGACAATTCACCGTCTACTGTCGAGATAACCGACGAAGCGACCACAGACGCAGATTCTGCCGAGAGCGTTGAAAACAGTAAGTCGGATGATAGTTCTCAGGCTGAGGAATCAGGCTTTACTGCGGCTCGGCTTGAGAGCTTCAGCGCATGGCTTAAGGACGGCGACAGAAATCTGCTGGAAAGTCAATATGACAAGCTTGCGGACGACATAACACAGAATTACAGTGACGGCGTGAAGATCGCGAGCGACCTGATATGCTTCAGAACAAGCTCCTGCGCGCTTAAGTCGAGCGAGGAAGAGCTGAGCTCGGCGGTAAGTGCTATCCCGTTTTCACCCACATATGACGGCGGCTATGCGCTGGAGGCGGACGATGCAAGGCTGTATCTCAGCGCAGGTGCAAGCGGCGATCCGGAGCTTGCTTCCGTATATATGCAGTATACCGTGCCGCAGGAGATAACGCTTGCAGGCTTCCTCAAAAAAGAGGGCGCGGCATATCGCTTTGTTATCGACCCTGCCTATACAATAGGTCTGCCGATGCTGACAAGCCGCACGGAGTATATGCAGTTCGACATAAACGGCAGGGATATTTACGCGGATACTTTGAGTGTACTTGTATCTCCGGCAGACGGCAGCGCTCCCGACATCGGCGAGGATTACGTCTATGCAAATCTGGTGCTCTCCGACCTCGTGGTTGGCTATGACACTGTATCGGGCTATGCGAATACGGGCAGCTTCGGCTCGGTGGATATTCTCAGCAAGGATACCGATACGGTGATAGACTACCCGTATCTGTTCAACGCAGACGGTAAGGACGCCGAAATGGCTGAGGTATACAGCACAATAGTTGACAACATCGGCGAGCTGTATAAGGACAATACCCACGGAATGGTTCTGCTGGACATGGATTTTGACGGCAAGCCCGAGCTGCTTTTGTCGGACAAAGTTGCGACAGAAAGCGCCAATAAATACGGATATGACACCTCCGTTTATCGAATAGAGGACGGCGCCCTGCGGTATACCGGTAAGATGACCATAGCGACGGAATACATGACTACCGGTCCGGTTCTTGGTCTGAAAAACTGCGCGGACGGAACGAAGGGCTGGTATGTTTCGTCGTATATAAACCGTGAAACAGGCAGCTATGACGAAAAGGTAGACTATATCTATACGCTTGACGGCGATACCCTTATTGCTGCGGAGAAGTTCCGTTCGCACAACTACGAGGACTATTACATAGACGGCGAGCAGATAACTATTCAGTCGCACGAGGAATATCTCGAGTTCTACGACGAGCCCGAGCTCATGACTGTTTATGAATGGAACGGATATAGCTCATGTTTTTCACCCAACGTAATGTTCGGCGATGTAAAATATGATTTTGTTGAGGATATCACAGAGCAGTATCTGCTGCTCTCCGACTGGCTGTGCGGCTTTAACTACGAACATGAGCTTCGGGCAGGAAGAGTGACGGATATCGACAGGCTTACCGACCGCGAGCTGTCCTATCGCATCGCTTATCTCGTTGACAGCGTTTATCTGGGCGATTATGATGTTGAAAGCAAGAGATATTATTATGAGTTTTACGGTGGTTTGGCAAAGCCTGTGATATATCTCTATCCCGAGGAAAAGACAGAGGTTTCCGTAGAGGTGGACTTTGCGCACGGCGGCAGGCTTACCTGCACATATCCCGAGTATGACAACGGCTGGACAGTAACGGCAATGCCTGACGGAACGCTGTACGACAATGACGGCAGCGAATACTACTGCCTCTACTGGGAGGGCGAGGGAAGCGCAGACCTTGACATGAGCCGCGGATGGTGCGTAAAGGGCAGCGACACAGCCGCTTTCCTGCGCGAAAAGCTTATGTACATCGGACTTTCCGCGCGCGAGGCAAATGAGTTCATCATCTACTGGCTGCCGCTTATGCAGGAGAATGAGTATAACCTCATATCGCTGCATACAGAGCAGTACAAGGCTTCGGTGCCGCTTAAAGTATCGCCTGCTCCCGACAGTGAGATACGCGTGTTCATGACGTTCACTCCTGCCGAGGAATATGTGGATATCCTGCCTCAGCAGCTTCCAACGTATGAGAGAACCGGTTTTACTCTGGTAGAGTGGGGCGGAGGAATGGCAGAGCGCTGATGTATACTGCGATTATCTATGCCAATAGCAAAAGCCAAATATCAGGCTGGCGAGAAATCGTCAGATGCTAGGAACCCACACCACGACTAGGCTTTGTGCCTGTCGTGGCGTGGCGTGACGCCGCAGATGGCGGTTTATCGACAGTCTTAAGGGCAGCCAATACGGCTGCCCTCAGTTCGTTGAAAAAGTCAAATATCAGGTTGGCGATAAACCGCCCTTGATTGTTTATCTCTTCTTTTTGCGTTTGCTGAATACCGGCTCTTTCAGTCTGTCCTTTTGAGCCGCCTCCCGTTCAAGCCTTGCGGCTTCGCGCTCGGCTTGCAGCTTTTCTATCTTCTGCTTGCTTCGCTGTGCCATATCAATAAGCATCAGCTTGTTGTTGAAGGAGGGCTTGTCAAGCACAATTTCAAAAAGCACGTTTATCAGCTCGTCTGCCTCCTTGTCCGAGGTCACCAGACGTCTTTCAAACAGGTCGCGCTTTGTTACGGCAAGCATATTGATATCATAGCACTCGCCGGTTTCCATTATCTCGTTCAGTGCGGCAAGGCTTGCTCTCAGCCTCTGAACGGCGGTGTTTTCGACCTCGCTGAGCTTTGCGCGGTTGTCTGCAATCTCACACTGGATAAGCGTGCGCAGGTCGTCTGCGCCAAGCGTGCGGATAAGCTTTTTGAGCTCCTTTCGGTCGTCGGGTATTTTGACATCGTGGTGATAAACAAGCCAGCTTATCTCGTCTGCAAGGTTTTTGGGGAAATTAAGACGGCGCATTATTCCCTCGGCAAGCAGGCGGCTTCGCTCCCCGTGACCCTTGAAGTGGCCCTCTCCGTCGCAGTCGATGGCGCAGCAGTCGGGCTTGCCCATGTCATGAAACAGCATGGTGAAGCGGATAGCAGGCTCGGGAACGGCAAAGCCAACGGAACGCGCAATATGCGTCCACACCGTGAATTCATGGTATTGGCTGTGCTGCTCGAAGTCGATACAGGGCGCAATTTCGGGAATGACAACTTTGAGTATATCGGCGTACTCTATCAGTACCTTAGTTGCATACTTGCCCATAATTATGCGCGAAAGCTCGCTGAAGACCTTGTCGCTTTCGGCGTACTCAAAGCAGCTGACATTGTTCTGCATAGCCGCGCGAGTAGGCTCGTCGATGACAAACTCGCGCTCGGCGCAGTAGCGTATTGCCCTGAGTATGCGTGACGGGTCTGTTGTAAAGCTTTTTGACATATCGTAGTATGCTTCGCTGACGGGCTTGCCCTTTTCGTCCTTTGTCGTGCGCGTGATCGTTTCTCCGATAGCAACCACGCGCTTTTCTTCTCCGGTAAGGCAGCCCTTTCCGCCGTAGAGGTCGATAAGTCCCTCTCGGGGGGAATACGCCATAGCGTCCATAGTAAATCCACGGCGCGCGAGGTCGGTTTCGAGGTTTTCCGCATAAACCACACGGTTTCCTACGATTTCCAGACGGTAGGGGGAGATGCTGATTATCATTCCTACGACCGTGACCAGAATTTCACCGCGCTGAATGCCCTCATCCGAAATACGGTATCCGCGGAATGCAAACATTATGTCGTTTATTTCTGCGTTTGTAACTATATCAAAATCCTGCGGATTGTTGCCGATAAGCAGCTCCCTCACGCAGCTTCCGACGATGTACGCTTCAAAGCCTGCGTCCTCGAGAACGCTTAACGCCTTTGTCACCTGACTTGGCAGAATGATCATAATATCACTTCCTAACTTTATATTTAAGTATCTCGAATTCTATTTCGGTGGAAAACACATCGTGCTGTCCGAAATAGCCATAAAGCTTGTTGCTGTCCTTTGGAGAGGTCTTGTAGAAGTACGGCGTCATGGTGAAAAGCGCGTTTAGCTGCTCCTGATTATCTATGCTAAGAGTGTAGGATACCTCGCGCTTGCCGATAAATTCAAAGCTGTCAATTTCGTATGGCTTTACTTCGTTGAGCCGCGGCTCGTCGTAAAGCACTGTTCTCAGCCCGTGAAGATGTCTTGCGGCAGGAATTGCCGTGATAACATAACCGTCCTTTTTGAGGATGCGGTGCAGCTCTTTCGCCATGAACGGTGCAAAAATCACCGTTGCGAGATCTACCGAGCCTGTCAGTATCGGCAGCCTGAATACGCTGCCAACCGCCATGCTGATATCGCGTCCTTTTGTGCGCACTCTTGCGGCGGCAAGGGCGTTTTTGGAAATATCAACACCAAAAACGCAGGGAGATTTGCCGTTTTGTGCAAGATAGTCGTATATCCCTGCCGTATAGTAGCTCTCGCCGCAGCCGCAGTCTGCAATGACCGGGGAAGAAAAGTCGGAGCATACGCTGTTTATTTCCTCGCACAATGCATTGAGCAGCGGCGAGTATGCACCGCTGTTGAGGAAATCGCGGCGCGCAGCGACCATTTCCTTGCTGTCGCCGGGACTGCTAACATTCATATGACGGGGAAGAAGCAGGTTAAGATAGCCCTTTGCCGAGATATCAAAGCAGTGATTTTTCGGGCATTTTGCTGTGTTCAGCTCAAAATGAAGCAGCGGTGCATTGTCGAGCCCGAGCTTTTCTCCGCAGACAGGGCAGGTGAAGATGTTCAAGTTGTATTCTCCTTTGAGGTTGCATTGCATTCCGCTGTAAAGCGGTTCTATAAATCCGGACAGGATAATATCATTAATTTGGACACGCTGTTCTTTGTCCGTAAAATGCCGTATAGGCAGACCGGGATCGAATAATAATTACATAGTATATTATATACCATAATTATGTCATAATCAAGCGGTATTTGTAAATTGACATTTGTGCAAAACTAACAAAAGCGGCTTGAACATTTGTACATTCAATGTCAAAAAAATCGTATAAAAACTGTTGCAATTTATGTAAAATTACTATATAATAAACCTATGAGATTTTTCGGTGATAGTCTATTTTAGTTATTATACACAATTAGCGCGTCCTGTAAAGTCTTAATTTATAATTCGGAGGTTACCCCATGAAAACATTCAAAGCTGACAGTATCAGAAACGTTGTCCTGACCGGCCACGGCGGAAGCGGAAAGACTGCCCTTGCAGAGGCAATGCTGTATAAGTGCGGACTTACCGACAGAATGGGCAACACAGCCGACGGTAATACTGTATGCGACTTTGACGCAGAGGAAATTAAAAGAAAGATTTCTATCAATTCCGCTGTTATCAACGCAGTTTGGAAGGATACAAAGATAAATGTTATCGACGCTCCCGGTCAGTTTGATTTTATCGGAGGAATGTACGAGGGTATGCGTGCCGCCGAGTCCGTTATCATCACCGTTAACGGAAAGGACAGCGTATGTCCCGGCACCATCAAGGCATATAACCTCGCCTGCAAGATGAATAAAGCCAGAATGCTGGCAGTAACCTGCATGGAGGTCGAGAATTCCGACTTCTACAAGGTACATACCGACCTTAAGATAGCATTCGGTCCTTCCGTATGCCCTATCGTTGTTCCGTTTGATAAGCACGGTCCGGTTGAGGCTTACATCAACCTGCTTACCATGAAGGCATACAAGTATGATAAGAACGGCGTTCCCACCGAGGTTGAAATGCCTGCCTCCGAGAACCGCATTGCCGGTCTTCGTGCCGCAATGGCAGAGGCTGTTGCAGAAACAAACGAGGAGTTCATGGAGAAGTTCTTCGAGGGCGAGGATTTCACTCATGAGGAGCTTGTAAAGGGCATCCATGACGGTATAGCAAGCGGCGCTATCACACCTGTTGTGTGCTGTGCGAACGATACTCTTTCCGGCGTTGATATGCTTCTTGACGCTGTTGTTTCCATGCTTCCCTCTCCCAACGAGAGAAAGCTTGAAGAGGCTGACGGCGAGCTGCTTGACTATGACGAGAATAAGCCCCTCAAGGCATTTGTATTCAAGACAATTGCCGACCCGTTTGTCGGAAAGATAAGCTGCATTAAGGTTATTCAGGGTAAGATTGCCGCAAAGACAGAGCCTGTCAACGCATCTACGGGTGATGTGGTTAAATTCGGTAAGCTTGTTTCTATCTGCGGAAAGAAGCAGGAGGAGATCGCAGAAGCGTATGCAGGCGATATCGTAGCCGTTACCAAGCTTGACGCTAACACAGGCGATACTCTTTGCGACCCGGCGGATGTCAGGGCGCTTGCACGTATCGAATTCCCGAAGCCTTGCTATTACATGGCGGTTACGCTTAAGGGCAGCGGCGACGAGGGCAAGCTTTCGACAGCTATCCGCCGTCTGCTGGAAGAGGATAAGACCCTTGAATATGTACACAACCACGAGACCCACGAGCGTATCATCGGCGGTCTGGGAGAGCAGCATCTGGATGTTGCAGCGGCAAAGCTGAAATCCAAATTCGGCATGGATGTCGCTCTGTCCGCACCCAAGATCGCATACCGCGAGGCTATTCGCAAGCCTGTGACTATCGAAAGCAAGTATAAGAAGCAGTCGGGCGGACACGGTCAGTACGGTCATGTAAAGATCGAATTTGCACCTCATGACGGCGATGAGCTTATTTTTGAGGAAAAGATTTTCGGCGGATCTGTTCCTAAGAACTTCCATCCTGCGGTTGAAAAGGGACTTCAGGAGGCGGCAGAGCATGGCTCTATCGGCGGTTTCCCTGTTGTTCGCCTCAAGGCAACGCTTATTGATGGCTCATATCATCCCGTAGATAGCTCGGAAATGGCGTTCAAGACAGCGGCGTCCATGGCGTTCCGCGATTGTATGAAGGACGCTCAGCCATACCTGCTCGAGCCGCTGCAGAGCCTTACTATTCTCGTTCCCGATGATAAGCAGGGCGATGTAATGAGCGTGCTTTCAAAGCGCCGCGGCAGCGTTCTCGGCATGACATCCGTAGGCGGCGGCATGACCGAGCTTACAGCAGAGGCACCCGAGTCGGAGATGGTAGACTTCGCGCTTGTTCTGCGCCAGATAACACAGGGTCTCGGCGAGTTCACAGCTCAGTTTGCAAGATACGAGATGCTTCCTCCCGGAACGGAGATCAAGGCTTAATTGGATTTTATCCCCCATAAAGGTTATAGATACTGCTTTCCGCAATATAAGCGGAAAGCAGTTCTGTTTTTGGCAGAATTTTTGCATATTGCTTGACTTTTTGCTGCCGATATATTATCATATACATATATGTTCCTTAATGATACCGTTTTGGGAACTGGATTAAGGAGGAAGCCATGAAATTCAACGAAAAGCTGTCCATGCTAAGGCGGCGTTATTCGGTATCCCAGTCCGACCTTGCCGAGGCGGTCGGAGTATCGCGCAAGTCGATACAGTACTATGAGTCGGGTGAGCGCTATCCGCGCGGTGGAGTGCTTGTGAAGCTTGCCGATTACTTCAGCGTTTCGCTGGAATACCTCACCTCCGAGGACGAGGTTTATATCGGTGAAAAAGGAAAGGATTCTGCTGCGCTTATCAATGAGGTCGCGGCGCTTTTTGCCGGCGGTTCTCTGTCCGACGAGGACAAAGACCTCGCTATGCGCGTTATTCAGGAAGCATACTGGGATTCCAAAGGAGTTAAGACGCCGCACAATTAATGCCGCCTGCCCTTGACGGAAAAAACTGATGATATGGAGAAAATATGATTACGATTGATTTAAGCGGAAAATGGGATGTTTGTCTTGACAGGGAAATGCATACGCTTTCACCCGTCAATTTTCCCGACAGCATTATTTTACCCGACTCTACCTCCAATGCAGGACTTGGAGAGGTCAATACCGAAATAGAGTACGGCTGCCTGACTGATATGCACAAGTTTGAGGGGTACGCGTGGTTCAGAAGATATATCGACATCCCCTCAGAGGCTGACGGCAAGTGCATTACTCTGTTTCTGGAGCGCACACGCATGACTGCCGTATATATCGACGGCAGAGAATGCCGCTTTGGCAATTCGCTGTGCACGCCGCACAGATTCAGGCTTAACGGGCTCTCTGTCGGCACGCATGAGCTTATCATCCGTGTGGCAAATGTGGATTATCCGACAAGCGGCGGTCACATGACCTCGCGCGATACGCAGACAAACTGGAACGGAATATTGGGACGTATCGAGCTGCAGTGCTTTGAGGCATATCCCGAGGCGGTTTATGTTTTCCCTGATGTAGAGCGGAAATCGGTAGCTGTCCGTGCGGAAATCGTCGGAGCAGATTTCGGCACCGCAAAGCTTCGCGTGTTTGACGACGACAGGGAATATGCCGCCGCTTCGGCTTCCTTTAGCGCTGACGGAAAGCTGGAATGCGTCCTGCCGCTTTTGCAGGATGTTCCGCTGTGGGATGAGTTTTCGCCCAAGCTTCTCAGCCTTGAGATAGATACAGGCAGCGACAGCCGCACCATAAGCTTCGGTATGCGTGAGATGAAGTCGGACGGCACAAGGCTGCTTGTAAACGGCAGAGAGAGCTTTCTGCGCGGCAAGCATGACGGGCTGGTGTTCCCTAAGACAGGCTATGCACCGACCGATGTCAGCGATTGGCTTGAGGTCTTTAGCAGGGCAAAGGAATACGGAATCAATCATTACAGATTTCATACCTGCTGTCCTCCCGAGGCGGCATTCACTGCTGCGGACATTATGGGAATATATATGCAGCCGGAGCTTCCGTTCTGGGGAACTATCCCGGATGAATTCGGCGACGAGCACAATTATCTGCGTGACGAGGGATTTCGTATACTGCGCGAATACAGCTATCATCCGTCCTTTGTGATGATGTCCATGGGCAACGAGCTGTGGGGCAGCAAGGAGCGACTTAACGAGCTTATCGCAGGTTATCGTAAGGTCTGTCCGGATAAGATGTATGCAGGCGGCTCTAATAATTTCCAGTTTGTGCCGTGCGTACTGGAGCAGGAGAACTTTTTCAGCGGAGTGCGCCTTGACCGCGACAGCCTTATCCGCGGCAGCTATGCAATGTGCGACGCGCCGCAGGGCTTTGTACAGACGGATGAACCCAATTCGGTGCATAATTACGACCCGCTTATCAATATGGAAAAGGCAGCTGAAAGCAGGGGCGGAGAACTGCTTATTCAGTATGGAACAGAGATGAAGAGGGTCTCAGTAGAGGACAGCGGCGCCCTTAAGCCGGATGTACCGGTAATATCCCATGAGGTTGGTCAGTATGCGATGTACCCCGATTTCGACGAAATAGAAAAGTATACCGGCCCAGTTAGACATCTTGCTTATGACGCGTATAAAAAGGGCTTGCAGGAAACCGGCTTGTACTCTCGTTGGAGAGATTTCTTCAAGGCTTCCGGCAAGCTTGCCGCACAGTGCTATCGGCTTGATATCGAAACCGCTCTCAGAAGTGAGCTGATGTCGGGCTTTCAGCTTCTTGATATTCAGGACTTCCCGGGTCAGGGCGTTGCGACGGTCGGCATACTGAATACTTTCCTTGAAAACAAGGGCCATATTACTTCGGAGGAGTGGCGCGGCTTCTGCTCTGATACGGTTGTGCTTGCTTCAATGCAGAGATTTGTTTTTAACTGCGGTGAGGAGATACTCTGCGGAATTTTCGTGTCCTCGACAAGACCCGATTTCCGACCCGAAAGCGTTAGCTGGAGCGTTACCGCCGAGGGAAGTGAGGTAGCTGTCGGCACAAGCGCAGTCGTAAAGCGCGGCGGCAGAGTATCCCAGTTCAGGACAGCAAGCTTTCGCATAAACGCGGAGCGCCCTGTCACGGCGGAGCTTACGCTGAGAATTGACGGAACGGACATAATCAACAGATATCCGCTGTATATCTATCCCGAAATTGATGTTGAGATAACGGAGGAATACATCCGCTGTGCTGCAGGCAGGGTAGGTATCACACATGATTTTGAGCTTGCAAGGAATGGCGGTATGCTGTACATTCCGGAGAAGAGCGACAGCGACCTTGTGGGAGAGTACTGCACCGATTTCTGGTGCTACGGTATGTTCAGAAGCATTTCGGAGTCGATGAACCGTCCCGTTCCCACCGGAACATTAGGGCTTTATATCGAGGAAAAGTCGCCGCTGCTATCAAAATTCCCGACAGAGTACCACACCACGCCGCGGTGGTATAATATCGTAAGCCACAGCCACTGCGCAGCGCTGGAGTACAGCGCCGCAGACCCCGATATCTGGGTAATAGACAATCCCGAGCGCCGCAGTAAGCTTGCGCTGCTGTATCGAAAGGACGGAGTTGTCTGCTGTACCTCTCGTCTGTGGGAGATCGCTGATAAGCCCGAGGTAAAGCATTTTGCAGCCTCCGTTGCTGAGTATATACTGAAAAACTCATGAAATTCATTTTTTCCGACGACAACAAGCGATACCATACGCTCAGCTATCACAATAAGCACACATACGGCGAAAAGGTGTATAAAGCCGCTATTGACGCAGGCTTTACCTGTCCCAACATCGACGGAAGCAGGGGAGTGGGCGGCTGCATTTACTGCAGCGGCGGAAGCGGATATTTTACCTCCGACTGTTCGGTTTCGGTAGCCGAGCAGTTTAAGCGCGAGCGCGAGCGTATCACCGCAAAGCACAGGAATGCGCGTATCATTGCATATTTTCAGGCACACACCAACACATATGCACCTGCTGAAAGGCTGTGCGAGCTGTATCACGAGGCGATAGCGGCAGGTGCGCAGGGTATCTCGGTTGCAACGCGCGCAGATTGCATTAATGCTGATATCGCAGAGCTGCTGAAGCAGCTTCCTGTACCGGTTACAGTGGAGCTGGGGCTTCAGACGATTCATGATACGACCGCCGCAAAAATCAACAGATGCCACAGCTATGCCGAGTTTCTTCGCGGATATAAGCTCCTTAAGCAGGCAGGGCTGCGTATATGCGTGCATATTATTAACGGACTCCCCGATGAAACCGAGGAGATGATGCTCGTAACTGCGCGTGAGCTTGCCGCACTCCGCCCCGATGGCATTAAGATACATCTGCTGCACGTTATCAGGGACACCGTGCTTGAAAAGCTGTATATCAGTGGGGAGTACCGACCTCTTGACAAGCAGCAGTATATTGACATCGTCATCAAACAGCTTGAGCTTTTCGCTCCGGAAACGGTCATTGAACGTGTTACGGGGGACGGGGATAAGTCAGCACTTGTTGCACCGATGTGGAGCTGTGACAAAATATCCGTACTTGGCGGCATAGATAAGCGCATGGCTGAACTGGATACATGGCAGGGTCGGCTGTTTGTGGAGCCTGCATATATCGGAAGCGATGTCACTCAAGGCTTGTACGAGTATTATCGCCGCTGTATCCTGTACGGCAGAGTGGGCGATTGTCTGCCGATTGCAGCCGAGCTGGCTGCCGTTCATAACCTTTGCCTCTCCGAGGTTGAAAAGGCGTATTCCATGCTGACGGAGCAGGGCTTCGCGCACTATGACAACAGCGGCAGGCTTAAGGTGACATCTCACAATCTGCTGTAAGCTGCCGTATAATGCAGAGTGTTTCAGTACAATAAATTGACCCGAGAAAGCTAGCTTTCTCGGGTCTTTGGTATACAGAAATCTATTTTATTACTTTTCCGCTTTTTTCTTTCTTCATCTTTATAGGAGCTTCCTTACCGCCCATATCCTCGAATACAACGTCCTCGTTATCATAATCGGGAAGCTCGGGATTTTTCTGCCCGTTTGCTTCGTAAAAGGGATTGATGATGAATTTCTGTATTGCGGGATAGCAGCAGAATATTGCAATAAGTCCAAGCCAGCCGAACGGTACGATAGGCGCAAACACCAGTACAAAAACATGGAAATAAAGCAGCAGCACTGCATATATCAGGAAGAAGACAAGGGCAATGATATTTCCCTTAAGGTTTACAAATGCAAGAATCAGGGAGTTCTTAAGTATAGACGGCATATTGAGATCAAGTGCTACGATCTGCGGATAGATGAAGAAGTTCATCATCAGGAAAATCACTTCCGCTGCCATGGTAAGTGCGAAGAACAGCCAGTAGTCATCATTGTACAGCAGATTTTTGACATAGAAGAAATAGCTGAATACAGCCAGTCCGATAGCGATAACATCGACAATTCCGATAGCAAATGATTTTTGGAAGTTCTTTTTGAAAGCTTGCCAGAAGTCGTGGAAAATAAACTGCGGCTTTTCAAGGTAGATGTTGCGCATCATTGTGGTCATTGCAGCGGTAGCCGGACCAAACGTTACTACGGGAAGGCAGAAAAGAACATAGATAAAGTTGATTTCTAACAACACCCAGAACTTGTTGACAAATGCGTCGAAAAACCTGAAAAATGTCTTTTTACGGGGAGCTGCTTTTGAAACGCCTGCGCCCGAATCGTTATAGTTGCCGAATAAACCCATTTGGATAATTGTCCTTTCACATTCTGTTTAGTATAAAAATGATTGCAGTATTACGCCGATGATCATTATCACTGCGATTACCAGCGAGATAATGCGGAATATCGTCATTCTTCGTTTTCTTTGCTTTTCAGTCAAGATATCATCCCTTTCGACTAAATGTATGTTTTGCCGCATCCAATAATTACCGCAGCTTATGTGTAATATTGCAGCGGTTTAGCCGTACAGAAGCTGCAATACGTGATTTGTACAATTTGCGAAAATCCTGCGGTGCAGCGGCACGACTTCTTATACGCCACTGCATTAATTATAACTCTTTATCAAGCTTATGTCAAGCAAAGTATCGTGTAATCGGCATGAATTTTTACTCATCCGTGAAATTCTGCTCTTCGCTGAGCATTGTTTCATCCTCGCTTGCCGCAAGCTCTTCAATGATATCGCGAATAGCCTCTACACCCTCTCCTGTCTGGGAGGAGAACTCGATTATCGTGATGTCCTCTGCGCAGGGAAGCTCTGTCAGCAGCATTTTTCTGCGCTCCTCGCGCTGCCGCTTTGAAAGCTTATCCGCCTTTGTCAGCACCACTACAAAGGGAAGTCCGCTGTCGATAAGGAAGTCTATCATCATAATATCATCCTTTGTCGGCGGATGGCGGAAATCTATCAGCTCAAACACGAGCGCAAGCGCTCTGTCGTCATTGAGATATCCCTCGATAAGCTCTCCCCAGCGTTCCTTTTCAGACTTTGCGACCTTTGCATAACCGTAGCCGGGAAGGTCAACAAAATAAACGTCATCAAGCGAATAGAAATTGATTGTTGCCGTCTTTCCCGGAACAGCGCTGACTCTTGCAAGCGATTTCCTGTTGAATATCTTGTTTATCAGCGAAGACTTTCCCACGTTGGAGCGGCCAGCAAAGGCAATCTCGGTTTTGGTGGAGGCAGGAATCTGCCTGAAGCTTCCGTAGGAAGTGAAAAACTCTGCTTTGTTAAAATTCATCAATTCACCTTATTCCAAACAGCGGTGCAGAGCGCCCCTCAGCCGTCCGAGCATTACGGGGCATGAGGGTGCGGTACACTGCTGTGATTTAGTTAGCGGTAAGCGCAGGGAGCTTTTTTTCTGCCGCTTCGTGATTTATGGGCTTTTTCTTTATGCTTGCGTGCTTTTTGGGGTTGAAGTTAGGCAGTACGAGTGCGGTCTCAAGCACAGTCGTGATATCCTCTGCGACAACAAATCTGATGTTCTGCTTAACAACATCGTCGATTTCTTCAAGGTCGGGCTCATTCTCTTTTGGAATGCAAACTGTCTTGATGCCTGCGCGGTAGGCCGCCATGGATTTCTCCTTAAGTCCGCCTATTGCAAGCACCTTACCGCGCAGCGTTATCTCGCCTGTCATGGCAACGTCGCGGCGGACGGGTATTCCGCTAAGCGCAGAAACAAGCGCTGTTGTAAGCGTAACGCCGGCGGACGGACCATCCTTTGGTACTGCGCCCTCGGGAGCATGAACATGGATATCCTTATTTTTGTAGAAATCCGGGTCGATGTTATATTTGTTTGCAAGCGCTCTTGTCAGGCTTACTGCGATCTTTGCGGACTCCTTCATCACTTCGCCGAGACTTCCTGTAAATTCGGTCTTTCCGGTGCCGTCAAGCACCAGCACCTCAAGCGGAAGCATGGTGCCGCCAACGGAGGTCCACGCAAGACCGTTTACAAGACCCACCTCATCCTTTGCGGCGAGGGTCTCGGGAAGATATTTCTTCACCCCGAGGAAATCCTTGATATTGGTATCGGTGACAGATACCTTGGATTCTCCGGAAACAATAAGCTTTGCGGACTTGCGGCAGATATCGGCAATTCTTCTTTCAAGCTTTCTTACGCCAGCTTCTTTCGTGTAGAAGTCGATTACAGAGTACAGCGCCTTGTCGTTGACCTTGACAGAGGACGCCTTTTCGCCGTGCTTTGCAAGCTGCTTTGGCAGCAGGTGCTTTTTGGCGATATGGAATTTTTCTTCTCTTGTATAGCTGTTAAGCTCGATGACCTCCATTCGGTCAAGCAGGGGAGCGGAGATGGTATCCAGCGAGTTTGCGGTGGTTATGAAAAGAACATCGCTAAGGTCAACGGGAATTTCAAGATAGTGGTCAACAAAAGCGCTGTTCTGCTCGCTGTCCAGCACCTCAAGCATAGCAGAGGATGGGTCGCCCTTGTAGTCGTTGCCCATCTTGTCAATCTCGTCAAGCAGGATGACGGGGTTCATGCTTTTTGCCTGCTTAAGCGCAGCGATAATTCTGCCGGGCATAGAGCCGACATAGGTTTTTCTGTGACCGCGTATTTCAGCCTCGTCGCGGACGCCGCCGAGGGAGATTCTGGCATAATTTCTGCCAAGCGCCTTTGCTATCGAGCGGCCGATAGAGGTCTTGCCGACTCCGGGAGGACCGTACAGACAGATTATCTGTCCCTTGATATCGGGAGCAAGCGCACGCACTGCAATAGTTTCGGTGATGCGTTCCTTGACTTTTTTAAGACCGTAATGATCCTTGTCAAGCTGCTTTTGAACCTTTGCAATATCAAGCTTATCCTTTGTTGTGATGTTCCACGGAAGCTCAAGTACAGTGTCGAGGTAGGTGCGGATAACAGACGCTTCCTGCGAGGTGTAGGACATCTTTGCAAGCTTTTCAGCCTCGCCGACGAGCTTTTCGGTGGATTCCTCCGGAAGTCCGAGAGCCATGATCCTGTCTATGTACTTCTCAGCCTCTTCCTGAGGATTATCGCTGTCGCCAAGCTGACGTGAGATAACACGAAGCTGCTCGCGCAGATAGTATTCGCGCTGATTTTTGTCAACCTGCTCGCGAACCTGCTCTTGAATATCCATTTCGGTCTCGATAATTTCAAGCTCGCTTTTCAGCATACCGATAAGCGACTTTATCTTTGCGAGCGTGCCGCTGGTTTCAAGGAGCTTCTGCTTGTCCTCGACGCGCAGCACAACATTGAATACCACCTTTTCAAAGAGGTTTTCGCAGTCCTCCTCGGCAACAATGCTGTCATAAAGCTCGCGCGGCATTTTGGGAGTTACCTGTGCATAATCGATAAACGCATCCTTAAGCGCGCGTATGCAAGCGGTCTTTGTTGTATCGGAGAGCGGAGTGCCGCGGTTTGGCACCTCTTTCACTTCAAATTTGAAGTACTCGCTGCGTGAGATGGTCTTTATACGTTTTGCTCGGTAAAGTCCCTCGACGAGTACTCTTGTAGAGCCGTCCGGAGTAGACAGCAGCTGGCGCACCTCTGCGACAACGCCGACCTCGTAAAGATCGTTTACCTCGGGGTCGGAGACCGACGGGTCCTTTTGTGCAACAAGAAAAATCTGTCCGTCTGCTTCGGCGGCTGCCTTAAGGGCGTTTACAGAGCGCTCTCTGCCAACATCGAAATGCAGCACCATTGATGGAAACACCACGAGTCCGCGCAGCGAAATCGCAGGTAAAGTTATGCTTTTACTCATTAGTTATCATCCTTTCATTCTCATGACTGCACCGCCCGACCTTAACCTTGCGGCAGTGCGCCCGTCTATATATTTGAACACGGCAAACGTGAATGTATCGGTCTGCCGTCCTGTGTCAGCGCTACAAACGTAGATAAATTATATTATATATCATTTCTTTTATTTTTGCAAGCCTTTTATTCAGCCAATTTAGGAAAGTTTTTTCTGCTCAGAATATCAGGCTGAAAATAAAGTACATAATCGGCTGGTGGAGTATATAGATCCAGATGGTGTATCTGCCCACTGTTGCGAGCCATTTGACGTGGGTATTGTACATCCATGCAGGCAGGCTGCCGTTTTTGGCGTATACTCCGAAATAGCTGCCGGCAAGAAAAACAAACATCCACGGAAACAGCGGAAAGTAATCTTCCGAGCGGAATGAGCTGTTTTTGATGCCGAACGGGAACAGAACTCCGACATCGTAGGCTTTCTGCGGAATATGGAGCGCTATGTTTCCTATACCGAAATAGCCGGCGCTTACGTTCATGGTGAATAGGAATAAGAATACGCAAAGTATGATGCCAACGATGGCAGGCAGCTTGTCAAGTGCTTTTTCGCAAAGCCCGTAGATCATCATGCAGATTCCCATGAAATGCAGTATGCCGAAAAGTATAGTGCCGGATGTGAAGAACGGAAGCACAAAGGTCATCACCATTCCGATAAAGAAGCACTGAACTCCGCGCTTGATGTTGTTGGAAGAGTATCGGCACACTGCGCCGGAGATGAACATGAATGTTCCGGCGAATATGTCGCGAATCACGTCAAACCAGCTTTCGAAGAAAATCGGCACGTTAAATCCATAGATGTACCTAAGGTCATACATCGCGTGGTAGACCACCATGCATAGTATAGCAAAGCCTCTTAACTCGTCAAAAAATCCGACTCTTGCCGAGCCCTTGCTGTCATTGTATCCTGCTTTTGCCATATTGTCCTCCTTGATTAGTCTGCATTTATGTCAAGCTTATCCGAAACGCACATACGCTGATATCTGATTTGCGGATATGCGAGTATTTTCAATCGTAAAGTAGACGCTTACGTTTATTATAGCATATTTAAATAAAAATTACAATATGAACTTGAACACCGGACGATTTTGTGATACAATATATACGATGAATAATTCAGAATGGGAAATTATGTGAACAAACCGAAAGGAATAACCAAACAAATGGAATATATCAACATCGGCGGAGTACAGATAGAAAAGACCGCCGCACTGGCTCCCATGGCGAGCGTTGCTGACCGCGCATATCGCCTGATGGCAAAGGAATACGGAGCCGCTTACGTCGTGGGCGAAATGGCTAGCTGCAAGGGCTTGTGCTTCAGCGACAGAAAAACGGCGGAGCTTCTGTCGGTCACCGAGGCAGAGCAGCCTATGGCGGTTCAGCTATTCGGTGCCGAGCCAGAGTTTATGGCAGGGGCGGTAAAAATAGCGTTAAAATATCATCCGGATATAATTGATATCAACGCAGGCTGTCCTATGCCGAAAATAGTCGGCGGCGGCGCAGGAAGCGCACTTATGAAAACCCCCGAGCTGTTCGGAGAGGTCGTCAGGGCGGCGGTTTCGGCATCCGAAGTACCGGTGACCGTAAAAATCCGAAAGGGTTGGGATGACAGCAGCGTCAACGCTGTCGAGATGGCGAAAATTGCCGAAAGCTGCGGAGCAGCAGCGGTCGCAGTCCATGGACGCACCAAAGAGCAGCTTTACAGCGGCAGGGCGGACTGGGACATAATCCGCGATGTGAAGCAGGCTGTCAGCATTCCCGTTATCGGCAACGGTGATGTTTCCTCTGTTCGGGAGTGCGAGGAGATGTACCGCTGCACCGGCTGCGACCTTGTTATGATAGGCCGCGGCAGCTATGGAAGACCATGGCTTTTCGGGCAGATAAGGGACTTTTACGAGGGGAAGCCGGTGCGCCCCGAGCCTGATTTCAACGAAAAGCTTGAGGTCATGCGCCGTCACATACGGCTGCTTGTTGAGGACAAGGGCGAGCTTGTCGGCATGAAGGAGGCGCGCCGTCATGCTTCGTGGTATCTTAAGGGAATGAACGGTGCGGCGAAATTCAGAAACCTCTGCGGTACCATGAACACCTTTGATGATCTGGAGCGGCTTATTGAACAGATAAAGAAAGAACAGGAGAACGATTTATGAAAGAGATGATATGTGCATTAAGCGCAGGCTGTGCATTTGACATAAAGTCCGACCCGCTTGTACAGGCATTTGCAAGACTATGCTTTGATGAACAGCCCGATCAGTGCTTTGAGGATTACGGCGTAATCTGCCGCAGGCTGCTGGAGAAAGACAAGAGCCTGGCGCAGTATCTTCACGACCTTTTGATTTACGGAAAGCACGAGTTTATGGAAAAATGCTCGGCAGCCCCTACCGAAAGACAGAAAAAAGCCGTTGAATATGACTTGTCTGCAATCAGAATGCTTGCTTCGTACAGCTCCGAAAAGCTGAAAAAGCTGCTGTCGGAGCGCTGCGGCAGCGACGCCGTAAATGCTCTGCCCGACTTTGAGCAGGGTGTGTTTGACTACACCGCAGATTATTTCCTTGATTTCGCCGCAAAGTACGCAAGCGGTATGTTTGCCGAATACAAGGCTTTTTCCTTTGACGGCGAGCAGCTTTGTCCTATTGAGAACACCGACCCCATACGTCTGTCCGACCTGAAGAATTATGAGAGTCAGCGCAGTCAGGTCGTTGATAATACCATCTGCTTTATCAACAAAAAGCCGGCGCAGAATGTGCTGCTGTACGGCGACCGCGGCACGGGAAAATCCAGCACGGTAAAGGCGCTGCTCAATGAATTTGATACGCTCCGCATGGTCGAATTGTCCAAGAATAATATCGGGGGGCTGCCAAAGCTTTTTTCCATGCTTAAGGATAATCCGCTCAGGTTCATTATTACGATAGATGACCTGACATTCAGCGAGGGCGACGACCGCTTCGGAACGCTCAAAGCAGCACTTGAAGGCTCGCTGTCAGCCCGACCCGATAACATACTCATTTACGCAACAACAAATCGCCGCAAAATAATCAAGGAAACCTCGGCAGAGCGCTCGGGCGATGACATCAGCCGTTCGGACGCCATTGACGAAAGCATGAGCCTTTCGGACAGATTTGGCTTGCTGGTAACGTTCGGCAGACCGAATAAGGAGGTCTATCTTGATATCGTGCGCAAGCTTGCCGCCGACAGGAACATCACGCTTGCCGATGAAGAGCTGTGCGCTGCCGCCGAACGTTTTGCGCTGCGCAGAAGCGGACGTTCGCCCAGAGTTGCACGCCAGTTTGTTGAGCATATCGCCGCTCGCCTTGAGCTTGGTATGGATTATTGAAAAGGAGAAAATGTATGAAGCGTTTTTGGTGGATTTGCGCCGCGGCTCTCATCGTACTGACAGGGTGTCAGGGCACGGCTGACATATCGGAGGATTCCTCACAGCCGACAGAAATCGTTGTATCGGATGTAATAGATCTTACCTCCGAGCCTATGCTTTTCCCGATAGAGATATGCGGAACCGAGATACCGCACGAGGCAAAGCGCGTTGTCAGCCTTTCGCCTGCGGTAACCGAGATAATAGCGGAGCTTGGCTATGCGGACAGACTTTGCGGCATCAGCAAATACTGTGACTATCCCGAGGAGCTTTCCGTACAGGCGGTCGGCAGCGCAGAAAATCCGGATATTGAGATAATCACTGCGCTGGCTCCGGATGTGCTTTTTACGATATCGGAGCTTTCCGAGCGCGATATGTACGCGATAGAGGAGTGCGGAACCGCCGTGGTTGTTCTTAAAACACCGTCCTCTGTTGAGGGTTACGGTCAGCTTTACAGCAATATTGCGGCTGCGTTTGTGGGCGATGAAGCCTCTGTCGGGATAGGTAACGACGCCGCGCTGACACTTAAAGCTGCGGCAAGCAATGTAAATCTGACGAGCTTTGTGTATGTGACGGGCAAGAAAACTGCCGCAGGGGCAGGCACTATCGAAAACGAGCTTCTCTCAATAGGCAGCGAGAATGTCTGCAAGCAGGATGGCTATGCCGAGCTTGCGGCAATCGCGGACGCTTCCCCCGAGTACATCATCGCCAGCGATGAGCTTACATATGAGGATATTGCGTATGATGCTGTTCTTTCGGTATTCGTGTACAACGGCGCAGAGATAGTATTCGTTGATTCTACGGGATTTGAAAGACCGTCCGCACGCACCTGCGATATTTTTTCGCAGATTGGAGAACAGCTGTTGGGTTATGCGGCGGAGTAAGCAATAAATATCGGGGGATTGCAAGAGCATCCCCCGATATTTGTTACATCGGTGTGATGATATACCCGTTCTGATGCCAGTAGTCGATGACTTTCGGCAGAATTTCTGCGTTGGTCTGCGATACGGCGTGCAGAAGATATACTGCTCCGTTATGAGTACGGGAGGTTATCTTCTCGAATGCCTTGCCCTTATCCGGCTGATTGTTGACATCCCAATCCGGGTATGCAAAGCTCCACAAAACCGTTGTGTATCCGAGTTTTTTGGCACATTCGAGCACTTGCGTCGAGAATTCGCCCATTGGCGGCCTCATGACATACATCTCATAATTGAAGTTATCCCTGACGTATTCGTGAAGCTTGGAAAGCTCTGAGCCAAGCTCCTCGGCGGTACAGTCGGGAAGCGACGGATGGCTCCATGTGTGGTTGCCGACGGTGTGACCTTCGTTTATCATCCTGCGGATAAGCTCGGGATTGTCCCGACAGTAGTCGTATGTCACAAAAAACACCGCCCTGACATCCTTTTCCTTAAGCGTGTCCAGTATATTGGCGGTGTAACCGTTCTCGTAGCCCTCATCGAATGTCAGCCACAGGCGCTTATGCTCCTGCTCTCCTATAAAAAGCGCGCCGAGGTCGCCGTATTGGCTCTGCGCAGATATTGCACCGAGCGGTCTGTTGGCAGAGTCTGTTTCAATTCCCATTCCGTAGGCTATCTTGTCTGCCGCATTTCCTGCGGCTGAAACCGAGAACGCTGTAAGAACAGCTGCTGCGGCAGCTGAAAATTTTTTGTACATATAATCATCTCCGTGAATTTATTGCATAAGTATTCTGCGCTTTTTAAGAGCGGTTATGATTTTATAATTTTGTAAAAAATCCGGTCTTTTTTTGCATTTGTTTTAAATCATTGTATTCCAAATGCGGTTATTATATAAGGTGCGGCTGTAAGAATATTGTGTTGTGTGTTCGGATAGGGAATTAATTACGGCGGTGCTGATGTAATTGTACGTCTTTTTTGCAAATTCTGCCTTTCGGGTCTTGAAAAATTCCCGATTGTATGATATAATAATATGGATTATAGGGTAAATCTAATAAAAACTTGGAAATAGGAGAACTTATGATACAGTACGATGAAATAAGACTTGCAATGGAAGCGCTTGCTCCCCAGATTGAAGAGCTTAAGGGCTCTCTTGACCTTGAAAGGGTCAAGATAAAGCTTGACGAGCTTGAGATGAAATCGACCGAGCCCTCATTCTGGAACGATCCGGAGAGTGCGCAGGCAGTTCAGCAGCAGATCGGTCAGTACAAGGCTACTATCAGCGGCTACGAGAAGCTGAGAACCAATCACGAGGATGTGCTCACAATGATCGAGCTTGCCGAAGAGTCCGACGACGACAGCATGGTTGACGAGGTAAAGCAGCTTGCCGAGGAGGTAAAGGCAGAGTTTGAGGCGCAGAAGCTTGCGACCTTGCTCACCGGCGAATACGACAGCAGCAATGCTATCCTTTCATTCCACGCAGGCGCAGGCGGCACAGAGGCACAGGATTGGGTCTCCATGCTTATGAGAATGTATACAAAGTGGGCAGACCGCCACGGCTTCAAGACAGAGCTGCTTGACCAGCTTGACGGCGATGAGGCAGGCGTAAAGAGCGCCTCTATCCACATCCAGGGCTTCAACGCTTATGGCTTCCTTAAGTCGGAGCACGGAGTGCACAGACTTGTGCGCGTTTCTCCGTTTGACTCAGCAGGCAGACGTCAGACCAGCTTCGCTTCGGTCGAGGTCATGCCCGAGATAGAAAAGGATGTTTCGGTTGATATCCGCCCCGAGGACATCGAAATGGAAGTGTTCAGAGCAAGCGGCGCAGGCGGTCAGCATATCAACAAGACATCCTCTGCGGTAAGACTTACGCACAAGCCGACAGGCATTGTTGTAGCCTGCCAGACGCAGAGAAGTCAGGTTCAGAACCGTGAATTCTGTATGAAGATGCTTATGTCAAAGCTTGTTGAGATCAAAGAGAGAGAGCACCTTGACAAAATCTCGGACATCAAGGGCGAGCAGCTCAAGATAGAGTGGGGCAGCCAGATACGCTCTTATGTATTCATGCCCTATACGCTTGCCAAGGATCACAGAAGCAACTTTGAAAGCGGCAACATCAACGCTGTTATGGACGGCGATCTGGATGGATTTATCAATGCTTATCTCAAGGGCAGAAGCCTTGGAGAGTTCTGATGCAGAAAAACAGTGTAATACCCCTTGAAATTACCGCGCTGACCAATGAGGGAAGCGGCGTCGGCAGATATGACGGGATGGCGGTTTTTGTTCCGTATACTGCGGTAGGCGACGTCATATCCTGCAGGATAGTAAAGGTGCTTAAAAGCTATGCCTACGGCAGGGCGGAGGAGATAATCACACCGTCGCCCGACCGTGTTGCGTCAGAGTGCCCCGTATTCGGCAGATGCGGCGGCTGCGCTTTCCGCCATATCAGCTACAAGGCTGAGCTTTCGGCGAAGGACGGGTTTGTGAGGGACGCTTTCAGCCGCATTGGCGGACTTGCTCCCGAGTTTTCGGATATCTGCGGCAGTGACAGCGAATCACGCTATCGCAACAAGCTGCAGATGCCCTTTTCCCGACAGGATAACGGTGACGTAGTCTGCGGATTTTATTCCGAGCGCAGCCACAGGGTCATTCCCGTGACGGATTGCCTTTTGCAGCCCGAGCTGTTTTCGCAGATAACCCGTTTCGTAACTGAGCAGGTGAAGCGGCTGCGTATTTCCATATACAACGAGGAAAAGCACGAGGGCGTTCTGCGGCACATATTCCTGCGCAGGGGACATTACAGCGGCGAGGTCTGCTTGTGCCTTGTCGCAAGAAGAAAAACTCCCGAGCTAGTAAAGCTTGCGAATGCTGTCAGGGATGAATTCCCGGTTATCACAAGCGCAGTGCTTAATATCAATAAGGAAAAAACAAACGTTATTCTCGGCAGCGATGAAATCCTGCTTTACGGCAATGCCGCGATACGCGATACCATGTGCGGAGTAGAGGTCGAGCTTTCGCCGAAGTCGTTCTATCAGGTCAATACTCCTGCGGCGGAGAAGCTTTATGCTCAGGCTGCCGAGTTTGCCGAGCCGGATGGCAAGCTTATCCTGGACCTGTACTGCGGTGCCGGTACGATAGGCCTTTCCATGGCGGACAGGGCAAAAAAAGTTATCGGCGCGGAGATAGTTCCCGAGGCTGTCGCCAATGCCAAAGCCAATGCACAGCGCAGCGGCTGTTCAAATGCCGAGTTCATCTGCGCCGACGTGGGACAAGCGGCAAAGCAGCTTGCAGAGCAGGGCTTAAGCCCCGATGTGATAATACTGGATCCCCCGAGAAAGGGCTGTGACGAGCTTACTATCTCTGCTTGCGCGGAAATGTCGCCCGAGCGGATAGTAATGATATCCTGCAATCCGGCGACCGCGGCAAGAGATTGCAGGCGTTTTTCCGAGCTGGGATACAAGGCTGTGGCGGCGCGCGCATTTGACCTTTTTCCGAGGACTGTTCATGTTGAGTGTGTAGTAAAGCTGCTGCGGATATGAGTTGAATACGAAATCGTTCAAAAAACGGAATACGCAGATATGGATTATTACAGAAGTATCACAGATAAGGTAATCGACAATTCCGGGATGTGATGCTTCTTACGGGAGAATAACAAACACAATTCGGATTTCGGGGGTGCGTCATGGTCAGATTAAAGGTTTTGTGCGCATATTCGGCTTTTGCAGTTTTGTTTGTTATTGTATTTTCAGTTCTGCTTGCTGTAATAACCGCTGCGGTGATATGTATTCCCTCCGGGCTGTTTTTAAGCCTTGTCGGCGGTGCTATGCTGTTTTTTGATGTAAGCTACGTTCTGACAGAGCTTGCACCCGAAATAATGCTGTTTGGAGGTCTGTTCGCCGCAAGCATAACTGCTTTTTTCGGCTTTTTGTCGGTAAAGCTTGGGTTTGGCTGCGCGCGTTTGTTTGACAGAATACGCAGATACTGCGACAGAATACGTGGTTGGCGCTGATGAATAGGATAATTAATCGTTGGTTGATTTTTACTGCCGCAGCTTCCGTGATTTTCGGTGTGTTGCTGTGGTACAATCGTGATGCAAAGGGCAACCTTGAACTCTTTGAGGGTGATAATCATGTTCCCCTGTGTGATTATATCGAGCTGAATATGCTAAAAACCGATGTGGAGCTTTTGCCGTATGATGGAACGGATATCAGATTTCAGTATAAGAGCACTGTTCCGATCGAGGTTCTGATTGGCGATAATCGGCTGGTGGTAAACGAGAGTGACGAATTCAGGCTGTCCTTTGTTTCGCAGGCAAATTCGGATTTTTATTTCCGCTTGTATATGCCGCGCCATTTGTATCGAAGCATAATAGTGTATTCGAGTTCCGGTGTGGTAAGCATTGATTCTATAAGATCAGAGGCGATTTCCGCAATCACCAAAACCGGAGATATAGCTTCTGTCAATACCTGTTCGCCTGTAAGCCTTGTTGCCGGCAGCGGAGATATTTTTCTGGATTTTGCAAAGGTGGTTGCAGGCTGTTCGCTAGAAACACGCAACGGCGATGCCGAGGTGCGTTTTCCACCCGACAGTTCTGTCGCACTGTCTTATGAAACAGAAAACGGCAGTTTTAGAAGTGAGCTGCTAAGCGGCAGCATAAAGGGAAGCTATATGTATAGCTTCAGCGGCGGCGAAAACCTTATCAGGGCAGATGTAGCGCATGGACTGCTTACGGTGAGCGAAAGAAAAAGCGTTAATTAAGGAGAGCATATGAAGAATTACAGACAGGTTTTAAGTATAACTTCTGATGAAACGCAGCAGTTTTTCAACCTTTCTTATGAGGTTGAGGAGTGTGTAAGACGCAGTATGATAAGCGACGGCGTGTGCGTGGTTTTTTCTCAGCATACGACCTCCGCTGTTTTCCTCGAGCATGATGACGAGGATCTGTACAGAGACTGGAGCAAGCTGCTTGATTCGCTGGCTGACGAGGACAGCTGCTACAAAGTGGACTATGCCTCGGCAGGCGCGGCGCATATAAAACAGATGCTTCTGGGCGGCTCGGTAACAATACCCATCTCGGACGGCAGACTGGAGCTTGGACCGCGTCAGTACATAATGTACGGTGACTTTGACGGGTGCCGCGAAAAGAATGTTATTGTAAAAATTATCGGAGAATAGAAAATGCTATCGGTTATTATTCCTGCCTATAATGAACAGGAGAACATCGCCAATACCGCTTCGGTGGTTTCCGGAATACTCGGAAAGGCAGGTATTGAGCATGAGATCATATTTGTGGACGACGGCTCGTCGGATAACACATGGGAAGAGATAAGCCGCTGCAGCGGTGAAAGCAGCTGTGTGCGCGGCGTAAGGTTTTCACGCAATTTCGGAAAAGAGGGCGCGATTTTTGCAGGGCTAAAGTCTGCGTCGGGGGATTGTGCGGTTCTTATCGACTGCGACCTTCAGCATCCGCCGGAGCTTATTCCCGAAATGTACAGCCTGTGGCAAAACGGCGCAGAGGTGGTCGAGGCGATAAAGTCGTCCCGTGGAAAAGAGGGTCTGCTGTACAAGCTTTTTGCAAAGAGCTTCTATAAGCTGATGAAATCATCGTCGGGCATCAACCTTGACGGCGCAAGCGATTTCAAGCTGCTTGACAGGAGGGTAATAGACGCACTTGACGAGTTCCCCGAAAGGCTGACGTTTTTCCGCGCACTTTCAAGCTGGGTGGGATTTCGCACGGAGAGAGTTGAGTTTGACGTTAATCCGCGTGCCGCAGGTACCACCAAATGGAATTTTGCCAAGCTTTTCAGATTTGCCGTAAATTCCATCACCAGCTTTACAAATCTGCCCATCTATTTTATCACGTTTGTGGGTGTGTTCTTCGGAATATTTGCACTTGTGCTGGGCGTACAGACGCTTGTCAATTATTTTCGCGGAGTTTCCGCCGAGGGCTTTTCTACCGTTATCCTGCTTTTGCTTATTGTCGGCTCATGTGTGCTGATAGGCATTGGAGTGGTCGGCTTCTATCTGTCCAAGATATATGAGGAGATAAAGCATCGTCCGAGGTATATTGTATCCGAACGTGTGGGGAATATAACAACAAACAGAGAGGATGGCGCACCCGATGGCAAGCGTTGATAGAATAAAGCAGGGTATTATGCAGGCGTGGTTGCGCCTTCGGTATTTTGTTGTAAAAAACTACGCATACTTCCTTGCTTTTTTAATTCCGCCGACGGTACTGTTTGTAGCTTATATAATTTTTCATGTTTATCCTTTCGGCGAGCGTTCTGTCCTGTCGCTTGACCTCAATGCACAGTATGTATATTATTACGACTATATGTTTGATGTTTTCGCAGGAAAGGAAAGCCTGTTTTACAGCTGGAGCAGAAATCTTTCCGGCGAATTCATGGGAATAATCGGTTACTATCTTGCAAGCCCGTTCAATATACTGGTATGGATCTGGGGCAGAAACAGTATCACCGAGGGACTGCTTACGATGATGCTTGCAAAAGCGGCTGCGTCGGGACTTACAGCCGCATTATTGCTTCGCAGACACCGCGGTTATTCGAATATTACCACGGTGCTTTTTTCCTCAATGTATGCGCTGTGCGGATTTTTTGTGGTACAGACCATGAACCCGATGTGGCTTGACGGAATAGTCGGCTTGCCGCTTGTGGCAATGGGAGTTGAGCGTATTTGCGACAAGCGCCGCTTCAAGCTGTATGTATTCTCCTTGCTGTATGTTTTCGTAGCTAATTTTTATATCGGCTACATGATAGGCATCTTCTCTGCGCTGTATTTTCTATACTATCTTGCTTCGGGGAAAAGCATGAATAAATTTGCAGGCGAGTACTGCGGAGCAATTCTGATGTATGGCTGCGCTTCGGTATGCGCAATATTGATGTCCTGCTTCATGATACTGCCCGTATACAAATCTCTTTCAAACGGCAAATTCACTTTCTCAAATCCCGATTATTCGATTGCCGAGAGCTTTGATATAGCGGATATATTCATTAAGCTTTTTCCAACCACATATGATACTGTGCGCATGGAGGGAATGCCTGCACTTTATGTCGGCACACTTGCGATAGTATTTGCGCTGCTGTACTTCATGTGCTCCGGGTTTTCGGCTCGCGAGCGTATTTCGGGCGGCGTTTTCATTGGCGCGATGGTGCTGTGTATGTATGTGCGTCCCGTTGATATGCTGTGGCACGGCGGACAGATGCCCAACTGGCTGCCGTACAGATACTCGTTCCTCATCAGCTTTCTTATCATGCTTTTTGGCGCTCAGGCGTTTGACAGCATCAAGTCGCTGCGTGCAAAAAGCTTTGGCGCAGCCTTTGGCATACTTCTTGCCATGCTGATTTACGCGGACAAAAACAACGACAGCGAGTTTTACAGACCCGTGCTGGATATTGCAATACCACTCCTTGTGCTTGCAGTCGTATGCATATTCGCGTATGCATACAAGACCCACATTACAAGCAGGGTGCTAACAGTGGTTTTCGCGTTAGTGATAGTCGGTGAGAGCCTGCTGAATACCTCCATGTCGCTGTATGATATGCACGAGGATATTGTGTTCTCAACGCGTGACAGCTATCTTAACGACCTGCCGAATACCAGAACCGTTACCGAGGCTGTTCATGACTATGACGATGGGTTTTATCGCATGGAAAAAACTTTTCATCGCTGCGTAAACGACCCTATCGCCCTGCGTATGTATGGAATGAGCCACAGCTCCAGCACGCTTAATTCAACTGCTTTGTCGCTGCTTAGGTGGCTTGGGTACAGCTCGCGCGGCCATAATTCGCGTTACGATGGCGCGACGGTGC
>JBJESD010000123.1:0-1629 GCA_051882595.1 Oscillospiraceae bacterium | reverse complement strand
AGTAGGACGTATCTCAGGCATCTGAGTAAGGTTTATCCCCGAAATAGTCATCAGAACAGAGCACAGCACCGCTGATTTCGTTCCGAACATACGCCTAACGGGAAATGCCGCAATATAAAGCAGGAGGATAAGAATAATCAGATTGAAAACTCTCATCACATACAGCGTATTACCGAATACCATTGTAAACAGCTTAAGCAGGACGGCATAAACAGGTGGGCTGTAATCCTCGGGAAGAAGCTGAAATATCTCCTGCATTGTATGCTGCGTTAGGAAATACTGGTAGCTGCTGTCATAATTGATATAATCCGCACTCAGCCGAGGAAAGACAATAAAGCAGGCAAGCGCGCTGAAGCCTACCCATAAAAGATAAAAACGATAATTCTTATTTATATATTCACTCATAACTCATAACAAAGGTGTTATCCCCCTGTCGATTATCATATTATTCTGAACTTAATGGCTGCTGCGATATACTCTACATAGTATACAGCGCAGCGGTTTATGCAGGTTTCTTGCGGAATGCGCTGCGAATGCGTATTCCAATCAGCTTGAAAAGAGTTCCGATATAGCCGATAATGAACGGAATAAGCCTGCGCTTGGATTCTCCGAACATTCTTTTGTCGAACGAAATGGGGGTCTCCTTGATAACAAGCGACTTATTGTTAATGCGAAGCTTAAGCAGCACCTCCTGAAGAATATCATAATTCTTGCAGGAAAGCTCAACTTTTTTCAGCTGCTTTGTATCGTACATCCTGTAATCGGTGGAAATATCCTTAGCCTTAATGCCCAGTGCAATGCGAAAGGTCGTGTTGAGTATCTTGGACATAATGATGGATGATTTTGCGTCATCGGTATGTCCGCCTTTCACATAACGCGAGCCGATAACAACATCCGCACCCGATACAAACATTTTATGCAGGTCCGGAATGTACTTTGGATTATGAGAGCCATCACTGTCCAGAATAAGGAACTTATCGTTCTCCGCTGCCTCTATACCTGTTCTGAATGCGCCGCCGAAGCAGGGATATTTCTGATTTATATACCTTGCGCCGAACTCTGCGCAGACCTCCTCGGTGTTGTCAAGCGGCTGAGCGGTATCCACCACAATAATCTCGTAGTCCTCACCCGTCTTATCAAGCTGCTCCTTTATCTGCGGAATCAGTATTTTGAGGTTTTCCGCCTCCTTATATGCAAGTAACACTGTACTTATCGCCATGAAAATGCCTCCCGAGAATTTCTCTTTTTTCACTATCTTACCAATGGTGAGCAAAAAACTATTGCAGGATGCTGACCTATGATGTATAATAAACACACATTGTTTATTATATCATTATTAATTTACTTTGTCAATCAAAGCTGTGAACAAAAAACAAACATTTATATTAAAAAAATATCGGCGCGAAGCAAGCTCCGCGCCGAAAAACTCAATTAGAATGCGTAATACAGGAAATCTTCGATGAAATCTTCAAAATCGCCATAACCGATCATGGAAAGCAGATCATCAATATCCTTGACATCCAGCTCGTCGAATATACCGGACAGCTCGGAAACACCGAGAATCTTTGTTATGTAATTCTCTGCTACCTCAGCTATGAATTCAATACCCTCATCATCAAAATCGTCAAT
>JBJESD010000122.1:0-31528 GCA_051882595.1 Oscillospiraceae bacterium | reverse complement strand
CTGAAAATGTACTTCGTGGTTGGTGGAATGCCGGAGCCTGTTCTTGTCTGGACAGAGGACGGTGACATCAGGGAAACCGACCGTGTGCTGTCGGATATTCTGATGTCTTACGAGAATGATTTTGCGAAACACGCCGACCCGACAGACGTTCCGAAAATACAGCTTATCTGGGACTCTCTGCCGTCACAGCTTGCACGGGAAAACAAGAAATTCCTGTACAGCGCAGTAAAGGACGGCGCACGGGCAAGGGAGTACGAAAATGCTCTCAACTGGCTCTACAATGCGGACTTGGTGCGTAAAACATTCCGGATAAGCAAGCCGGGGCTACCGCTGTCGGCATACGACGACCTGACAGCTTTCAAAATCTATATGTCAGATGTAGGACTGCTCCGCAAGCATTCTCACCTTGCTACCAGTGCTTTTGCTGAGTACAATCGGCTGTTCACGGAGTTCAAGGGTGCGCTTACCGAGAATTTCGTCCTGCAAAGCCTGTCAAGGCAATTTGAAACAGCGCCGAGGTACTGGGCGGAAGCTCCCTATGAGGTGGATTTCGTGGTTCAGCTTGACAATGATATAATTCCAGTGGAATGCAAAGCGGGGACAAATGTGAAGTCAACCTGCCTGAAGAAATACTCGCAGCAGTATCAAGAGCAGACTCCGCTTATGGTGAGATTTTCGCTGATGAACCTCTCCCTTGACGGTAATCTGCTGAATATCCCGCTGTTTCTTGTTGACAGAGCCGGGGAGCTTATTCGCTTGGCGTTATCCAAATAAACAAAATGCGGCTCAGAGTTCCACGCTCTGAGCCGTATTTGATATGGTCTTATCGGTGTTATATAGCCGTATTTTCAAGATTGAAAGGTTTGGTCAGATGGGAGGGTCCAAAGCGGCAGCCCGATATATGGGAATTTTACAGTCTCCTTATTGGGTGTCTAATGACTGTTTTCCATTTCTCAGGAGCAACTTTTCTTGCATCTGACATATATATTTCGTGGTGCAAACGTTTGTCGGTAATATCATTTACATACCCATTGGCTTCTAAATATTCGTCCATTAATGCAACAGTTGCAGGCTCATCATCAAATGGACCATAGTGCATAATCTGAACACACAATCCTTCGTCAACGGTTAAAAACTCCGCTGATGAACAGTCCATCTTTTTCTTTTCAGCAGCTGTTGCTACTGCCCATTCAAAATCTTCTTTGGAAACAAAATCAGGCAAACGAATGACAGAAATCCAGTTAAAAGTAGACTTATCGCTGTAATCCACTCCATCAACATTATCCTGCCACCAAAATCCCTCAAGAGGTGGTACAACATACTCGAAGAATCCCTCGATTTTGTAATCTGTCTTATAACTCATTTTCAGAGTATAGGCCACTGCATACAAAACACTGACTGCCTGCTGATATGCTCCGCCTTCTTCGTTGGGGTTGCCTTTTCCTCTGACGGCAATGTAATTTGCCTTTGGCACAGTTACAATTTCAGGGGTGTTCTTAGGCATATAATACTCTTTGTACTCTTTCTTAAAATCAAAAGCCATATCTAATCCTCCAATAAATTCCGATATGTCGATGACTCTATTATATCACAGCAAAACAGTTAAGTCAATCAAAACGACCGGAAAAGGATACTTCTCCGATCAGGTGTTCATTATATGGTGATTGAACTAAGGTATGCAGCGATAGAATAACAATAACCAAAGCTATTATGTCAGAATATTATATTTTTCAGAAGCGTATATCCTGTAATACTGCTTTAGTAAAACAAGTTTTTTCATCAGTCGATTAACGAAGAACACATAATAAATACCCACTAAATATAGTAATCAATTATTAAAATACTAACATAATATTAAAAGGGCGGAGCCCTTTTAATATTTTCCAAGGGGGAGGGCTAAGAACTCGCGATGCTTCGCATCGTTCGTTCGCCCTCCCCCTTGGAGAACCCCCTCCCCGTGACCGCCCCAATGTATTTATACCTGTGATCTGTGTGATAGAACGAGTTTTAGTTAAGATAATAGGTTTCTTTGAACACAGTTTTCGTTGTGTCGTAAACTATATCTATTTTGCTATTGATTTTCCGTTAAAAATGTGATATACTATATAAACAAGGAGCGTGATAATATGATCAAACGAGAACTTTACCTAAAACAGATTCGCCCGTTTATTGGGCAGAACATTGTAAAAGTGCTGACAGGAATCCGCCGCTGTGGAAAGTCTGTCATGCTGACCTTAATTCAAGACGAGCTGAAAGAGAGCGGCATTCCTGCCGAACAGTTCGTATCAATAAACTTTGAAACCAGAACCGTGAATTTTGTCAAGAGCGTTGACGAAACCTACGCTTATATCAAGTCTGTTTGCGAGAAAAACAACGCCAAGACCTACCTGTTTCTTGATGAGGTTCAAGAGCTTAACGGCTGGGAAACGCTTGTAAACTCCTGCATGATTGACTTTGACTGCGATATCTATGTGACCGGCTCAAACGCAAAGTTGCTATCCGGCGAGCTTGCGACCTATCTTGCAGGGCGCTATGTCAAGTTCAATATCTACCCGTTTTCATTTAAGGAAGTAACGCAGATGCTGCCCGACAAGTCCGAGAAAGAGGCTTTTCAGACTTACATTCAGTGGGGCGGAATGCCGTTTCTCTATCAGTTCCCGATGGGAGAGCTCGAGAAAAAGCAGTATCTCAGCGACATTTACGACTCCATAATGATAAAGGATATCGTCGCAAGGAACAAGATTCGCGATGTCGAGCAATTCAAGCGTCTGCTGATGTACCTTGTCGGCTCGATAGGCAATACTTTCTCGGCGACCAGCATAATCAAGTACCTCAAAAGCGAGAGCCGCACTATCTCCAACGAAACGCTGTACAACTATCTGGAATACTGCCGCTCCGCCTGTCTGATAAGCCTCGTTCCCCGTCAGGACCTCATCGGAAAGAATATGTTACAGTTTCAGGAAAAGGTCTATCTTACCGACCACGGAATTCGCGAGGCTATCTACGGCAGCAATTTCCGTGACATCGGAATGGTTCTTGAGAACATCGTTTATATGGAGCTGCTGCGTCGCGGATATGATGTGACAATTGGCAAGAACAAGCTGCTTGAGGTGGATTTTGTGGCTGAAAAGTCCGGGCAGAAAGCGTATTATCAGGTTGCATACCTGCTTGCGGACGAAAAGACCGCCGAACGGGAATTCGGCGCGTTTAGGGATATTCCCGATAACTTCCCCAAGTATGTCCTCACGCTGGACGAGTTCGACTTCAGCAGAGACGGATATCAGCACATGAATATCAAGGATTTTCTGCTGTCCGAGTAAATTCAACCGAATAGAATGACCGGCAGAGGCTTTGCAGTAGCCGTTTTTGCATTATTTAGTTTCGCAAACGTTATAGGTACAATGTTGAATCAACAGTTTTCTAATCATATATTTCGGGCGGCAGTAAAATTTTTCTTGAAATAGACGAACAAATATGATATAATAAACGCAAGCGTTTATTATACGATTGCAATGCCTTGCACATTCGTTCGCCCTTGGCGAACTTCGTGCATATCGGCAAATTATACCATAACCTTGCGGTTATGGTATAATAAACGCACAGCGTTTATTAGTTTATTATAAATCTAAAATACCTTGCACATACGTTCGCCTCGGGCGAACTCAGTGCATATCGGATAATTATTTCAAACCATAAGGAGATGATTTTAATGCCGCATTCAGGAAGCGGAGGTTCTCACAGCGGAGGTTCTCATGGAGGAAGTCACAGAAGCGGTTCTGGAAGCAGCAACCGCGTTTCCAAAACCTATTTCAGAGGCGCCCATCGCTTTATGTATTACTATAACGGCAGACCGTGTTACTACTACGCAAATCGCAAGGTGGTCCCGAATACAAGAGCCACGGGTATCTCCCTGATAGTATTCGCCGTAATGTGGCTGTTAATGTCATTGCCCGCTGTAATTGGATCAATATCGACGATTTTCGTTTCCGGTCCCCTGTCACTTAACTATGACACAAGGATTGTCATAGATGACGAAATCGGTATTGTGGATAATAAAACAGAACTTACCGACGCTTTCGAGGCTTTTCAAGAAAAGACAGGAGTCACCTTCAGCATTGTAACAAGAAGCCCGGAAAATGCATATATGGGCAGCTCATATGAAAAACAGGCTTATAACTGCTATGTGTCTCGTTGGGACGACGAGAAGCACTGGCTGATTTATTATGTAGGAAGCACACGCGACCGCACCGACGACTGGCACTGGGAGCTTATGTGCGGAAATGACTGCACAAGAATACTTAGCACATCGATTGAAGACAAATTCACCGGCGATCTTCACAGATATCTTGTAGCAAATGAACGCTACTCGTTCAGCGAGGCTGTATTAACCTCATTGAACAACATAAATGTAAAACCCGGTTCTATTAAGGCTGAAGATATTGGCCTGCTATTGGTCGTACTTGTCTTCCCTGCTTTCGGATTAATTTTCCTCGTTGCAGGAATAAAGATTACAATAAAGCCTGCTTCCGACGAGGAGAAAGCGAAGAGCCAGGCTGTTGAAATCGGCGTTAACTCGGTATGCCGGGAGGTTGTCTGTGATTACTGCGGCGGTGTCTACATCAAGCACACCTGCGTAGAGTGCCCACACTGCGGCGCTCCCGTAAAAGTCGACAACGCCCAAAGCACTAATTAATCCAATAAAATACTCCCGTTTTATCATAGTAAAACGGGAGTATTTTTGTTTAGTTGATTTCTACAACTATAGATATCGGCATACAGCAGTATTCCCCGGCAGACGCACGCAATGCTCCACAATATCGTTTATCATAAAGTTCTTTTGATTTCCGTTGTATTCACCTCATACTAAATCACGCTTTGTTCCTTTGCGCAAAATAGCGGAAGTACTTCTCGATAAGCTGCATAGCCTCCTGCTCGCGCTGAGGCTCTCTATCACACATCTGGATAAGCAGTGATACCGGCGCCGCAAAGGACATTGAAAGAAGCTCAGGGTCGCCCTGCGCCATAACTCCTTTATCCACCATATCCTTGAATATCTGCCGATACAGACCCTGTACACTGTCGATGTTGTATTTCGTTGCAAGCAAAGCGATACGATGGTTCCGAAACTGCTCCATGGTGATCATTCTGCGTACCCTTCTTATAACGGGGTCGTGCAATGTAAACTGTATTCGTTTAAGTGACAGATTTATCAGCTCGTCCATTGAAGCCGGCGTCTTTCCCGGGTTGTTGACTGAGCCGAAATTGTCTTCATAATAGTCCTCTGCCTTTTCGATAAGCGCATTGAGAATTTCCTCCTTGCCCTTGAAATGCTTATAAAGCGAAGGACCTTTTATCCCGGCGTTCTCTGCAATAAGGTCAACGCCCACCCCGTCATATTCTCTTTCGGCAAACAGAGTAAGTGCCGAATCCAAAATCCTCTCTTTTGTCGGTATTTTTTCCATTATTTCAATCTCCTCTAAATCAGCTAACGCTCGTTTTCTTTACTATTATATCATGCTCTTGTTTCTTTGTCAAGAAGAAACCGGAAAAATCTTTAGGTCTGCTCCTCACAAACGGCGGTCAGCAATCACAACAAAGTATCCGATACGCACGATTACCGGATTGCTATAACAGCACCCTCAATATATCAAGCAAAAGCTCTCATATTCCAATCACCCACTGCATAAACTGTTGAAAAAGGGAAACGTCCAAAAAGCATACAATGGGGGTGCATATGAATTGAAAGACAAACCTAATCTGCTGCATGATTCTAATCAAGAAAGATGTGTCATACTGGGACATTATATAGTCGAAAACAAAGCCACTGTGCGCAGTACCGCAAAACAATTCGGAATAAGCAAAAGCACGGTACACCAGGATATAACCTCAAAGCTCGAGCGCGTCAACAGACAGCTTCACGACGATGTAAAGCAGGTTCTCGACCGCAACAAGCAAGAGCGTCATCTGCGCGGAGGTCAGGCGACAAAGGAAAAATACGCCGCCATTTCAAGCAGGAAAAACAAAGAACATACATAAATTCAGGGACTGCACCGTTTGTGCAGTCCTCAGGCTGTCGATAAACCCTCATCTGCGTTGTCACTGCGCCCCACGACAGGCACAAAGCCTAGTCGTGGGGCGCGTTCAGAGTAACACGAAGTGTTATTCGTGCATCTGAGGGCTTCTCGCCACCCTGCAAAATCGACTTTTTCGACAAGCAGGGGACTGCACCGTTTGTGCAGTCCTTACGCTTATCAAAAAAAGCATTATCCGAGTGGGAATATGCTCCATGTATCCGAGCTTTCCTGTCATAAGCGAAAAAAGAGCAGTACCGCTCGCGATACTGCTCTTCATTATTAAGTTGAAAGGATTACTTTCTCTTCTTGGAGAGGAGAAGTGCGCCGCCTGCAACTACTGCAAGACCTGCAACAGCAGCAACGCCCTCAACACCTGTGTCGGGAGAACCGCCCTTGTTGTCCTCTGTGGGAGCATCTGTGTCAACAACAGCGTCGCCTGCATCACCGGCATCAGCAGCGCCAAGACCCTCTACTGTGAACTCAACAGCGAGTGTATCGGTGGGGTATGCACCTGTGAAAGCAGCAACATCGGGATTCCAGATGTTAACGAGGTTAACAGTCATGTACTCATCGCCCTCGCAAACGGGGTTGTCGATAGTAGCAACAACTGCACCATCCATAATGATGGAAGCGCTTGTTACTGTAACGCTGCCGTCACCAGGGAAATCTGTGCTGATCTGGATAAGGTTGAATGCGGAAGCACCGTCGATAGACCAGTCAAAACCATCCATAGAAACAGTGTATGTGCCGTCAGCCTCTACAACTGCGTCTGTGTAGTTTACATCGAAAACATAAGCCTCGATATCCCAGTCAAAGGAATCAGCGTGCTCGGGGAATGTCTGATCGAGATCAGTAGAGTTGCCCCAAACGATAGCCTTGTTGAAGTAGGGTGTAGCTGCACCGTAGGAAGGCTCTGTCCAACCGTTACGGAAAGAGTAGGGAGTGGTCTGCCAAGCAAGATATGCATTGTATGCACTTGCTGTAGCTGCGATTGCTGCAGATGCAATAGCTGCAACAGTAGCAGCTGCGAAAATTCTTCTTACCTTCATAGTAAAATCCTCCAAAAAAAGTATGTAATTTTTTAGCGGCATACGCCGCCGATTACTACATATATTATTATATATCAAAAGTGCAATAAAATCAAGCAGTAATTTTGCACAAATTGCCAGCAGCAATTCTGTCAAAATCATCACATATCTTGCCGTTTCAAACAGAATAACTACTCACACGGCAGTATCAAGCAACTGACCTTTGCTGTTTTGCTCTGTGCCGACATTGAATAATCCGCTTTTGTCCGAGCCTTTTCGTATAGTGGTCTCCGTTGTGCCGCCCGAAATATAGACCTTGCCGCACTCGGGACAAATGCCGGTATGCAGCGTTACAGTCTGGGATACGATCTCGCTGCCCTCGCGTTCAGCCTTTGCCTGATTTCTTACTACGTGCTCCTGCTCATGTCCGCGCACTCTCGCCGCAGCGGTTTCGGGGCTGAACTTAGTGGGAGTCTGACAGGATACGCCCGCATCATCCGAGCCATCCTGATAACGTCTGTTTTCACAGGTCTTGCATTCAAACGAGTCAAACCTGCGTTTGCTGTCGTCCTTGCGTTTGTCGGCTGATGGCGCAATTACGTCTTCCCTGCGGTCGGAAACATATGCCTGCGCGCTGTCTCCGGTCTTTTGCGAGGCAGTGCTGCCTACGGAGAAGCCGCGTGACAGTCCCGTATTTAACCGATAATTAATGCTGATAGGATCTGCTGACATATTATCATCTCCCTTCATGAACAATCGCATTAACCGATCATATCCACTATCACATCTTTGAAATGAATAATAGATAATCCGTTACGGGCAAACAAATTGACCAGCCGATTTGCAAACTCAATATCAGTAGTTACGTCGCTGCACAGTTGAACCTCTGCCCCGCATCTTGCGATTATACCAAATGACTTATAGTCTCCAATGTCTTGTGATGAAATATTCTGTTCAATAACAGCATATTCTGTCTTACACATTGTTTGTCCCTCCTTTTCACTAAATACAATTATACATGATAATTTGCATTTTTGCATCGAAAAGGAGAATTCTGCAATGTCAATTGCGAATTTTGTATTCGATTGTGCATACCGCACATAATTATGCGGCACGCACATCCGTTGTTAATTATTTATCAGTCTTGTCACAATAGCAAATTCCGAGACCTACTGTACTCATATATACTCTGCCGTAAACATTGAGGTCGCCGCTTATCCAGCCGCCGTTGCCTGTTCCGCCGAAGCGATGGCTGTCGTCGTTGCAGCGTATCCAGCTTGCGCCGTTGTCCTCTGACATATAGATACCCTTTTCATCATTATCCGCAACCGTGCCGTAGATGTAAATGACATACGGGTCGCCGTCATTCTTTGCCTTGCCGAGGCTGACCGCGTCGCAGGTTTTGACGTTGTCAACCTTAGCAAAGGTTGCGCCGTAGTCGTTTGTGACGTAAAGAACTATCGCCGGGATATAGAATGTACCCTCCTGCGTCGGATGAACGCACAGCCTTTTCTGGGAAAGGAACAGCTCGTCGCCGGTTTTGGTGAAGCTTTTGCCGCCGTCGCTGCTGACATACAGCTTATCGCTGCCATAGGCGTATACATAGTCGGGATTTACGGAGTCGCCGATAACATAAAGTCCCTGACCCATTATTCCCTCGCATTTTGTCCATGTGGCGCCGAAATCCTCGGTGTAATATGCACTGTAAGCATTTTCGGGACTCCAGATAAGCCGTGAGCCGTCGGCATTGAAAGCGACATGACCGCTGTGCATAACCTTTCCGGGCTCGGGCGCGTTAGTGATTTTATTCCATGTCTTGCCTGCGTCGGTGGAATATGTCAGTGCCATTGCGCTGTCGCTTCCGCCGACCTTTGCCCAGTAATCCCTGTTCTGAGGTGCAACAGTAATGCTGGTGGTCGAGCCTATCTTGTCGCCGTGGCGCTGCGCGGATGTATAGATATCCTCGTGTACAAAGCCGTCATAGTCAAGGGCGGCGGTTACAAGGGGATAATCCTCAAGCGTAATGATATCCATAGGCACTGTTTCCTCAATGCCCTTTGAGTTGAAGTAGAAAACAGGCTCTGCGTCGAAAATATTATCGCAGGCGAAGACGCCGTTGCCGCTTGTTACCATTATCTCATCGGTATCGAAAGGATTCATAGCGAGCGAGCAGCACCAATGGATAGCGCAGTCGGCTATCCAATCCATGCCGTTGGTTTCCATCTTCATCGTGCCAAGCAGGTCGTTCCATGTCTTACCGCCGTCGGTGGAGGTATAGAAGACATCGCCGTGTGCGCCGTTGGGCTGCTGCATCCATGTCTGGGAAGTAACGAGCACCATACGGTTCTCATCTGTCGGGTCGATTACGATATCTCCATAGGGACGGTTTGTGGGAGCAATGCTCTCATATGTGCCGCTTGCCATATCATACTTGCAGACAGCGCCGACATTCTGATTCCACGGGCCCTCCTTGTCGGCGTATACAACATAGACATTTCCGCTGCTGTCAAGCTTTATGCGCTGTGCCATGCCTTCATATGCACCGGCAACGGGAGCCCATGTTGCGCCTGCGTCCTCGGATACGAAAAAGCTGTCCTTTTTCTGTGATACGGTAGCATAAATGCGCTGAGTTACTCCATCCTTTGCTGTCGCAGGGTCGAAAACGATTATATTAATACCGTTTGCGTTGCTTGTGGAGTTCACAGTAAAGCTTGTAACAGGCTCCCATGAAAGACCGCCGTCGGTGCTCTTTATCATGCCGCCCGTATTGCCGCCGGCGAAAAGGATATCGGGATTTGCAGGGTCGATGGCAAGGCGCTCGCCGTTTCCTCTGCCCATGCAGTTTCCGTGAACCTTGATAAGGGAGGAAACATCCACAACGGTGAATGTTTCGCCATAGTCTGTTGACTTAAGTATGCAGGTCTTTCCGCCGCTGAAATACTCGGTTCCTGCAAGCAGATATACATTCGCAGCATTCGTCGGGTCTACCGCGACAGCGCTGACGCCCATAAGTCCGACATCCTCCTCGGATATCCAATAGCTCAGCGATTTCCATGTCTGATTTGCGTCGTCCCAGCGGTATGCGCCGCCTACATCGGTACGCGCATAGAAAACGCCCTCCTCGCAGGTGCTGAACACACCTGTCACGAAGCCGCCGCCTCCGGCTGCGACCTGTCCGTAGGTCCAGCCCGTATCAACAACCTGAGAGGGATTCTCTGTGTTATCTCCGTTGTTAGCGGGAGCGGAGCCACCCGAAGAAACACTGTTATTATCTCCGCCGCAGGAAGTCAACAGCGAACAGCACATCAGCACCGATGTAACTGCCGCGAAAGCTTTTGAAGTTAATTTTGTCATTTTATTCTCCTTGATTTTGATTTATAGTACATTCATATATATGTGATGATTTGAAATCGCATATTCTATTGTAATTATATCACACTTTTTATATTTTGCATATAGGAAAAACAAATATTTCAACAAAAATCCGAGCAATGCAGGCTCAATCGTCATCTCCGTAATACAGCTTGACCAAAGCCCCTGCGTAGCCGGACGCTATACGCTCGCTGCGCGGCGAATTTGTGAGAACGATAACAATGAACTCATCCTGAATCTGCACTGTTGCATAGGCATTGTAAACATCCGTGACCCCTGCATGGAAAGCGAAGCCGTCCGCATAATGTATCCCATAGCCGTAGCCGTCCTTTGCGGTAAGCATCATGCGCAGAGTGCGGTTGTCGATGATATTGTAATCCAGCAGGTGCATATACCACTGATACAAATCGTACACACCTGCAGTTACCGAGCCGCAGCCAAGCGCAGTGCTTGTGCTCATGGACAGGGATGTACCATCCTCGTAATAGCCGCGAGCTGTGGCGGTTCTGAATCCGTTGTTTGCGGTAAGCATACCGCAGGGGGCGAATATCTGCTCCTGCATATACTGTTGGTATGTCATACCGGTCACTTTCTCGATGATAAGTCCGAGAAGGTAATAGTTGGTGTTGCAGTAATAGTAATGCTCATCCGGCTCGCTCTCCGTCGGAGATGAATAAAGATACTCCAGCATGAAGTCGCGCGGCAGGTCGTTGCTCAAGTCATCTGCAACATCGGCGCGCCTGTTGAATTCCTCGACATATTCTTCGGGAAAGAACTCCTCCACATCGTTAAGGAAGTCATACAGACCCGAACGCATCTGAAGAAGATTCTTTATCGTAATGCTGCTGCCATGCTCATAATCGCTGAAGTACCTGTCCAGCGTATCATAAAGCGACAGTCTGCCCTGCTCGTACAGCTGAAGCACCGCCGCTGCGGTCATCTGCTTTGATATAGAGCCGATTTCAAAGGTGTCGCGCGCCGTGCACGCAGTACCGCTGACCTTATCCGCATAGCCGTATCCTGCGGCGTAGATGATATCCTCTCCCTTTGCAACCAGCACAGCGCCCTGAAAATCCTCCTTAGTCAGGAAAGCGTCCGCTTTTGTGATGTACTCGGAATAGGCAGCGTTTTTCACGCTCTCGGCGGAATAATCGCAGAACATATCCGGCGAATAAACCAGTGACGGAACAGCGGCATACTCCGTGGTCTGCGTGGTAAGCTGAACAGTGGCTTCGCAGGTTTCGGCAGCGGCGAAATCCTCTGACGGTTCTCCGATACGGCTGAAACAGCCGGTCAATAGCAATATGGCGGCTAAAGCCGATACTCTGATTTTTTTCATCGCACTCCCCGAAAATAACCGCCCTAGAAATCCATCGGCGCAGCTATGACTTAATGATATTTCGGCTCGCAGGTGAGATTAACTCCAAGGTGCTTTAAAGTGCGCTCATCGACCGAGGACAGTATCACAGAGGAATGAAGCTCACAGCCGCGCAGCTTTGAAAGCTGCTCCATTGCAAGCTTTGCATACTTGTCACTTGCAGCGCATATTGAAAGCGCAATAAGCGTTTCATCCGTATGAAGCCTTGGGTTACTGCTGCCGAGGTGCTGGACCTTAAGGCTTTGGATAGGTTCGATTACCTGCGGCGACATAAGCAGCACGCTGTCGTCGATACAGCCGAAATGCTTAAGCGCATTAAGCACCAGCGCAGAGGCTGCGCCAAGCAGATTTGAGGTTTTTCCCGTGATAATAGTGCCGTCGGGAAGCTCCATTGCGCACGCAGGCTCGCCTGTAAGGCGCTCCTTTTCAAGGCACGGCTCAACTACCCTGCGGTCGGCGGCAGTGACTCCTGCCTGCTTCATCATAAGCTCAAGCTTTAGTATCTCATCATCGCGGACCGTGCCGTTTCTTCTGCCGCAGAGCGCGGTGTAATAGCGGCGGATTATCTCCTGACGCGACGCCTCGCACACTATTTCGTTGTCTACGATGCAGTTTCCTGCCATATTTACGCCCATATCCGTGGGTGATTTGTACGGCGACTCTCCGATGATCTTTTCAAACATCGCATTAAGCACCGGGAAAATCTCAACATCACGGTTATAGTTGACGGTGGTTTCTCCGTATGCCTCAAGATGGAAGGGATCTATCATATTTACATCGTTAAGGTCGGAGGTGGCTGCCTCGTATGCGATATTTACCGGATGGCGCAGAGGGATATTCCAGATAGGGAATGTCTCAAATTTAGCATATCCTGCCTTTATACCATTCTTATGCTCATGATAAAGCTGAGAAAGGCAGGTCGCCATCTTGCCGCTTCCCGGTCCGGGAGCGGTAACGACAACAAGCTTGCGCGTGGTCGCGATATAGTCGTTCTTGCCAAAGCCGTCCTCACTCATTATATGCTGGATGTCCGACGGATATCCGCTTATGTGATAGTGGTGATATACCTTGATGCCCATTGCCTCAAGCCTGCGCTGGAATGCGTCCACCGAAGCCTGTCCGGCATAGCGCGTAAGCACAACGCTGCTGACATAAAGACCGATCTGTCCGAATACATTATAAAGCCTTATTACATCCGCATCGTAGGTAATGCCAAGATTTCCGTTGACCTTATTCTTTTCGATATCTCCCGAATTGATGACCATTACAATCTCTGCGTCATCCTTAAGCTGAAGCAGCATCTGCAGCTTGCTGTCCGGCTTGAAGCCGGGAAGCACCCTTGCCGCATGATAATCATCAAACAGCTTTCCGCCGAATTCCAGATAAAGCTTATCTCCAAACTGGGCAATTCGCTTTCTGATATGCTCCGACTGCATTTTCAGGTATTTTTCGTTATCAAATCCGATTTTCTGACCCATTTATTCATCTTCCCTTTCGATAGCCGTATTTCAACATCTTATAGTATATAATAAATCCTTGCAAATTTCAAGTGCTTATCTTCATTTTTTGAAATTATTTTCCCATATCCGACATGACATAACACGCAAGTCTACCGATATTGACTTTTGCGGCAGAATGTGATATCATATTACCATCTACGCCCCAAACTGCGTGGGGTTTTGCGACAGAAAGAGGTATACACCTATGAGAATGAGGAAAAAAAAGCACCTTGAGGACAGGCTTGCAGCCTGCGCACAGGTAATGATCCATATGCAGAACCAGAATGAATTCGCCGATGATCCGCTTGATGATGATCTGTTCTTCGACAGCATGAGGGTTTTCGGAAACAACAATCCGCTTCACCTTGAGATAGGCAGCGGAAAGGGCGCATTTATTCTGGAGCTTGCAAAGCGCAATCCGGACATCAACTACATAGCGATAGAAAAGACCCCGAATGTCATCGTAACAGGCGCGGAAAACCTTATAGAAAGCGGCATAAAGAATGTCCGCTTCTGTCTTGGTCAGGCGGAGTATCTCGAGCACCTTTTCCGCCCCCACACCGTAGACAGACTTTATCTCAACTTCTCCTGCCCTTTTCCCAAAGAGACCTATGCAAAGCACCGCCTTACGCACACACGCTTTCTCACCATATACAACAAGGTGCTTAAAAGCGGTGCGGAAATTCACCAGAAAACGGACAACCAAAGGCTTTTTGAGTTTTCGATAGAGCACTTCTCAGCAAACGGCTTTCGGATGAAAAACGTGTCGCTTGACCTGCATAACAGCGGTTTCGAGGGGAATATTATGACAGAATACGAAACACGCTTCACCGAAATGGGTATGCCCATATACCGTCTTGAGGCAATAAACCCGTGAGGTCTGCACGGCGCGTTCGGCACTGCGGTATTATCTCCGTTTAAAGGAGGTCGGCATGAGAAAAATCCACGGCAGATTTAAAAGCACATCGGGTCTGTGCTATATACACTATTACTTCTACCTGCCCGACAAGCCGAAAGCGGCTGTTATTTTCTCGCATGGGATGTGTGAATACCTTGAACGCTATAAGGAGTTTGCAGAGTATCTGTGCGAAAACGATATCGCTTTTTGCGGCTGCGACCATCTCGGTCACGGCAGTTCGGTCGCGGACAGTTCGCTGCGCGGCTACTTCGGGCACAGGGGCGGACCAAGCGCGCTTGTGCGTGACCTGCACCGCATGAAGCTTATCGCGCAAAGCAAGCTTCCCGACATACCTCACTTTCTTATCGGGCACAGCATGGGCAGCTTTATCGCAAGGATATATCTGGCAAAATATCGGGATCGTCTTAACGGAGCTGTTCTTATGGGAACATCCGGATATCTGCCGTGGCTCGGCACTATGCAGGCTCATCTGGCTTCCGCCTCTAAACGCTTCGGAGATACGCTTCGTTACGACAGCGGAATGAACTTCGCATTGAGCGTGTTTAATATGCGAAATCAGAACCATCGCACACGCTACGACTGGCTTTCGCGCGATGACGGAAACGTTGACCGGTTCATTGCCGACCCGAAATGCAACTTCTGCTTCACCATCTCGGGCTGCCGCGACCTTATCGCGCTGATGTCCATGTGCAACAGCCGTGCAGTTATAGAGAATACGCGCACCGATGTGCCCGTGCTGCTTCTTTCGGGCGGCATGGACCCTATCGGAGAATACGGCGCAGGCGTAAGATGGGTAAAACGCCGCCTGCTTAAGCAGGGCTGCGACGCTATGCTGCGCATATACCGCGAGGCAAGACACGAGCTGTTGTTTGAGCTGAACAGAGCCGAGATAAGAGAGGATATACTGACTTATCTCATCAACCGGATATGATGCGCTGATCCCTGTATTGATAATACGGGGGTCAGTTTATTTTGATGGCTTGGCAGGACAGACAGCTTTGAACAATTCTTTGATAATTACTTGACAAAACCACACAATAGAATTATAATATATAAAGTACATTAATCGATCAGTTTCGCTGCTTAGCGACAGTCGGACGAGCTATCCTGTCCACGCCCTTGCACCGAACTTTACTATCCGCTGCGCCCTGTGCGGAAAGCAGCTATTTCCAAACAAATGGGAGAATATACTATGAAGATTACCGTTGCCGGCACAGGCTATGTCGGCTTATCCAATGCAGTTCTGCTCTCGCAGGAGAACACTGTTACTACTGTTGATATCATCCCCGAGAAAGCGGCAATGATAAACATGAAAAAATCGCCTATCGCGGATGAATACATTGAAAAATATCTCGCCGAAAAGCCGCTTGACCTTGTCGCGTCAACAGACGGCATTCCTGCGTACAAAAGCGCAGACATCATCATAATCGCCACGCCTACCAATTATGACGAGGAGAAGAATTACTTCGACACCTCTTCGGTAGAAAGCGTTATCGAGCAGGCTCTGTCCGTAAACGACAGCGCTACTATCGTCATCAAATCGACAGTGCCTGTCGGATTCACAATGTCAATGCGTAAGAAGTATAATTGCAGCAGAATCCTTTTCTCGCCGGAATTCCTGCGCGAGGGACAGGCGCTGTACGATAACCTCTACCCCTCGCGTATCATCGTAGGTGCCCCTCAGGATGATGCAGAGTCACGGGAAAGAGCAAAGCAATTCGCAGGTCTGCTTGAAAAGGGCGCGCTGAAAGAAAACATAACCGTACTTATCACCAATCCCACCGAGGCGGAAGCGGTAAAGCTTTTCTCCAACACATACCTTGCCCTGAGAGTTGCATACTTCAACGAGCTGGACACCTACTGTGAGATGAAAGGGCTTGACGCAAAACAGATAATCGACGGCGTCGGACTTGACCCCAGAATCGGCAGCCATTACAACAATCCGTCCTTCGGTTACGGCGGATACTGCCTGCCTAAGGACACAAAGCAGCTTCTGGCAAACTACGCGGATGTGCCCAACGACATCATCAGCGCCATCGTGTCCGCCAACAAAACCAGAAAAGACTACATCGCCGACCGCATTGCAGAGCTTGAGCCCAAGACTGTCGGCGTATACAGGCTGACGATGAAATCCAACTCGGACAACTTCCGCCAGTCCTCTATTCAAGGCATTATGAAGCGGCTGCACGCCAAAAACATCCGCGTGATAATATACGAGCCGACCCTGAAAAAGGGACAGAGGTTCTTTGATTACGAGGTATACGAGGACTTTGACGCATTCAAGGCAGACTCTGATATAATCATAGCAAACCGCCTTAGTGCGGAGATCGCCGATGTTGCAGACAAAATCTATACGCGCGATCTTTACAGCAGGGACTAACAGCCGTTTTTTCTGCAAATCCTAACAGATGCAAGTATCAAGCATCGGCATGATCTAACATATCGCACTCAACAGGAGGTAATATGGATCAGATAACCGATTTTATTCCCGAAATGACCGACAGCGACCATTTTACAGGATTATTTTCGCTGGAACTGAACCGCGGAAAACCTGTTGCTCTGTTTATAGAGAATGATTTCTGCGAGATCATGGGACTCGACCCATCCCTTACACCGCAGGAGCTTTTCCGCGAATGGCTTCTTCGCGTTCGTGAGGAGGATCTTAACGTTATATACTCCACACTTAAAAACTGTACCGTGGGCGTCAAGTCTTTAGCAAAATTCAAATGGAATCATCCGATATACGGCTGGATAACCGCTGTTTGCGGCGGAATACACAGCAACGCAGATGACAGCAAAACCTTTGTCCACGGCTTCTTCAAGGGCGCACTTGCAAGCAGTACTCAGGATAGCATCGCCGACAGAAACGCAGAAGCAGAGCTGTATAAGATCATGCTGACAGAGGCGATGATGGACGCCTTTACCGTCTGCGGAGTATGTGACCTTGAGAACAACAGCGTGCTGATGCTAAAGGATAAGTTCAACATATCAAAGATTCTGGGCAGGAACTTCACTTATGATATGTGGAGAGATACCGTGTCCGGGCTTGTAGCGCGCGAGGACGCCGAGCATTTTGATGAAGCAAGCAGCCGAAAAGCTCTGCTGCACTACTTTAACATCTCTCAGAACGAGATGCAGGATGAGTTCCGCTGCCTTGACCCAGGAACCCATAAATACCGCTGGATGAAGCTGAGGTTTGTCCGATTTAAGCACGGATTTTCTCCGAAATATAAGGAAATGTTCATCTTCCGCGATATCACAGACCATCATCACACCGAGTTCAAGGACGCACTGCGCATTAAGCTGATAAACGGACTCACCCTGCCCTACGAGGATATTGACCTTGTCAATCTTAAAACAGGACGGCTGTATTCATCCGGACAGGACGGAAGCCAATATGCGGAAAACTTTGAAATGCGCGGCTTCTACGATGACGAGATAGCAAGAACATCTTTCAGGTACAACTGCAATGATGAAAAGCTACGGGAAATAATGGACAAGTTCTCTGTGCGCCGCATGAGAGAGCGCTTTGCCGCAGGCGAAAAAATTATCGAAGCAGAAGTACGCCGCATGAACACTGTCACCAAGGTGTACGAATGGGTGCGCATACAGGCTTCTCTGTCCTCAACCGATGAAAACGGCGAGCCGCATATGGCAATAGTCACTGTTCAGGCAATAAACGCAGAAAAGGAGCGCCAGCTTAAAAATCAGCAGATGCTTGAGTATGCACTGCGTGCTGAGCAGCAGTACAAGCAGGCTATCCTTTCTACCGCAATTGCCGTATATACGTTCAATGTAACTACGGATACGCTTTATGACGAGGTCATAGAGAGGGATGGCATAAAGCCGCTTGTTCCTATGCTTGGCTTAAGTTGTCCATGCTCCTATAACGAATACATTAACCGCAAGGCTGAGTTCATTACATCAGAGCAGGAGTCGGAGATGTTCAGAAAAACATTCAGCACGGCTTCATTGTTTGAGATGTTCAACAGCAACCACTGTTCGCTGGATGCAGAGTATGAATTTGCGATAGACGGAAAAAAGGGCGTTTTCAGAGAGGCGGTAATCCTTACAAAGGATCTCAGCACAGAGCAGGTTTGGGGACTGTCCTATATAAAGAATGTTACGCTTGAAAGCGAGGAAAACAAGCGAATAGAACAAGCACTCCGTGACGCTTTTAATCAGGCGCAGAGAGCGAACAGCGCAAAAACGCTGTTTATGTCCCAGATGAGCCATGATATCAGGACGCCGCTGAACTCCATATTGGGTATGTCGGCTATTGCACAGGAAAATGTGGACGACAGAGAACGTGTTATAGACTGCCTGAGCAAAATAGAGTATTCGGGCAGACATCTGCTTGAGCTTATAAACAACGTGCTTGACCTCAGCGCAATTGAGAGCGGAAAAACCACGCTTTCCGCTACCGACTTCGATATTACCGTATTTATTGATGAGCTTCTGTCGGTAATAAAGTCGCTTTCAGACAAGCACAATCATACGCTTATCACAGATATCAAGCCTCTCAACAAGCTTGTAAACGGCGACAAGGTAAAGCTTCGCCAGCTTCTGACCAATGTTCTGAGCAACGCTGTAAAATACACGCCCGACGGCGGTACGATCAAATTCACTGCAGAAGAGCTGGAGCCTGACCGCCACGATATTGCAAGGTATATGTTCACCATTGAGGATAACGGAATAGGTATGTCAGAGGAAGTCATGTCAAAGGTTTTCGACCCGTTTGTCCGTGCGGACAACTCCCGTGTTACAGGAGTAGAGGGTACAGGTCTCGGCATGGCTATCGCCCAGAACATAGCAAGGATGATGAACGGCGGAATCAACGTGCGAAGCGAGCTTGGAAAAGGCTCTGTATTCGAGGTAACGGTATGCCTTAAGCGCTCGGACGACCATGCCGGTTCTGTAATAAGCGAGCTTTCCATGGACGAGCCTGTAAAAGAACGTATGTCCGACTACGATTTCGGCGGCAGACGTATACTTCTTGCTGAGGATCTTGAGTTCAACGCTGAGATCGCCTCGGAGTTTCTCTCGGAAGCGAATATCGTTACCGAGGTAGCCGCAGACGGCGAGCAAGCGGTACAAATGTTCTCTCAGTCCGAGCCGGGCTATTACAGCCTTATATTTATGGATATCCAGATGCCGAAGCTGAATGGTCACGAGGCAGCACGACGTATTCGCGCTCTGCCGCGAAATGACGCGAAGGATATTCCTATCATCGCAATGACGGCGAATGCGTTTGTTGAAGACATCCGCACGGCAAAGGAAGCAGGAATGAACGGTCACATTGCAAAGCCGCTTGAGATTTCAAGGTTGATTGCAGAGCTTAAAAAGTGGTTCGGCGACAAGAAGCGTAAAAACAAATAAAGAAAAGGGGGACGTAAATACGTCCCCCGTCTTTTGTGCTATTTATGATATTTCGCATTATTGATGATGGAATAGGCTCTGTATATCTGCTCTGAAAGCATTACGCGCGCAAGGCTGTGAGGAAAGGTCATTGGTGACATCGACATCCTCATATCCGCCGTCGTCTTAAGCTCCTCTGCCAGTCCGAAAGAGCTGCCCACGATGAAGTTCACCGTGCTTATTCCGCGGTTGGCGATATCCTCCAGCTTCTGCGCCAGCTGCTCGCTCGAAATCGCTTTACCCTCAATGCACATCGCTATGGTAAACGAACCCGGGCGGATATTCTCGCGTATTCTCGCCGCCTCCTGCTCCAGCGCCTTGTCTATCTGGGTGCGGTTCGGATTCTGCGGCAGATCCACCGGCTGAGGCTCGTAAACCTTTACCGAAGCGAACGCTCCAAGCCTTTTAAGATACTCCGCACAGGCTTCACGGTAATAGCTTTCTTTAAGCTTGCCCATGGCGATTATATTTACGTTCATCATCTTCTCCTGATGTTGTTGGATCTCTTTTTGTTCTTAGGCGGCATAGAGCTTATCTTGCGGCGCCTTTGCATATCTGCGGTGCGCTTGTTGGAGTACTTTCTCACCGTGCTTGTAACGGCAAGCAGCAGGATAAGCAGCACTACGCATACGCATATCGCAATAAACCGCTTGTCCTGTACAAACTCAAGCACCTTTTCCTTGTAGTACTCCTGCATATCAAGCTCTACATACGTTTCCGTAACGAGCTTCATATTGACCAGAGTTTCTCCGTTAAGCCGCAGCTGGAGGGTGCCCATCTCCACGCCCTTTTCCACGGGGGCTTCAAGCTGGTCTGTTATCGGCTCGCATATGCGCTGAATAGTGGTGCGGTCAAGCGATTTGGGAAGCAGAGTGTAGTAGTCCTCGGTTACGATTAGTCCCACTGTGTCGGCATCCTTGCCCTTGTCTACTCCAATCTGGGTTATCTGCTCGTTTTTGTTAAGTACAAGGCTGTACTCGAACTCACTGAACGCCCAGTCGTACAGATTGATGTGGTCGGTAAACGAAAGCTGGGTTTCGGTGGGCGTTCCGTCATCGTTGCAGAAAGGAGCGTTAAGCGTAACCAGGATATAGTGAAATCCGTTTTTCTCCGCTGTTGTAACAAGAGCGCGGCAGCCGTAGTCGAAGTTATCATAGGAGTAGGTTCCGTCGGCATTCTGATAGTAGTACTTGTCGATGCTTCCTGTCTTTATACCGTGAACGCCCTCGTAATAGTATTCGCTGGTGGTCTGCATCATCTTGTTTGTATGTGTGATGGTGTAGCCGTCCGGATAAGTGGAATTCGCCGGCATATCATAGGAGTAAGTATCGCATATCTCCATAAAACGGGGATAGTTGTCCATCGCATACTTCGTGATAAGATAGAGGTCGTAGGCGGTGGTGTAGTTATCCTCCTCCCAAAGTCCGTGAGGGTTGGTGAAATGAGTGTTTTTGCAGCCTATTTCCTTTGCCTTGCTGTTCATCATAGCGACAAAGTTGTCGATATTCTCGCCGCCGAGGTTGTATGCAAGGATGTTCGCAGCCTCGCAAGCGGAGCGCACCATAAGCGCATATAAAAGATCCCAATAGGTAATATTGCTCTGATGAGGCTCTATTGCAGCATCGGAAGCGCCCCTGAAGTTGAGATTGTCCTCGTGGAACTCATTGTATGCAGCGTATGGACACAGCACATAGGCGTCGAAATTCTTGATATTCTCAAGCGCCACAAGGCAGGTCATTATCTTCGCGGTAGAAGCCGGAGCGAACTTCTTGTCGGCATTTTTGGACACAACAACGATATCCGTATCGGTATTGACCATATATACGCCCTCGCTGTTTATCTTGAACTTAGGCGTAAATGCCGCAGAAGCCGAAAAACTGCCAAAAACTGTGGAGCATAGTAAAATAATCGACAGAAATAATGTAAAAATTTTTGCTTTTCGCATATAGACAAATCCCCCAATTTGAGTTATTATATATTAAGTATGATATTTGACGCCGTATGCCCTGTTAATCGCAGAAGCAAACGCGATATTCTAATTAGTATTATATCAAATAACATACCACATTGTAAAGGGTTTTTGCGAAATTGTAACCGAATTTTAATAATTTCCCAAAGAACGGAGCATTTATGATTTTTATTACAGGCGATATACACGGCGATTTTTCGCGTTTTAAGCATCCTATGCTAAGAAAACTGAAAAAGAATGATGCGCTTATTATCTGCGGTGATTTCGGATTTATCTGGGACGGCAGCAGGAAAGAACAAAAGCTGTTAAAAAAGATAGGAAAGCAGCGCTACAACGTGCTTTTTGTTGAAGGCTCTCACGAAAACTACGACCTGCTTGAAAAGTATGAAGTAAGCGACTGGTGCGGCGGAAAAACCCGTCTGATAAGCGGCAGACTTCGCCAGCTTATGCGCGGTCAGGTGTATGAGATCGCCGAAAAGACAGTGTTCGCTTTCGGCGGAGGTCAGAGCGATGACACTGTGGAGCTTATCGAGGGTCAGAACTGGTGGCAGCGCGAAATCCCCGACGATTGTGAGCTTGACGAGGGCATAGCAAACCTTGAAAAGGCAGACAACAAGGTTGACTTTATCGTCACCTATGAGCCGCCGGAAAAGCTTCATGATTTTCTCGACCACAAGAGCGGAGATGTAAACCACATCAATACATATCTCAACGGCATCTACGAAAAGGCTTCGTTTACAAAGTGGTTTTTCGGAAAGCTGCATATAAACAAGCTTGTACCGCCGAAATATCATGCGGTATATGACAGCATTATTGCAGCGGATACCACAAAGATAAAAAAGAAAAAGGAACCAAAACCTAAAAAATCAAAATCAAAGAAAGAAGAGGACTGAAAACATGGCAGAGATCAAGTTTGAAATCACAAAGGAGCTTGGAGTTATCTCCGAAAACGCAAAGGGCTGGACAAAAGAGCTTAATATGGTAAGCTGGAACGACCGCGAGCCTAAGTTCGACATCCGCGAATGGTCTCCCGACCATACCAGAATGAGCAAGGGCATCTCCATGACAGAGGAGGAAATGCTTCAGCTTATCGAGCTTTTCAACTCGCGCGATGAAGAGGACAGCTTCGAGTAATACCAACACGTTCGGCACACAGCAAAGGGACTTCCCACTTTCGGGAAGTCCCTTATTGCTTGTTGAAAAAGTATCATTTCAGGGTGGCGAGAAGCCCTCAGATGCACGAATAACACTTCGTGTTACTCTGAACGCGCCCAACGACTAGGCTTTGTGCCTGTCGTAGGGCGCAGTGACAACGCAGATGAGGGTTTTTCGACAGCCTGAAGCGGCTTCCCACTTTTCGGGAAGCCGCTTTTACATTCACTTTCATGAGCCCGATACGGTTGACGGGCAATCAGATGACATAATTGGGAGCGTTTTCGTTCATCATAAGCTCGGAAAGCGTGATCGAATTGAAATAATCGTTTGTCAGCTTAAAGAAGCCCTGCCACATTTTCAGCGTTCTGCACTGCGCGGCACGCTCACACGGCTCTGCTCCGCACTGGAGACAGGATACCGGCGCAAGGTCGCCCTCTGTCAGGCGCAGTATCTCCCCCACGCTGTATTGCTCGGGAGAACGGCTGAGCCGATAGCCGCCGCCCTTTCCATGCACGCCGACAACAAGCTTGTTCTTTGTCAGCACCGGGAGTATGCGTTCGAGATATTTCAGAGAAAGCCCCTGACGTTCCGCTACATCCTTCATCGGGATATACTTTCCGTCGTTATGCTCGGCAAGGTCAATAAGCACACGCAGCGCGTATCTTCCCCTTGTTGAAATCATCATCTATATCACCTCTGAAATACATTCTAACATAATTAACGCATTAATTCAAGCGGTTTTTTCGCTATTCCCCACAACAGTGGTCACAATGCTCGCAGTCCGGAAAAATATTCTTGTCATAGGCAATGCCGTTTTTGTCGTAATAGTCCTTCAGCGCCGCCTTTATGGCCTCCTCCGCAAGCACCGAACAGTGTATCTTATGCGGCGGAAGTCCGTCAAGCGCCTCTACAACGGCCTTATTTGTTAATGAAAGCGCCTGTGAAACAGGCTTTCCCTTGATAAGCTCGGTCGCCATTGAACTTGATGCGATAGCACTGCCGCAGCCAAAGGTTTCAAACCTTACATCGCTTATTATATCGTTATCTATCTTGAGGTATATCTTCATGATATCGCCGCACTTTGCGTTGCCGACCTCCCCTACCCCGTCGGCGTCCTCTATCACTCCGACATTCCGCGGATTGCGGAAATGATCCATTACCTTGTCACTGTACAATGCCATAAGCTTATCCTTTCAATACAAATTCTTTTCTGCCGTTTATCATATCATTCCATATCGGCGAAATGCTTCTCAGATACTCCACTACTTCCTTGACAGAGGAAATGATATACTCTATCTCTTCATCGGTAGTATCCTCGCTTATCGTCAGTCTGAGAGAGCCGTGAGCTATCTCATGCGGTCTGCCGATTGCAAGCAGCACATGGCTTGGGTCAAGTGAGCCGCTTGTGCACGCAGAGCCGGACGAGGCGCATATTCCCTTGTCGTCCAGCAGCAGAAGCAGGCTTTCACCCTCGATGCCCTCGAAGCAGAAATGCACATTTCCTGCAAGACGGCTGCTGCGGTCTCCGTTAAGAACAGAGTGAGGAATCTCGGACAGACCCTCAATAAGCCTGTCGCGCAGCTTTGTCAGCCTTGCGGTATTGCTGTCGATGCCTGCGACTGCTTCCTCAAGCGCCGCCGCCATGCCCATTATCGCAGGAATGTTCTCTGTGCCGCCGCGCTTTCCGCGCTCCTGTGCACCGCCCTCTATGATGTTAAAAAGCGGTATTCCCTTTCTGCTGTAAAGTACTCCCACGCCTTTGGGACCGTGGAATTTATGTGCAGACAGCGACAGCATATCGATATTCTGTTCACGCACGTTGATATGGAGATGACCTGCCGCCTGTACCGCGTCGGTGTGGAACAGTACGCCGTGCTTTGCGCAGACTGCTCCGATATCCTTTATCGGCTGAACAGAGCCAATCTCGTTGTTTGCGTACATTACTGTAACAAGGCAGGTATCGTCGCGCAGAGCGTTCTCGACCTGCTCGGCAGAAGCCATGCCGTTTTCATGCACGTCAAGAAGCGTGACCTCAAAGCCCTGCTTTTCTAGCTTGTTAAGCGTGTGGAGTACGGCGTGATGCTCGAACGCAGTGGAGATGATATGCTTTTTCCCTTTCCTTTCTCCTGCTAAGGCAGCGGAGATTATCGCCTGATTATCCGCCTCGCTGCCGCCCGAAGTAAAGGTGATCTCGCGCGGCTCGCAGCCGAGAAGCACTGCAATTCGCTCCCTTGCCGCGGTCAGCGCTTCATTCGCTTTCTGACCTGCCGTATGCAGGCTGGAGGGATTGCCGTATATTTCATCCATATATGGCAGCATTGCTTCTATCGCTGCTCTGCTCATCCTTGTGGTTGCTGCGTTGTCTGCATAAATCTGCATTTTACGGGGTCCTTTCTGATGACATTGCTATTATTCTTATTCGGAAAAAAGAGGTGTGGACAGATATCTGTCGCCTGTATCCGGGAAAAGAACCACTATGTTCTTTCCCTCGTTCTCGGGACGCTTCGCCAGCTGAATTGCCGCCCACAGCGCAGCACCTGAGGATATACCGACAAGCACGCCCTCGTTTTTGCCGATAAGTCTGCCAGTTTCAAACGCGTCCTCGTTTTCAACGGTGATTATCTCATCGTATATCTTGGTATCAAGCACTTCCGGCACAAAGCCTGCGCCTATGCCCTGGATTTTATGCGCTCCGGCAACGCCTGTCGAAAGCACCGCAGAGGTTGCTGGCTCTACTGCGACTACCTTTACAGCGTCATTCTTGGATTTCAGGAACTTTCCGGCGCCTGTAACCGTACCGCCTGTGCCTACGCCTGCAACGAAGATATCCACATTTCCATCGGTGTCATCCCATATCTCGGGGCCGGTCGTTTCAAAGTGCGCCTGCGGATTGGAGGGGTTTGTAAACTGCGACGGGATAAAGCTGTTGGGAATTTCTGCGGCAAGCTCCTGTGCCTTTGCGATTGCGCCTTTCATTCCCTTTGCGCCCTCTGTCAGTACAAGCTCCGCGCCATAGGCTTTCATAAGCTGTCTGCGCTCGACCGACATCGTTTCGGGCATTACAATGATTATCCTGTATCCCCTTGCCGCTGCAACAGAAGCAAGACCTATTCCCGTATTTCCCGATGTGGGCTCGATTATCACAGACTCGGGCGAAAGCTGTCCGCTTTTTTCTGCGTCATCTATCATAGCCTTTGCTACCCTGTCCTTGACAGAGCCGGAGGTGTTGAAGTACTCAAGCTTGGCAATGATCTTTGCCTTAAGACCGAAGTGCTTTTCAATATGCGTGAGTTCAAGAAGCGGTGTCCTGCCGATAAGCAGATCAGCGGATTTATATACGTTTGACATAACAATTATCCCCCTATTCTGTGTTATATATTCTCAAAAGCCTGCTGCAGGTCTGAAATTATGTCGTCGATATGCTCGGTGCCAATGGAAAGACGGATCGTATTCGGCTTGATATCCTGCTCTGCAAGTTCCTTTTCGCTAAGCTGGCTGTGAGTTGTGGTCGCAGGATGAATTACCAGCGATTTTGAATCCGCTACATTTGCAAGCAGCGAGAATATCTTAAGGTTGTCGATGAACCTGTGAGCCTCCTTGACGCCGCCCTTTATCTCAAAGGTGAAGATAGAGCCGCCGCCGTTCGGGAAGTACTTTTCATACAGCGCATGGTCGGGATGCTCCGGCAGAGAGGGATGGTTGACCTTTTCCACCTGTGGATGCTTTGAGAGGAAATCAACTACCTTTTTCGTGTTTTCGGCGTGTCTGTCAAGACGGAGCGAGAGCGTTTCAACTCCCTGCAAAAGCAGAAAGGCATTGAACGGAGATATGGTCGCACCGGTATCACGAAGCAGTATCGCGCGGATATAGGTAACAAATGCCGCCGCTCCTGCTGCCTTTGTAAAGGCAACGCCATGATAGCTTGGATTAGGTGCGGCGATCTGAGGATAGCTGCCGCTCTTCTCCCAATCGAATTTGCCCGAGTCTACGATGATTCCGCCGAGAGTAGTGCCGTGACCGCCGATGAACTTTGTCGCGGAATGAACCACGATGTCCGCACCGTGCTCTATCGGGCGAATGAGGTAAGGAGTTCCGAACGTGTTGTCAACGACCAGCGGCAGACCATGCTTGTGTGCAAGCTCCGCAAGAGCGTCGATATCGGGAATATCGCTGTTCGGATTGCCGAGGGTTTCGATGTATATTGCGCGTGTATTCGGCTGAATTGCAGCCTCGGTCTGCGCTAAATCGTGGATATTAACAAAGCTTGCGGTTATTCCGAAATTGGGAAGAGTGTGGGCAAGCAGATTGTAGCTTCCGCCATAGATGGTTTTCTGTGCTACGATGTGACCGCCGTTCTGCGCAAGCGCCTCCAGCGTGTAGGTTATAGCAGCAGCGCCCGAGGAGAGAGCCAGTGCGGCAACGCCGCCCTCTAAAGCGGCAATGCGCTTTTCTAAGACATCCTGCGTGGAGTTGGTAAGTCTGCCGTAGATGTTACCTGCATCGGTAAGACCAAAGCGCGCCGCAGCGTGTTCGCAGTTACGGAAAACATAGGATGTGGTCTGATATATCGGTACTGCACGGGAATCTGTTGCGGGGTCGGGAGTTTCCTGACCAACGTGAAGCTGTAATGTTTCAAATCTGTATGACATAATAATTTATTCCTTTCAATATGTAAGTTTTTTTCGGGCGTCTGCTGCCCGTGATACCTGACTTGTCAACAACAGCAACAGCACATTCGTCCAAACCGGAAATTAGCCCTCACAAGCTGCTCAAATACGTTTTTCATGTCGTTCCCTCCGATGAGCGATTGTTCTCTTTTCACTTACCTACTTGGTAGGTTGGTATTATAATACCACACTTTACCTATCTTGTCAATAGGTAAATCGAAATTTTTTAAAAAAATTTTTCCGAAAGGTAAAAAATGCGGCAGAAATCTGCCGCACCAGTCTGTTGAAAAAGTCATTTAGCAGGCTGACTACATCAGCTCCACAGTAACTATCCGTCTGCCCTTTTTCGCAGCATAGTCCACCGTATACCTTGTACCGCCGCTCTGTCCGTCATATACTGCGACCAGAACATCACATATATCGACAAGCGCCCTGTTGCGGCGGTGCATACAGTCCTTTGTGTACTCGCTGCTTATGCATATCACCTTATCGCAGCGGCTGAGTATGTCATTATAGCGGCTGCGGTCAGGCTCGCTCCACTTTGCGTCCTGCTCCCTGCATGGCAGTATCGCTATCAGCCTGATGTCCCGACGTCTTCTGCGAAGCTCAAGAACCGCCTCCGCGCACCATGTATCTACTCCCAGAGCCATGCCGGAGTAAAACTCCTGTGCGCCGTCATCCGCCAGCTTCTCTATCACCGCCGCCAATCGCCGCTTAAGCTCTATGCACATGGGATCGTCCTCGCCGAAAAACGGCAGCTTTGACGGGCGATATCCCGTAAAAGAAACTCTGTACATCTTCCACTCCTCCGTTCATCACTAAGATTATACCATGAACGAAGAAATATTTCAACTCTTTTTTGACACACTTTTCAATTTTTTTAGGAAATCACCGATTAAAACCGATACGCAGATGCGCCGCAGATTTAATCCGTGCATCCTTAGTTTTATGTACGGCAGGCTTCCCTGCCGCAGGCTCAGCCCTTGTTGTTCTGATTTTCCTGATTGTTGCGAGAATTCTGCTGGTTCTGCTGATTCTGCTTGTTCTGGTTGTTCTGCTTGTTCTGCTGACTTTCGGTATTCTGGCGTTCAATACGGTTAGACATATTTAATTCCTCCGTTGTATTTATTTTACGGCTGTGCCGCAAATATATTCTGCACAGACTTATCCGATTTATTCACCATGCGCTATAATAACGGTCAAAGGTGAAAAAAACGGATTTATATATTGCAATTAGCTTAAAACTATGATAAAATATATATGTATATTTTTACCCGAAAGGAATTTTAACTATGAATATCTTAGTTGTAGGCGGCGGTGGCCGCGAACACGCTATCATCAACGCGCTTTCTCGCTCCGATAAGGTGAACAAGCTTTTTGCCGCTCCCGGAAACGGCGGTATTTCAAAGCTCGCCGAGTGCTTTCCCGTAAAGGCTACCGATATTGACGGTATGCTTGAGCTTGCTAAGAAGCTTAATCCCGATTATGTTTTTGTCGCTCCCGATGATCCTCTGGTTCTCGGAATGGTGGATAAGCTTAATGAAGCCGGCTTCAAAACCTTTGGTCCGCGTGCAAACGCAGCTATTCTTGAGGGCAGCAAGGTGTTCTCCAAAGCCCTTATGAAAAAGTACAACATCCCGACCGCCGGCTATGAAACATTCACCGATTGCGACAAGGCTATTGAGTACATCCAAAACCGGAACAGCTATCCCACAGTAATCAAGTGCGACGGTCTTGCGCTGGGCAAGGGAGTTATCATCGCAAAGGATTTTGAGCAGGCAAAGGACGCAGTAAACTCCATGCTGCTTGACGGAAAGTTCGGAAAATCCGGCAGCGAGATAGTTATCGAGGACTTCATGACAGGCCCCGAGGTTACTGTACTGGCTTTCACCGACGGCAAGACTGTAAAGCCTATGATCTCTTCCATGGATCACAAGCGCGCATATGACAACGATGAGGGACTCAACACGGGCGGCATGGGAACCATTGCACCCAATCCCTGCTATACGGAAAGCTTCAAGGAAGAATGCATGGAGAAGATTTTCAAGCCCACCATCGCCGCTATGCAGGCAGAGGGCAGACCTTTCAAGGGATGTCTGTACTTCGGTCTTATGCTCACCCCGAACGGTGCAAAGGTCGTTGAGTACAACTGCCGCTTCGGCGACCCCGAAACACAGGTGGTTCTCCCCCTGCTTGAAACCGACCTTGTTGATATTATCGAGGCTATCTGGGAAGAAAAGCTCGACGAGCTTGATATCACATGGAGCGACAAGTCCTGCGCCTGCGTAGTTATCGCAAGCGGCGGATATCCCGAAAAGTACGAAACCGGCAAGGTAATAAGCGGTCTTGACGAAAACGGTCAGTCCGACCTCGCATACGTTTATCATGCAGGCACAAAGCTTGAGGACGGAAAATTCCTCACCGCCGGCGGACGTGTTCTCGGCGTTACCGCAACGGGCAGCGACCTGAAATCCGCGCTTGACAGCGCATATAAGGCTGTGGATACCATCAGCTTTGAAAAGGCGCATTTCAGAAAGGATATCGGCAAGCGCGCGCTGGAGTCTATGTGATATCATCTTCGCCGAGCATTAAGGTGGGCAGAGATATAAAAGCAGCAATTATCCACTTTTGATATAATGTCAAAAGTGGCTTTGCTTTTGCATTGACTTATTACAGTATATTTGCTATAATCAACTTAGCGATAAATCGGAATTTGGAGGGTTGGTGTATGTGCTTTATATGTGATAGACTTAAAATGATTAACAATGGAACAAACCCATTCTTTGTTAAAGAATTAGAAACGGGATATGTAGTTATTGGTGACAATCAGCATTTTAAGGGTTACACTTTATTTCTTTGCAAAGAACACAAGACTGAATTATTTCAATTAGATTATTCACGAAAACTGAAATTCTTGGAGGAAATGTCTATTGTTGCAGAAGCGGTTTCAAACGCCTTTGGCGCAGAAAAAATGAATTATGAATTGTTAGGAAACGGTGATACCCATCTCCACTGGCATTTGTTTCCGAGAAAAAGCGGTGATATTGAAAACTACGGCAACAACGGAAAAGGACCAGTTTGGTGGTATCCTATGGAGAAAATGTATAGTGATGATAACCGTCCTTCTGATATAGAATTAAAAGATATGAAAGAAAAATTGCTGATAGAATTGGATAAATTGTTGTAAAACAAATTCCCATTTATCGGGCACATCGTAATCCCGCCGTCAAGTCACTTTCGCATAATTTTTACAAAGCAAAAGGCGGAATTCGCCGTCGGGCGTACCCGACAAATTCCCATTTATCGCTTTGTTGTAACTCCGCCGTTCAGCTATTTAGGCAGCCGGGTAGGTATTGTAAAAATCAACTAAAATATTTCATCGCGGTAAGGTATAACTAACTAATGTATAGAAAATATTGAACATTTTAGCAAAAACGCACTCAGACTATTGACTTTTCACATAAATTGAAGTATGATATTAATGGTTAGAAATCGCTAACTTTTTATTATAGATTAAAGTTAGGTTGCTCTAACCGTCGGATTTTTCTTCCGGCTTCGATAATAATTATGATGTGGTATGACATATAATAGGAGGGGCAGATATGGCAACACTTAAAGACGCAAAGGTAGGCAAAACCGTTACTGTCAAAAAAGTCAACGGCGAGGGTGCTTTACGGCGCAGGATAATGGATATGGGTATCACAAAGGGCGTTGAGATAACAGTGCGCAAGGTCGCACCGCTGGGCGACCCGATGGAGATCACCGTAAGAGGATACGAGCTTACGCTTCGCAAGGCGGACGCCGAGATGATAGACACATTGTAACAAAGCCGCGGCGAGAAGCGCCGCGATGTCAGTCCGCAAAATCACTGACTGCGTATGTATTACGCCATATCTTTGCAAAGTCCGCCGCCGCTTGAAAAAAGTGCGGCATTTATACGGCGCGCAAGTTAGTTTAATCTAATCGTGCCGAAAAGAGAGGAGAACACAATGGAGATAAGAATAGCGCTTGCAGGTAATCCCAACTGCGGCAAGACATCGCTCTTCAAC
>JBJESD010000121.1:0-7755 GCA_051882595.1 Oscillospiraceae bacterium | reverse complement strand
TGTGGCTGTCGTAGCGGCGCTGACGACGCAGATGTGCCTTTATCGACAGCCTGAGCGCCATAAATTAATTATGGCGCAAAGTATTCATATCAGGAGAGATCAGCTCTCATACGGCGTCTGAACAGCAGTATGGAGGCTATTGTCATCACTACCGCATAAGCCGCTGTAACAGCAATGTCTATCCAGAACTCTCCGCCGAAATCCAGCGCGAGTGCGGCTCTTGCTGCCTTTGTTCCATGATAGAACGGAAGAGCATTGCAAATATCGGACATTATTCCGTCGATACCCTCAACATCGAACCAAACTCCTCCCAGAACAGCTGAAAGAGAAATAACGATCGAGCACAGACCTGGCGACGCCTTTTCGCTGAAAAGCGTGCCAAAAAGCAGACCGGTTGAAATAAAGAACACACCGAGCGGAACGAGAGTCGGAACGACAGCAAGCAGTCCGACGACATCAAGCTTGACATCCGTCACCAGTCCTACTATCAGAGAGCTGAGCATTGTGATAAGAGACTGTGCAGCCGACAGTATGAACACCGGTATTATGTAGCCCATGATGAAATCCGAGGATCTCATGGGCGAGGCATACAGCCTTACCAGAAACGAGCCGGATCTGTCCTTAGAAACACAAAGGCAGGTAAACAGCATAATAAAAGTCATGCCGAAAACTGCAATGCCGGGGCCAAGAAAATTTATCTTGAATATTTTCATCCCCACATCGGCAGGAATGCTTGAATCAACGACCGTCATAACGACAAGCATAACAAGCGGAAAACCGATACAGAACATATAGCTAAGCGGATCTCTCAGCAGTTCTTTGAGGTTGCGTGAAGCAAAAGCTGTGAAGCGATTCATTATAACTCCCCCTTTCCAACCATGTCGGCAATTTTGACAAACGAGGGTTCAAGCCCCTTTTCCCCCGATATACTCTCAATCTCGGAAAGCGTGCCGATAGCGGCAATACGTCCGCCCAACATTATCGCTATCCTGTCGGAGAGGCTTTCCGCCTCTTCCATATAATGTGTAGTCAGAATTATTGTGATCTTGCCCTTTAGCGCCTCAATCGCCGTCCAGAGTTCCCGACGCGCAAGCACGTCAAGTCCCAGAGTAGGCTCGTCAAGGAACAGCACCTCAGGCTCGGATATCAGCGCCATAGCAATTGAAAGCTTGCGCTTCCAGCCGCCCGAAAGAGTTTTTGCCCTGTCGCCCTGAACCTCACCCATACCGAACATAGCTATCATCTCGTCCGTTCTTGATTTCACCTTGCTCTTAGAAAATCCGTAAATCTTCGCAACAAGCTCAAGATTTTCGCGCACGGTAAGGTTTTCGGCAACTGCGGTATCCTGCGGAGAAATACCTATAACACGCTTTACGTTCTCGCTGTCGGTCAGAGAATTGTGACCGCATACATACGCATCGCCGCTTGTCGGCTTAGACAAACAGCAAAGCATACGAATGGTTGTTGTTTTTCCTGCTCCGTTAACGCCCAGCAATGCAAAAAGCTCGCCCTTTTTTACGCTGAAATCAATTCCGTTAACGGCAGTCTTGCTTTTATACTTTTTGGTTAGTTTAGAAACCTCTACTGCGTTCATATAATTACCTCCAAGATTATTCCATCGGGACATTTCCAAGGTTGAGTATCGCAATTCCCTTACCCTCATCGCCAAGCACCAGCAAGGAATCGCCGGATGTTATTCCGAACACCTCTCTTGCTTTTTTCGGCAGTGTTATCTGCCCCTTTTCGTTGATTTTAACCACACCGAAAACGTGCTTTTTACTGTCGGGAGTATCGTCATCGGTATAGTTGAGGGTCACGAGAGCGTCAATTGATGTTCCGTACAGCTGCGCAAGCTGACTGCATATTTCAATGTCGGGCAAAGTATCGCCGCGCTCCCACTTAGCTACCGCCTGACGAGATACGCCCAGCTTTTCGGCTACCTCCTCCTGAGTAAGTCCGCTCTGTTTGCGAAAAATTCTGAAATTGTCATGTCTTATTGCCATTTTCTCACCTCGCATTGTTATTTTATCATATAAACGCGATAAATTCTACCAACCGGTGATTGCAAAAATGTTACTTTTAGATAACATTTTATGAAATTGTTACCTTTCATTGTCAACTGCAACAATCGGGTATCCGTTGATATACGGCTTAACCATATCGGGATGCTCTCTCGCAGCAGAAAACACCGTCTGTGCAAATCCGCCGTCTGACACAAAATCCGTCAGGACTTTCAGCGGCAGTGAGGAAACCTCTTTACACACAGGCGATACCGTGATAACGTTATTTTCTCCAAGGCGGTTGACCCTGAAAGGCCATATTCGGCAGTCAAAAGGCTTATTATCGCCAAGCGCACATCCTTTCTCTGTTAGCATCGGGCAAAGAACCACCTCATCGCCGTTGAAGCTCATATCAAAAACATACTCACCGCCGCGCTTTTCAAGCGCAACATCGGGATAATGCACCGCAAGATATCCGCGAAGCTCATCAAAAATCAGCGGGATCTCCCACTTGTCGCTCTCATCAAATCCGCAGCACACTCTGCATTCGCCGCACGATACGGGGGTAAGAATCTTTTTAAGCATATTGTTTTCTCCTTATACATCCGGCAGCTCCCTTGCTGCCTCCCACAAATAGAATGAAGCAACCGTGCCATACGGAGAATAAAGCTCCGCAAAGCGCTGCATTGCCTTTTTGTCGTTGATATCAATGCCGTGAAGAAGCGACAAGCCCTTTCGGATGCCGTAATCCGACAGACTTAGCACATCCATCCGCTGCAAGCAGAAGATAAGCGTCATCTCCGCGGTCCACCTGCCGATGCCTTTCACCTTTGTAAGACAGGCGATTACCTCGCTGTCGGACATAGCCGCCAGCTTATCGGCGCTTATTTCCCCGGAAATAAACCGTGCTGCGCACTCGGCGATACACTCCGCCTTGCTTTTTGACAAGCCGCAGAGCCTAAGCCTTTCTGCGTCAAGGCAGCTTTGCGGCGTTATTACACCAAGCTCCGCCGTGAGTTTGCTCCAGAGGGTCTCGCACGCTTTCATCGACAGCTGCTGATTAACGATATTATAACACAAGCCGCTGAAAAAGTCATCAAAGACAGCGCGCCGTACATATCCTTTTTTTGATATAAAATCACTGAGCTTCCTGTCGCGCTGCGAAAGAAGCTCAGTATGTTCATTATTATAGCAGAATGCTCCCATTATTCATCACCAAGTATAAGCAATACCCAATAGTCATTCCATGAGTTACTGTAATGACCTATTCCTATGTACCGTGCATCTGCATTGAGCATATTCATGCAGTGATAGTAGCTGTTAAGCCAGAAGCCGTATGCACCGTCCGCCGAATCAAAATAGTACGCAATATTCTCTGCACGCACATTCCTCTTTAATCCATTAAGATAAAGAAGATAATCCCATTTTGTTCCGTCCGGGCGATAGTGCGAACAGTTAAGCGGAAGCTCCTCCGCACGAAGCTGAGAAAGCTCCTGCAGCTTTGGCATGATTTTAAGCGGCGTCAGTCCGTACTGCTGCCTGAGATCATTTATCATTTCAAGCAGATGTGCACAATCTTCATCCTGAACGCACTCGCTTATCTCGTACTTTTCCGTTACATACTTGCTGTACGAGCAGCCGTCCTTAAGTGCAATAAACTTAAGTGTGGCAGACTTATCCAATGTAATGCTTCCCTTGTACTGCTTAGAACTGTTGTCCGGAATGCTGCCATCAGTCGTGTAGAATATCTTGGCGTTTTTATCGGGACAAGAAAGCGCCACCCTGACAGAGCCGGCATAGCTTCCGCTCTGTACAGAAGCGTGCGGCTGCGCGGTTCGTATCTTTATCGTTACAGAGCTGCGTTCCGTAAGCATTCCGTCAGTATATGCCGCACAGCGGATCTTTGTATTCTCCGTAACTACGACCGGCAAATCACCGACAGGGGTGCAGCCGTTATCCGGCAAACTTCCATCAACAGTGTAATACAGCTCCACATCATCATCGGCGGTTATCCAGACAAGCTGCCCTCCCGAATAGGTGCCGCTTTTATGCGAATAATCATGCGTATTTGCAGCGCCTGCCGTAACAGAAATCAGCGTCATAATAACAGCAGCCGCAAATGTCACCAGAATTGGTTTTAACTTCATCAGCAGAATTCTCCGTCCTTAGTTTTCAATACATCTTACAGAAATCATGCGCATAATTCGGATATCAAATAATAATCCGCAGGATTGTGTATAAAATACATACATCACCGGTCAGGCAAGCCGAATAAATCACCTGTTATTTATTAAGCAACTGCTGTTGCACGATGAAAAACAGCAATTATCGACTCGCTTGTAATTAATTATACACCAAGTACACAATTATGTCAAGTTGGTTACAAAACAGTTACAATTCGGTTACAATTACATCAACAAACAATTGCCGCCTTTGAAAACGTATACATCCGCATTAATATCACATATTTTGAATAAAAACGTAAATGCCTATTTTATATTTTCATCATAATTTCACAAAAAATTTATTGACATTAACGAAAAATAAGATATAATAATTATTGTAGAGTATTTTTCTAAAATACTGTCCGATAGCAATTAATTAACAAAATATGTCAATACAAAGAAAGGATAACCAATATGAAAAACAGCAACAACAACACTTATATGTTCAAAGGAAACGAGACAATCCGATGCGTAAACGACACCTCTTTTCTGTTTGGAAAGTTTGTATCCGCCGAGCTTGAAAAGATCGGCATGAGAGCATCCTATCGTCACGTTATGAAGCCGCTTATGGAAAACGACGGACTTACTCAGCTGGATTTGGTAAAAATCACCAAGCTCAAGGCTCCGACCATCAGCATCACACTCCGCAACATGGAGCGCGAGGGCATTGTCCGCCGCGAGAAAAACGACAACGATCGCCGCGAAACCCATGTTTTTATTACCGATAAGGGCAGAGAAATGCACGCAAAGGTGCTTGAGGCATTCGACAAAGCAGAAGAAGCTATGCTGGAGGGCATCTCCGACAAGGAGCTCAAGTCCGTCGGCAAGCTTATGGAAAAGATGACCGATAATCTGAAGCGTGGACTTGGAGGAGATTTCATTGATTAAAATTCTCGGGTATTTAAAAAAATACTGGTACTTTGCTCTTCTGGCACCGCTCTTCATGGTGCTGGAGGTAAGCATGGACCTTCTTCAGCCTGACTTGATGGCAAAAATCGTTGATGACGGCGTACTGGCAAAGGATATGGAAGTCATCATTAATCTGGGCATCCAAATGCTTATCCTTACCCTGATAGGCTGCTTCGGAGGAATAATGTCAGGAGTATTCGGCAATCTCGCGGCTCAGAGCTTTACAAACGATCTTAGAAAGGACGCTTTCTCCAAGGTCATGAAAATGTCCTTTCAACAGACCGATAAGTTCACAACAGGCTCTCTTGTCACAAGGCTTACTAACGATGTCACCGCCTGTCAGGATTTTGTCGGCATGGCGCTTCGCATGATGGTGCGCACATTAATGCAATTCATCGGCGGTATTTATATGGTGCTTAACATTAACATGATTTTCGGCGCCATACTGCTGATAATGCTGCCAATTCAGCTTGTAATCATTGTCCTTGTCCTGAAAAAAGGCACTCCGCTTTTCTCGGTTGTGCAAAGCAAGCTGGACCGCGTTAACTCCGTAGTTCAGGAGAATGTATCCGGCGCAAGAGTAGTTAAGGCTTATTCTCGCGAGGACTATGAAATCGACCGCTTCGGCAAGGCAAATGACGACCTTTGCAACACTAATCTGCGCGTTCAGAAGCTTATGGCGCTTCTGATACCCATACTCTCTATACTCATGAACGTGGCAGTTCTTGCTGTTATCTACATCGGCGGTCTTGAAATCGAAGCCTCAGCAATGAAAGAAAACGGTCTTGGAATAGGCGAGATCATGGCGGCTATCACATACATAACACAGATACTTATGTCCGTGATGATGATAGGCATGATGTTCCAGATGGTTACCCGTGCAACCGCCTCTGCAAGGCGTATCAGAGAAATACTAGACGCCGACCCTGTCATCAAGGGCGGTTCTTTCGACGGCTCCACTGCCGAGAAAGGCACTGTTGAGTTCAGAAACATCTCTTTCCGCTACCCGGATGTTCAGGCTAATAATGTTCTCTCGGATATCAGCTTCCGCATAAACAAGGGAGAAACCGTAGCAATTCTTGGTGCGACAGGCTGCGGAAAAACCTCGCTGATAAATCTGATTGCACGCTTCTACGACGCCACCGAGGGCACCGTACTGGTTGACGGAGTGGATGTCAAGGAATACGACCTTGATGCACTGAGAAGCAAAATCGGCTTTGTGCTGCAAAAAAGCGAGCTTTTTTCCGATACGATAGAAAACAACATACGCTGGGGAAAGGCTGACGCCACGGACGAGGAGGTTCGCACCGCCGCTGAAATCGCACAGGCGGCAGACTTTATCAATGGCTTTAACGATGGATACAAGGACATGGTCACCGAAAAGGGCGCCTCACTTTCGGGTGGTCAGAAGCAGCGTATCTCAATTTCCAGAGCGATCATCAAAAAGCCCGAGATACTTGTTTTCGACGACAGTATGTCTGCACTTGACCTATCCACCGATGCAAAGCTGCAGAAAGCTCTGCGCGAAAACCTCGGCGATACAACAGTTATCATGATTGCGCAGCGTGTAGCAAGCGTTATGAGAGCTGATAAGATTGCCGTAATCGACAACGGCAGGCTTGCAGCATTCGATAATCACGAAAATCTTTTAAAGAACTGCGAAGTATATCAGGATATCTATAATTCTCAGATGAGAGAGGGGGATGAACAGGTTGGCTGAAAACAATAACAAACGCGACGCCGTCCTTCAACCTCCGGGCAGACCTCATGGCGGTCCTCATGGAATGGGTATGCCAAAGGAAAAACCCAAGAATGTAAAAGTCTCTCTTAAGCGTATATTCGCATACATCGGCAAAAACAAGGCAATGTTGTACGGTATGCTTATCGTGATGCTTATCTCTACCCTGCTGAATGTTATTGCCCCCACTATTCAGGCGTATGCAATCGACTCTATAACGCTGACAGAGGAAAAGCTCAACATCGACAAAAATTCGCTTTTCATGTGGATGGCTGTACTTGGCGGCACTTATCTTGTTGCAGCAGTGCTGAGCTATTTCCAGAACATTTTCGCAGCAAAGCTGTCACAGTACACCGTGAGAATAATGCGAAAAGACCTGTTTGCGAAAATATCAAGGCTTCCTATCCGCTATATTGATACCCATAAGCACGGCGATATAATGAGCCGCATGACCAACGATGTCGAGAACATCTCCAATTCCGTTTCCATGTCGCTGGGCTCGCTTATTTCGGGCGTAGTAATGCTTGTCGGCTGCTTTGTTATGATGCTGATACACTCGTGGCAGCTTACGCTTATCAGCATGATAACGATTGTGTTGACGCTTATTGTTTCGGGAAATCTCTCAAAGCTTATGAGAAAGTACTTCCCGCAGCAGCAGGCAAAGCTTGGTGAGCTTAACGGACAAATCGAAGAGTCGGTAAGCGGCTACAAGACCATCAAGGCTTTTTCGCACGAGAAGACTGTTTGCGAAGAATTCAACACAACCAGCGACCAGCTTAAGAAAATCGGCGTTAAAGCGCAAATTCTCGGCGGCTCGATGGGTCCGTGCATGAACTGCATCGGCAATATAGGATTTCTGCTTATAGCAGCTTTCGGTGGTTGG
>JBJESD010000120.1:0-1664 GCA_051882595.1 Oscillospiraceae bacterium | reverse complement strand
TCGTCAAATAATAAGTGGTAATGGCACATTATAAGTGCTTCTAAATTATCATTTAGCTCCGATCTATGTTATAATGATAGAAATATAACAACGATTGGAGCAAATGATGATGAAAGAAATGGTGATTCGAGAGATATTGCATGATATGGCAGGACTCCTTGACAGCAGACAGTTGGACGAGCTGCGTTCCGTGCTTGATATAAGGCTGAAAAACGTGGATATGACAGAAAGTACAGATGCCGCTGAAAAGAATAAGCAGGAAAACGGTCACTTCCTTGAAATGTTTATTTCCGCAAAGCGTGTTGAGGGCTGTTCTGAAAGTACGCTGAAATACTATCAGACTACAATAGAAAGGCTTTTATCCGCTACAAGCAAGTGGATAAAAGAAATCACTACTGACGATCTGCGGCTGTATCTTGCGGAATACCAGCAACAAAACAATGCAAGCAAGGTGACGGTTGACAATGTTCGCCGTATATTGTCAAGCTTTTTCTCCTGGCTGGAGGACGAGGACTACATCGTAAAAAGCCCTGTCCGCAGGATACATAAAGTCAAGACTGCTAAAGTCGTAAAGGACACACTGACCGATGAAAACTTAGAAGTACTGCGTGATACTTGCGATAATATCCGTGATCTCACTATTGTGGAAATGCTCACGTCCACAGGTGTCCGTGTAGGTGAGCTTGTGAAGCTGAATAGGTCTGACATCAACTATACAGAGCGTTCCTGCATCGTTCTTGGCAAGGGCAACAAGGAGCGAGAGGTCTACTTTGATGCAAGAACAAAACTGCATTTGCAGGAATACCTTGATCAGCGGACTGACAGCGATCCTGCTTTGTTCGTATCAAAAAATGCTCCACATACAAGACTTACTATCGGAGCGATACAGCGGATAGTTCGCACTCTTGGAAAACAGGCAGATATCACGAAGGTGCATCCTCACAAATTCCGAAGAACACTGGCAACGAGAGCCATTGATAAGGGAATGCCTATTGAACAGGTTCAGCGGCTTCTCGGACATCAAAAAATAGAAACAACTATGAACTATGCTATGGTTAATCAGAGCAATGTCAAGATTGCTCACAGAAAATATATAGGATAGAGGTATTGTTATGAATACTGAATATAAAAAGCTGGGACAATATATTCGGCAAGTTGATGTGAGAAATAGAGATTTGAGTATTACACGATTATTAGGTGTAAGTATATCAAAGAAATTTATCGAATCAATTGCCAATACAGTTGGCACAGATTTTTCAAGCTATAAAGTCGTAAAGCAGGGACAGTTTGCCTACGGTCCGGTAACATCACGAAATGGTGAAAAGATTTCTATTGCTTTGTTGGAGGAAAGTGAATGTATTATTTCAAGCTCATACTCTGTTTTTGAAATAGAAGACACTTCTCTGATTCTTCCTGAATACCTAATGTTATGGTTTTTACGTCCCGAATTCGACAGATATGCACGTTTCAAATCGCACGGTAGCGTAAGAGAGGTATTTGATTGGGAGCAGATGTGCGCCGTTGAACTTCCTGTTCCTGATATTGAAAAGCAGCGAAAGATCGTAAAGGCATATAAGACGATAACCGACAGAATTGCATTAAAACAGCGGATAAATGATAATTTAGAAGCACTTATAATGTGCCATTACCACTTATTATTTGAC
>JBJESD010000119.1:0-31829 GCA_051882595.1 Oscillospiraceae bacterium | reverse complement strand
TCCTCACCGTCCTCGTGATGGTGATGCTCGTGGTCGTGGTCGTGACAGTGGCACTCCTCACCGTCCTCGTAATGGTGATGCTCGTGGGAGTGACCGCATACCGGGCAGATTTCTTCATTTTCGAGAAGCTCCTCTGCAAACATATTCTTGCTCTCCATTGCAGCAAGAATCTGCTTGCCGTCAATATCATCCCACGGAGTAGTCACGATAGTCGCCTTATCGTTGAGCTCTTTGATCATAGCAACCGCAGCTGCAAGCTTCTCCTCAGACAGCTTCTGTGAACGGCTGAGAATGATGGTTTTAGCATTTTCTATCTGATTCTTGTAGAATTCTCCGAAATTCTTCATATACATTTTGATTTTGGAAGCGTCCGCAACGGTAGTGTAGCTATTGAGCACGATATCCTCCGAGTTGACATCCATAACTGCCTTAAGCACATCGGAAAGCTTTCCGACGCCGGACGGTTCGATAAGGATACGGTCGGGGCTGAACTGCTCAAGCACCTGTTTAAGCGCTTTTCCGAAATCTCCGACCAGCGAGCAGCAAATACAGCCCTGATTCATCTCGGTGATCTCAATGCCTGCGTCCTTCATGAAGCCGCCGTCAATTCCAATCTCGCCGAACTCATTTTCGATAAGCACGAGCTTTTCGCCCTGATATGCTTCCTTTAAAAGCTTTTTGATAAGCGTGGTCTTGCCGGCTCCAAGAAAGCCTGAAAACACATCTATTTTTGTCATAACAAAATCCTTCTTTCTTAGTTTATGTTTACATTTCATATTTTGGCTGAGTTGATCGATGCCTAATAACAACATCTTTTTTTATTTTATCACATTTTATCATTATAGTCAAGGCGATAATCTCAATAAACCTCAAAATGACATTAATATTATATTGCAAAACAACGACATTCATTGTATATTATAATAATGTATTGCAAGCAGATTTGCATTTAAGAGATAATGGGAATTAAAGCATTGTGCAAATACCGAGAAAGCCGTTTGCGGACATCAACGGCTGAATAATTGTCGGTATCATTATTGACATTATCATTTTTTTATTGTATAATTCATTTAAGAATTATATGGGAGGTAAATATTATGAGCCACCTTTACCCAAATGCAGAAAGCCTTACCCTGAAGCTTGATAACGGCACCGAGATGACTATAGGCGTAGGTGACCTTTTACGTCATTTCAAGTGGGATTCTGCGTCTGAAAACGAACGCTACATCAATATGCATCTTTACAGGGTTACCGGATTCAGCACACTTCCCCGTACCGGTGAGCCTGCTGTGCTTGTAAGGCAGATATCCAATCCTATGCGCGAATATATGTATACCGTTACTCAGCTCCAGACAAGGATAGATGCTGCCAGACACCCCGATGCTAAGCAGGAATATCCGCTTATCATGCACGATGTTCAGTTTGAATCGCTTAAGGAGATCGAAACGCTCGAGCTTATACCTACCGATATGATAAGCTACATAAGGTTTCAGGAGGATCCTACCCGCTCGGAGCTGTTTAAGAGCTACTACAAGAAATAGATTACAGACGTTTTATGATGTGATATTAATATAAAAGTTTCATATAAATTTCAATTCATTTAACAGCCAGTTCCAATTTTAACACACTAAAAGCCTGAGAAGACATTCCTCTTCTCAGGCTTAACTTCTATACAGTGCTAAGTATGTCGGCTTGCAAATTACTCGCCGCAAAGCTCCTTGTACAGACCGATGTAAAGCTTCGCAGAAGCCTCCCAGCTGAAGTCAGCTTTCATTGCTCTGTTAACGATCTTCTTCCACTCTGTCTTGTTGTCGTACATACCCTTAGCGCGGCGAATAGCATTGAGCATATCATGCGCATTATAGCTGCAGAATGTAAATCCGATTCCGTCATCACCTGCGTCAACAATCGAGTCCTTAAGTCCGCCGGTAGCGCGTACTATCGGAACTGTTCCGTAGCGAGCAGCAATCATCTGAGCAAGACCGCACGGCTCGCTCTTGCTGGGCATCAGGAACATATCTGCACCTGCATAAAGACGCTTTGCAAGCTGAGGATTATAGCCGCGGTAGAAGCCAACCTTGTCGGGATATCTGTAATGCATTGACTGGAAGAATTCCTCGTACTGGTGTTCGCCTGAGCCGAGAACCACAACCTGCATATCGGTAGCGATGATATCGTCAAATACGCACTTTACAAGGTCAAAGCCCTTGTGGTCGGCAAAGCGCGAGATCATTACAAGCAGAGGTATATTGTATTCGGGCATACCGAATTCCCTGAAAATATCCGACTTGCACACAGCTTTTCCCTTGAGGTTTCTTGTGCTGAAATTAGCTGCAATGTTCGGGTCTGTCTGAGGATTATACAAATCTGTATCAATACCGTTAAGGAAGCCGCAGGTCTTGTACTGCTTTGTTGAAAGAATTCTGTCAAGACCATGTCCGAACCACGGATTGAGAATTTCCTGGGCATAGGTAGGAGATACGGTAGTAACCTTATCTGCCATTTCAATCGCGCCTTTCATGAAATTCACATCATGGTCGTACTCGATGATATTGACATTCTGCGGAGGAATACCGACAATATCCTTGACAAGGTCAAGACCATACTGTCCCTGATAACCGATGTTGTGAATGGTGAACACCTGCTTGATGTTCTCGTAGCCCCACGAATGCTTGTAGAAGAGATTGTAGTATACGGGAACAAGCGCAGTCTGCCAGTCGTTGGTATTTATAATCTGCGGCTTGAAGTCGATGTATTTCAGCATTTCGAGAATTGCGCGGCTGAAGAATACATATCTCTCTGCGTCATCATAGTAGCCGTAAAGACCGTTATCGCGCTTAAAATATCTCTCATTATCAATAAAGAAATATGTAACGCCGTCAATCCGCTGAGAAAACAGACCGCAATACTGGCTTCTCCATGCAACGGGAACCGTAAAGTTTGTGATATATGTCATCTTCTCTTTCTGCTCGGGCTTGAGAGTATTAACATAGTATGGCATAACAACGCAGGTTTCGTGGCCTGCCGCACAAAGTGCCTTGGGAAGAGAGCCTGCAACATCGGCAAGACCGCCTGACGCTGCGAATGGTAACGCTTCACTTGCTGCATAAAGAATTCTCATAGAAATCATCCTCCGTATAATATTTTTATTGCTTTTCTAATTGTACCACAAACATTCCGATATTTCAAGTAGATTTTTCTATGTTTTCTTTATATTTTGCTGACAAATTATCAGAACAAAGAGAAATTAACTCGGCACATTCATTCTTAAGTTCTTTGTCAGTCTGAAAAATATTTTAATGAAAGTACGTTTTGGTCATATAAATTCGACATATTGCCGAATTATTCGCTGTCGTGATTGACATTACAGGTGCTTTGTGATAAAATATCTTTGTATATTACTTTTTCTCAGAAAGGCAGATAGGTTAAAATGAAACTCAACGGTTCGGACATTATTGTAGAATGCCTGCTTGAACAAGGCGCAGATACTGTTTTCGGCTACCCCGGAGGGGCGGTTCTGAATATATACGACAGCCTTTACAAATACAGCGGCAAGATACGTCACATAATCACATCCCACGAGCAGGGTGCTTGTCATGCTGCGGACGGATATGCACGCTCTACCGGCAAAACCGGCGTCGTTATCGCTACCTCGGGTCCCGGCGCGACTAACCTTATCACGGGTATTGCTACCGCATATATGGACAGTGTACCGCTTGTCGCAATAACAGGCAACGTGTCAAGAAATCTCCTCGGTCTGGACAGCTTTCAGGAGGTAGACATAACCGGCATTACCATGCCAATCACCAAGCACAACTTCATTGTACGCAATGTAGAGGAGCTTGCCGATACTATACGTCTTGCATTCAAAATAGCCGGCGAAGGACGAAAAGGTCCCGTACTGGTGGATATACCAAAGGATATCACTGCGGCGGTTACGGAGTACGAAAAGCAGCCTGCCGTACAATGCTCCTCAAACTGTGAGCCGGACGAGAACGAAATCGCAAAAGCAGCGGAGCTTATTATGCAGTCAGAGCGTCCCTACATCTACGCCGGCGGCGGAGTTATCGCTTCAGGCGCCTCGGATGAGCTCAAAAGGCTTGCCGAGCTTTGCGACGCGCCTGTTTCCTCCTCGCTTATGGGTCAGGGCGCGTATGACGAAACCGACCGCAGATATATCGGAATGCTGGGAATGCACGGCACAGTGAGGGCGGCGTATGCGCTTAACCGCTGCGACCTTTTCATCGGAATCGGCACACGCTTTTCCGACCGTGTTACCGGCGACACCTCGGTTTTCGGCAAAAATGCAAAGATGATACATATTGATATCGACCCTGCCGAGTTCAACAAGAACATTGACGTCTGCACTACCGTTGCAGGCGATGTAAAGTCTGTGCTTTCCGCTATATGCAGCAGGATATCGCAGAGAAAGCACCCCGAATGGTGCGCCGAGATACTTGACGCGGATTTCAACGAGCCTGTACAGACCGGCACCGAAGCTCTGCCCGTCACACCTCAGGCTGTGATCACAAAGCTGGACGAGCTTACAAACGGAGAGGCTATCATCTCCACCGAAGTCGGTCAGAACCAGATGTGGGCGGCGCAGTACTACAATTTCAGAAAGCCGCGGCACTTTGTTTCCTCGGGAGGTCTGGGAACAATGGGCTTTGGTCTTGGCGCGTCGCTTGGTGCAAAGGTCGGCAATCCCGACAAAACGGTAGTAAATATCGCAGGCGACGGCAGCTTTGCAATGAACCTTAACGAGCTTATCACCGCCTCTGCTCACGGAATCAACATAATCCAGCTTGTTATCAACAATCATGTTCTTGGTATGGTGCGCCAGTGGCAAAGACTTTTCTACAGCAAGCACTTCTCACAGACAACACTAGACAACAGACACATTGATTATGTAAAGCTTGGTGAAGCATTCGGCATTAAGACCTTTATCATTGAGAAAAACGAGGATATCGAGCCGGTGCTCAAAGCAGCACTTGATATTTCAAAGAGCGCTCCTGTCATGGTTGAGGTGCGTATCGACCGCGATATCAACGTGCTTCCCATGATACCGGCAGGAAAGCCTGTGGTAGACCCAATAACATATATCAATACGGAGGACTGAACATGAAGGAATATGTATTATCCGTAAAGGTCGCAAATAACAACGGCGTACTGCTCAGGGTAGCAAGCCTGTTCAGCCGCAGATTTTTCAACATAAAAAGCCTCAACGTTGCCGAAACCGAAACGCCTGAGATATCACGCATGACTATCGTTGTTGCAGGCGACAGAAAAATACTCGAGCAAATCAAAAATCAGCTTCTAAAGCTTTATGAGGTTCAGGAGGTAAATATCCTCGAAAATGCGGTATGCCGCGAGCATATACTCATCCGTGCAGGAAGAAGCGAGGACGACCGCCACAAGGTAATCGAAATCGCAAACCTTTACCGTGCGAAGCCGGTCGATATCCAATCCGAGAGCATCATGGTCGAGCTTACCGGCGAGCCTGCGAAGATTGACAGCTTTATCGACCTGCTTAAGCCTCTGGGCATTGTAAAAATGGTGAGAAGCGGCATATCTGCACTTGAAAGAGACTGATAATGACAGATACTACAAATCAATTGCAGCCCTGCGAAAAGCCACATATCGAAGTGACCTCGATGATGCTGCACATCATGGCGATGCTGTTCATGCTTCTGGACCATATGTGGGCGACAGTAGTCAGCGGCAACGACTGGATGACCTGTATCGGCAGAATTGCTTTTCCGATATTCGCGTTCATGATAGTTGAGGGATATTTCCATACGCACAATCTCAAAAAGTATGTCCTGCGAATGCTGGTTTTTGCTGTGTTGTCCGAGATACCTTTCAACCTCGTAATGGCAAGCACCGTATTCTATCCCCTGCACCAGAATGTTCTGTGGACTTTTCTGATAGGTATATTCCTTATCTATATAAACGAAAAGGCAAAGGCAAAGGGCAAGCTGTGGCTGAGGGCAGCCGCTGCGGCAGGAACTATACTGCTTGGCTTCATTCTGGGAATTGTTACCTTTGTGGATTATAACTGTGCAGGCGTACTTACTGTACTGACATTCTATTTCTTCAGAGGACGTACATGGCAGAATTTCCTGTGTCAGTTTGTTGTTCTGGCTTACATCAATATCGAAATTCTTAGCGGATTTGCCTACGAGCTAAACATATTCGGCAGCACCGTTTATTTCGAAAGGCAGGCGTTCGCGCTTCTTGCACTGATACCGATATGGCTGTACCGCGGCAAGCAGGGTCCTTACAACAAACCTCTGAAATATCTGTACTACAGCTTCTACCCCGTCCATTTACTTATACTTGCCATAATAGTGATCATCAATTGATTTCAAGCGCTATGTTCAGCTTTGCTGACAGCGCGCCGCATTTTTATCCGGTAAATTCCCGAAATATAATTGACATTGGTTTAACAATGATGTACAATATTATCACAGCGGTCATTCAAGTTTTAACTGCAAAAATATGCGATGAAACGACTAATATATCATGTAAGCTGTGGAAAACTAAAAACAGCATAAGCGCAGTGCGTTTATGAAAATTCAAAGGCACTACAACCGATAAGGAGAAACGACTATGAAGAACTATGAGATCGTTGACAGCACCGAAAAGCTTGAATCAGCTTTTAAGCGCGTAAGGAAGGCACAGCAGGCTTTCGCAGAATACACTCAGGAGCAGGTAGACAAAATTTTCTTAGCCGCTGCTTCCGCTGCGAACAAGCAGAGAATTCCCCTTGCAAAGATGGCGGTTGAGGAAACAGGAATGGGCGTTGTCGAGGACAAGGTCATCAAGAACAACTACGCATCCGAGCATATCTATAATGCGTACAAGAACACCAGAACCTGTGGAATTATCGAGCAGGACGAGGTATACGGATTAACCAAGGTAGCAGAACCTATCGGCGTTATCGCCGCAGTTATCCCCACGACTAACCCGACATCCACCGCGATTTTCAAGACGCTTATCGCGCTTAAAACCAGAAACGGAATTATCATCAGCCCCCACCCCAGAGCGAAGAAATCCACTATCGAGGCTGCAAAGATCGTACTGGAGGCTGCCGTAAAGGCAGGCGCACCGGAGGGCATCATCGACTGGATCGACGTTCCATCTCTGGAGCTTACAAACATGGTAATGAAAGAGGCTGATATAATCCTCGCAACAGGCGGACCCGGCATGGTTAAGGCTGCATATTCCAGCGGAAAGCCTGCCCTTGGCGTAGGCGCAGGCAATACTCCTGCGATAATCGACGAATCTGCCGATGTTCTGCTTGCGGTAAACTCCATCATCCACTCCAAAACATTCGACAACGGTATGATATGCGCTTCCGAACAGAGCGTTATCGTTGTCGGCAAGCTGTACGATAAGGTCAGGAAAGAGTTTGAGCTGCGCGGCTGCTATTTCCTCAAGGACAGTGAGATAGACAAGGTTCGCAAGACAATTATCATCAACGGCGCACTCAATGCAAAGATAGTCGGTCAGTCCGCATACACGATTGCAAAGCTTGCAGGCGTTGATGTTCCGGAAAACACCAAGATTCTTATCGGCGAGGTTGAAAGCGTCGAGCTGTCCGAGGAATTTGCACACGAGAAGCTCTCCCCTGTTCTGGCAATGTACAGGGCGAAAAACTTCGACGACGCACTCGACAAGGCTGACAGACTTATTCAGGACGGCGGATTTGGTCACACCTCTTCCCTGTACATCAATGCAGTGACAGAAAAAGACAAGATCCATGCTTATTCCGAAAGGATGAAAGCGTGCCGTATGCTTATCAATACTCCATCCTCACACGGCGGCATCGGCGACCTGTACAACTTCAAGCTGGCTCCGTCCCTTACTCTCGGCTGCGGCAGCTGGGGCGGCAACTCCGTTTCTGAAAACGTAGGAGTGAAGCACCTTTTGAATATAAAAACCCTTGCTGAAAGGAGAGAAAATATGCTTTGGTTCCGCGCTCCCGAAAAGATATATATAAAGAGAGGTTGTCTGCCCGTCGCTCTTGAAGAGCTCAGGAATGTTATGGGCAAAAAAAGAGTATTTATTGTTACAGACAGCTTCCTGTATAAAAACGGTTATACAAAATGCGTTACCGACAAGCTTGACGAAATGGGCATTACCCACACGACATTCTATGATGTAGAGCCGGATCCCACACTCGCTTCCGCAAAAAAGGGCGCTGCTGCCATGACAAGCTTTGAGCCCGACTGCATTATCGCTATCGGCGGCGGCTCTGCAATGGATGCAGCCAAGATAATGTGGGTGCTCTATGAACATCCCGACGCTGATTTTATGGATATGGCAATGCGCTTTATCGACATACGCAAGAGAGTATACACTTTCCCCGAAATGGGCAAAAAGGCTTACTTTATCGCTGTACCGACATCCGCAGGAACAGGCTCGGAGGTTACTCCCTTTGCGGTTATTACCGATGAGGAAACCGGTGTAAAATACCCCCTCGCAGACTATGCGCTTCTTCCCAAAATGGCTATCGTTGACTGCGACCTTATGATGTCTGGTCCTCAGGGGCTGACATCAGCATCGGGTATAGACGCGGTTACCCACGACCTTGAAGCGCTTGTTTCGGTTATGGCGACAGACTACACCGACGGCCTTGCAAAGCAGTCGCTTAAGATGATATTTGAATATCTTCCCAGAGCATATGACAGCGCTGCAAAGGGCGCTTCCTACGACTATGAGGCGCGCGAGAAGATGGCTAATGCCGCAACAATGGCAGGCATGGCTTTTGCTAATGCATTCCTCGGCGTGTGCCACTCTATGGCGCATAAGCTCGGTGCATTCCACCACCTGCCGCACGGTATCGCAAACGCTCTGCTTATTGACGAAGTTATCCGCTTCAACTGCTCCGAAGCTCCCACAAAGATGGGAACATTCTCTCAGTACGATCACCCCAAAACTCTTGCAAAATATGCGGATATTGCCGAGTATCTCGGAATCAAGGGCAAGACCGATACCGACAAGGTTGACGGACTTATCGGCAAAATCGACGAGCTTAAGGAGCGCATAGGCATCAAGACCTGCATCAGAGATTACGGAATAGACGAAAAGGATTTCCTCGACCGTCTTGATGATATGGTTGAGCAGGCATTCGACGACCAGTGCACCGGCGCTAACCCCAGATATCCGCTTATGAAGGAAATCAGGCAGATGTACCTCAACGCTTACTATGGCGAGCATAAAACCGTTTAATTGCGACACAGGAGGATAAAACCATGTCAGACAATGTTATTGCTGTAAGAAAAGGCAAGACCATCTATCGCGAGGGCAATACCGCAGTAAAGGTATTCGATAAGGACTACGCCAAGCCGGATGTACTCAACGAGGCACTTAATCAGGCTCGGGTAGAGAATATCGGCATCAACGTGCCCAAGGTAATTGAAGTAAAGATGATTGATGGCAAGTGGGCTATCGTTTCGGAGTTTATCGAGGGCAAGACCCTTGCCCAGCTTATGCAGGAAAACCCCGACAAGTGCGATGATTATCTTAATATGTTCATCGACCTGCAGATGCAGGTGCACGCAGCTACCTGCCCCATGCTCAACAAGCTTAAGGATAAAATGAACCGCAAAATCTCCGCAGCCGATTTCGACGCAACAACTCGCTATGAGCTGCACACCCGTCTTGAGTCCATGCCCAAGCACAACAAGGTATGCCACGGCGACTTCAACCCCTCCAACATTATCGTAAAGGCTGACGGAACGCCGTATATTCTCGACTGGTCGCACGTTACACAGGGAAACGCTTCTGCCGATGTAGCAAGAACCTATCTTCTGTTCAATCTTTCCGGCGATACCGAGCTTGCGGAAAAGTACCTTAACCTCTTCAGCAAAAAGAGCGATACAGCAAAGCAATATATCCAGAAATGGCTTCCTATCGTTGCCGCTTCCCAGTCGGTCAAGGGCAGACAGGAGGAACGCGACTTCCTTATGTCATGGGTAAATGTTGTTGAATACGAATAATCAAGACGACTAACTTTATATAAAAATCCCGTCAAGGTTTCGGTCTCGAAGCTTTGACGGGAAAATTTTGTTCTGTCGAACCATCCGCAGCTGTTCCTGCTGCTCACGCGCCTGCCATGCGTATTCCGCTTGGCATTGTGTTCGGCAGCTCCTCGGCTGTGATTTTGGCTGCGGAGAAAAAGCTTGCGGCATCTATGGAACTGCGTCCGTATCTCTGCCGTATCCGCTCGACGGCAAGCTCTATCCTGTCGCGTTTATCATCGGTCTGAAAGCCTCCCAGCGTGATTTGTTCGGGCTCCTCTTCCACACACGGAACAAGGTCGATAGCGCGCACCGTCAGCGCACGGACGCTTCGCTCCCAACGATAGGTTGTGCAGAAAAGCCGGAATGCGGCATCCGCTATCTCGGAAAAGCACTGTGTAGGAGCATACAGCGGCATCTGCCGCTGCTTTACGCGAAGAAGGTCATCCTTTATTGCTATCTGAATTCCGCACGCGCGAAGCTTATAACCTCTCAGCCGCTTTGATATATTCTGAGAAAGTCCGTATATAACCTGCCATACCTCCTCTTCCGTAAGCAGGTCGGTCAGACAGGTTGTACCGTGTCCCACACTTTTTATGGGTTCGCTTTCCGCCATATGGCGCACGGGCGAATTGTCCAGTCCATTAGCATATTCCCATATCATTACGCCGCATTTTCCAAGCTTTTTTTCAAGAAAACCGACATCCGCCGCAGCAAGCTCATTTATCGTATTGATACCGTAATCGTGAAGAAAGCCCATACACGACCGCCCTACCCCAAGCATATCCGAGCAAGGAAGTCCGCCTATCTTCTCGCGAAAGCCCTGTTTTGAGATTACCGTCACAGCGTCGGGCTTTTTGTAATCCGAGCCCAGCTTCGCAAATATCTTGTTAAAGCTGACCCCGACAGAAATGGTGAGTCCCACCTCCTCGCGAAACCGCCTGCGAAGCTCCTGCGCAATATGCTCGCCATCCCCGAAAAGCAGTCTGCTTGAGGTGACGTCCAGCCAGCATTCATCTATCCCGAAAGGCTCTATCAGGTCGGTGTAATCGGAATATATCCTACGAGCCATCTCCGAGTACTTCATGTATTCATCGAAGTGGGGCGGCACTATGATAAGTCCGGGACACTTCTGCTCTGCCTGCCATATTGCCTCGCCGGTCTGTACGCCGTATTTTTTTGCAAGCTCGGACTTTGCAAGCACAATTCCGTGGCGGTTTTCCTTGCTTCCGCAGACAGCCATTGCCTTTCCTTTGAGGGATGGTTCAAGCAGTATCTCGACGGAAGCGTAAAAAGAATTAAGGTCACAATGAAGTATCGTCCTGTCCATATTGTTCCTCCTGTTACCATATTGAGAATATTTTGAGAACAATTGTATTATAGCACTTAAAGAGAACTTTGTCAAGGATTTCGGAACATTTAGAGAACTTTATAAGGCTGACAAGTTGACAAGATACACCTCATGTGTTAATATATAAAAGATACAGAGCGCAGTTACATGATAAAGCAGCGCGCTCCGATACAAGAAAAGGAAATCCAAAATGACTGTAATAAAACAATTTATGCGATATACATCGCTGAATATACTTGCCATGCTCGGAATATCCTGCTATGTTCTGGCGGATACATTCTTCATTTCAATAGCACAGGGTGCAGACGGACTTACCGCGCTTAATCTTGTTCTTCCGATATACAGCGTAATATTCGCAATAGGGAACATGCTGGGAACAGGCTCTGCAACACGCTTCTCCATTCTCCGTGCAAGAAACGACAAGACAGCCGACCGATATTTTTCCAATGCCGTGATGTTTGCTGTGATATTCGGCTTGATATTCACGCTTTGCGGTATATTCTTCACCAAGGATATCATGGTGCTTATGGGAGCCGATGAACACATCACTTTAGTCGGGGAAGGCTACACTCGCATATTCATGACCCTTGCGCCGTGCTTTATGCTGAACTATGTCTTCAATGCATTTGTACGAAATGACGGAGCGCCGTCCATATCCATGGCGGCAACTCTTACAAGCAGCTTCGCAAATGTACTGCTGGATTACATCTTTATGTTTCCGATGAATATGGGAATGGCAGGCGCGGCGCTTGCAACGGGTCTTTCCCCCATGATAAGCGTGGGAGTATGTCTTTTCCACTTCCTCGGGAAAAAGTGTACCGTTAAATTCAAACCCTGCCTGCCCTCGCCGGGTCTGCTTTTTCAATCCTGCAGGCTGGGAATATCTGCCTTTGTAGGAGAAATATCCGCAGGCGTAACAACAACGGCATTCAATTTTATTGTTCTCGGAATTGCAGGCAATATCGGTGTTGCGGCATATGGTGTGGTTGCAAACTTCGCCATCGTGGCAAACTCTATCTTCAACGGAATATCGCAGGGACAGCAGCCCCTCGTCAGCCGTTTTTACGGAGAAGGAAACTGCAAAAATACCGTTAAGGTGCTTAAGCTGGCTGTTGCTGCCGCACTTTCGGCGGCAGTAATCATCCTGATTGCCGTTGTTCTGTTTGCCGAACAGTTCTCCGCACTGTTTAACAGTGAAAATTCAGTACAACTGAGCGAATATGCCGTCAGCGGAATGAGGCTGTATTTCATCGGCTATATCTTTGCGGGAATAAACATTGTCGGCACCGGCTACCTCAGCGCCGCAGACAAGCCTGCGCCGGCATTTGCCGCCTCGGTTTCAAGGGGAATATTTGCGATAGTCGGCTTTGCCTTTCTCCTGTCCTCGCTATTCGGACTGACAGGGGTATGGCTGTCCTTTGCCGCAGCCGAATTATTCACATCAATAATTACAATTGCGTCTTTGATATACTGCAACAAAAAGATGGGAGCAACATAAAATGAAGCTGACTAAGCCATATTTCTACGACAAATTTGTGTGCACGGCAAACCGGTGTACCGACAACTGCTGCATCGGCTGGGAGATAGACATCGACGACGACTCAATGAAGCGCTTTTCAGCCGCCGAGGGAGATTTCGGAAAACGGCTGCGCCATGCGATACACGAGCACGATGGAGTGCATACCTTCGCCTTTGGCGAGGGAGAGCGCTGCGCGCTTCTGCGTGAGGACGGACTTTGCGAGCTTATACTCAACATGGGCGAGGACAGCCTTTGCGATATCTGTGCGCTTCATCCGAGGTTTTTCGGCTGGTACAACGGTGTTAAACAAGCAGGTCTGGGGCTGTGCTGCGAGGAGGTCTGCCGACTTTTGTTCTCCGACAGCTCACCGCTTGGTTTTGTCACCGAGCAGACGGACGAGCCGTGGGAAGAAACCTGCTGCGAGGAAACGCTGGAAGTCCTTATCAAAGCAAGAGAAACGCTTTACGGTATTCTTCAGGACAGGCAGCACAGCATAGCGGAAAGACTTTTTTCAGCGGCAAAATATACTCGAATACTTCAGGATGCGCTTGACAGCGGTACCCTGCCGCAAGATTTCACAGCGATTGAAGAACCCGATTGTGAGCACAGCCTTTGCGCAACAATAGAAGCACTGCTTAAGCTTCTTAATGATATGGAGAGCATCAACGCCGAGTGGGATGATGTGCTTGCACGGCTTATCAGCCGCCGCAGTGAGCTTGCCTCTGCCCTGCCCGAGTATCTCAGGACGCACAGCAGCGAGCTATGGCGCTACGAACATATTGCGGTGTACTTCTGCTTCCGCTATTTTCTTGATGGAGTGTTTCTTGGAGAAATCGTCAGCCGCACCGGCATGATGTGCATTTCCGTACTTACCATCGCACTTATGGACTGCCTGACCTGGCTTGAAAACGGAAGCGTCAGCGAATGGAGCAGGATACTTAACCTTAAGCTGTACTCAAAGCAGGTCGAATACTCCGCCGAAAACGTTGAGCTGGTATACGACGCCGTATGGGATATTCCGGAGCTTTCTCCGGAAGGCACGTCGGCAGCACTCGGCAGACAGAAATAAGTAATATTTATTTATTGCAAAAAATACTTGTAATTTCATTAAAAAAGTGATAGAATATTATTATGTTCCTTTATATTCAGCGATGTAATTTGTACCATTGCACCGTAAATCTACAAAACAAGGATGGTGAGAGCATGAACGCAGACCCCGGGCAGGCGCGAAGTTGGCTGTCAGATAATTTAATAGCAAAGACTGCTGCGGAAGCGTTCATGGTTTTGGCGGCATGATTCTTTGCGTAAAAAGCAAGGAGTGAAAAATTAGTGTTAAAATACTACAAAAGTATAGACGGTCGCCTTTGCGAGAGAGAAACAAACGACGCAGGCACATGGATTTCTGTTATTAACCCCACCGAAACCGAAATATCAGAGCTTGAGGATGATCTTGGCATCGACCGCGACTACATCCGCGCCGCACTGGATGAAGAGGAGCCCTCCCGTATCGAATCGGACGACGGAGTTACCCTTATCGTCGTTGATTATCCTGTATCGGACACGGACAACAACAACCCCGACCGCACTCTGCAATATTCCACAACGCCTATGGGCATCATAATCACCTCCGACAACGTTGTGACGGTAAGTGCAAAGGAAAACCCTATCCTCGACGATATGGCAAAGGGCGTTGTAAAGGGCGTGTGTCCGCATTTTAAGACAAGATTTGTATTTACTATACTGCTGAGAATTGCGGCAAGATACCTGCAATACCTTAAGCAGATAGACAAGCTTGCATCCTTTGTAGAGGGAAAGCTGTATAAATCAATGCAAAATCAGGGTCTTTTACAGCTTCTCAGTCTGGAGAAATCACTGGTTTACTTTTCCACCTCGCTGAAATCAAATGAAACCATTCTCAACAAGCTTATGCGCGGCCGCTTCCTTAAGCTCTACGAGGAAGATCAGGATCTTCTGGACGATGTTATTATCGAAGTCCGTCAGGCTATCGAGATGACTAATATTTACACCAACATCCTTAAAAGCACCATGGATACGACTGCCGGCATAATCTCAAATAACCTGAATATCGTCATGAAGCGCATGACCACATTCACCATTATCATTGGCGTGCCTACAATCGTATTCAGCTTCTACGGTATGAACATAAACGGAAATTCCGGCGGTCTGCCGCTTGCAAACGTGTGGTTTCCGCTTGCAATAAGCGCCGGGCTCTCGGTACTTGTGGGATATCTGATCAATGTTATTCAGAAATTCAAATAACCTGCTTTAACAAATAAATGCCCCGACAATTTCGGGGCATTCATTATTTCAAAACAGATATGCAAAGAGCAGCTAATCAATCATATTGATAACGGCGAAACATAGTCCAATCATTACAATTCGGCGTCCGCCGCAATTGTGTAGATACATTCAACGTCGTTTTTGTTCAGATTTTTAAATCCGCCGCGCACACCGTCGCCAATGCCAAGCTTTTCAACAAGCACCGGAATATCCTCTTTTTTCGCTCCAAGCTCTGCAAAATTGATCGGCATACCGATTTCGTGCAGAAATCTGCGGAATGCGCGTATTCCCTCGGCGGCGGTTCGTCCGGGCTCCTCGAAATCCATCTGTACGCCCCATACCCTTACTGCCACCTGTGCAAAGCGCATAACGTCAGTGTCCATCGTATATTCCATCCAAGCAGGCATAATAACCGCAAGTCCCGCTCCGTGTGCGCAGTCGTACAGTCCGGAAAGCTCATGCTCAAGCGCATGGCTGTTCCAGTCCTGCGACCTGCCTACGCCGCATATGTTGTTGTGAGCGATCATTCCTGCCCACATGATATTTGCACGCGCTTCATAGTTTTCGGGGTCAGCAATAACACGCGGAGTTTCCTTTATCATCGTCAGCAGAACAGCCTCGCAAAGTCGGTCGGTTATCTCGACCTCTCTCGTTACAGTGAAGTATCTCTCAAACACATGAGCCATAATATCCGTAGCGCCGCAGCCTGTCTGATATGCAGGCAGCGTAAACGTCAGCTCGGGATTAAGCACAGAAAACCTCGGGCGAAGAAGATCAGAGCCTGCGCCGCGCTTTTCCATTCCCTGCTCCTTAGTGATAACGGTATTGGGAGAGCCCTCGCTTCCTGCTGCTGCGATAGTCAGCACAGTGCCGACAGGCAGCGCTTTCGAGATACGCGCCTTGCCGCAGTAGAAATCCCAGAAATCTCCGTCATAGCAAGCGCCTGCCGCAATTGCCTTGCTGCTGTCGATGCAAGAACCGCCACCGACCGAGAGAATAAAATCAATTCCCTCTCTCCTGCACAGCTCTATACCCTCGTACACCTTTGTATCACGCGGATTGGGAACAACACCGCCCAGCTTAAAGTAAACAATACCGCTTGCCGAAAGCGAATCTGTAACTCTGTCAAGCAGCCCACTCTTTACAACAGAGCCTGAGCCGTAATGCACCAGCACTCGTGTGCCTCCGTACTTCTTAACAAGCTCGCCGCAGCTTCCCTCAGTATTTCTTCCGAATACAAACTCAGTAGGACTATAAAAAGTAAAGTTATCCATATTGTGTTCTCCTTTATCTAATTCGTCTTAAGCCGGCACCACTAAATTACAGGCAGTGTGGTATTACATAGGTGTTTTCATGATTCTGCGCATGGTTTACTACGTAATATCCTGACTTACTCAGTATTATAAATCATCGAAAATGAAAAGTCAATACCTGCTGTGCAACATTATAATCATAGCGATTTCAGTAATTAGTTTGTATATTGCACTAAAGCACCGCAAGCATTTAACCGTCAAAAAATATCAATTATCAACAATAGTTTTTATAAAATAGAACTCCATATAGCAATTATAACAATTTTTTTGCTCATTTTTTGTATATACTTTTTGTAATAACTGTTGAAATAGAAACCACAATATGGTATAATTATTATAGGTGAAGCTATTTAGATTGGAGGCGTCAGCATATGGGAGTACTTATTCATTTGGATTTAGCTGCCATCTGTATACTTGTAACAATACTATGTACAAACATATACAGAAAAATGTACAAGGATATGGCGAGCATTGTTTTTCTGACGCTGATTGCCATCACTATCGTTGCCGCGGTCAGTGAAAGTGCAATTACAATTTTGTACGCAGCAGGCTGTCGCGCAGATATTGCATTTATGATAATAAAATCTGTGTATGTTATTGCGCATAGTCTGTCAACTCCTATTTATTTTGCATACATCATCAGCATTGCGCGTACATGGCACAAAATGTCAGAAAAGCCGCTGTTGACCATCGCGTTATGTCTGCCGTTTTTGGTGGATTTCTGCACCGTCATCTACAATCTGTTTACCGGTATTATTTTTGAATTCATTGACGGAAAAGAGATTATTCATAGTTCGTTAATACATTTCGGATGCGCAGGCATTTATATCGCAGCCGCTGTGTGTTATGTGGCAACCCATAAAAAACTGTTCAAAAAGCACCAGATAGTTGCACTGGTGTGCATGATTCCGCTGTCGATAGCTGCCGCGATTTCAAAACTGTTATACCCGAATTCTCTGGTAGCATTATTCTCCAACGCGCTTGGCATTATGATAATGTCTATGGTAATACAGCGTCCTGAGGAAATTGTCGATGTTATTACACGCTTGAGAAAATACAGCTGCTATGCCGATGACCTGAAAAAGGTGTTTATCAACAACAACCATATTGATATCATTTTCATAAACATAGCAAACTATTCGTCTGTCTACCACGTTCTCGGATATGATGAGACCAATAAGCTTCTCAGACGAATAGGCGATTATGTTACATTACTTAATAAAAGAATAAAAGCCCATGCAAACATTTATTATCTTGACCACGGTCGTTACAGGATAACGGTAGACGCCATCAACAAAAGCAAGACAAAAAAACTGGCTTTTGAGGTAAATGAACTTTTTAAGAATAAGCTTACATCAAAAAATATTGATATCGCACTTGACGCCTATATATGCATTGCACGGTGCCCTGAGGACCTTGAGGACTTCAACTCGCTTATGGCTTTCGGTTCGGATTTTCACAACAAGATACGCAACAGCGGTGATGTTCTGATTGCCGAGGATCTTTTCAAGCAGCGCGAATTCAGCCTGATCAATGAGATGGATGACATTATTGACAGAGCCCTTGAGAAAGGTTCCCTGTCGGTATATTACCAGCCGATTTATTCGGTAAACGAGCACAGGTTTACATCGGCAGAGGCTTTGGTGCGGCTTATTGATGACCGATACGGTTTTGTCCCTCCCGATTTGTTCATTCCGGTCGCAGAACGCAACGGTACTATTCACAAAATCGGCGCTTTTGTCTTTGAGGAAGTATGCAGATTTATCGCTAGCGAGGATTACAAAAAAACCGGGCTTGATTACATCGAAATCAATCTCTCGGTAGCGCAGTGTATGCAGAACGACCTCGCTGACAATGTCCTGTCTACTATAAACAAGTATAACATCTCGGTTTCACAGATCAATCTGGAGATCACCGAAACCGCCGCAAGCTACAACTTTTCTGCACTTACAGAAAATATGGCAAAGCTTAATAATGCCGGAGTCAGCTTCTCCCTCGATGATTTCGGAACAGGCTACTCCAATATGGAGCGTGTAGCCTCGCTGCCGCTTAAGATTGTTAAGCTCGACCGTTCCTTTGTCAATAGTCAGGATAAGCCTAAAATGTGCGCCTTTCTTGAGAACTTTATACGGATGTTCAAGGACATGAACATGGAAATAGTAGTCGAGGGCATTGAAACAGAACACATGGTGAAACGATTCTCGGATCTGAAATGCGATTTCATACAGGGCTATTACTACTCAAAGCCTGTTCCGCAAAATGAGTTTGTAGAATTCATCTGTCAGTCCCAAACAGCATAATAATAACGGCAGGATAAGGTGTACAACACACTTACTCCTGCCGTTTTCAGCATTGATTATCTCTTACGATTTGCTTTATTGAACATTGCTATTTCCTTGAATTTTTTGTTCTTCGCAACAAGGTAGCTTTCACTGTCCATGGCATAAGCAAGCTCGCTTTTCAGCTTGTTATAGGACATAAAACGCTCTTCCGACAGCGTTCCGTTGTCGATTGCCTCACGCACTGCACAGTTTTTCTCGCCGGAGTGAGTACAATCGCTGAACTTGCATTGCGCAGCAAGCTCAAGGATGTCCGAAAAAGTGAGGTCAACTCCCTCGTCGGAATCCCACATTCCCAGCTCGCGCATACCGGGCGTGTCAATTACCATGCCGCCTTGCGGAAGAAGTATCAGCTCCCTGTGCGTGGTAGTATGACGTCCCTTATCGTCATTGCGAAGCCCGTTGGTTTCAAGGATATCCTGCCCCATCAACCGGTTGATAACCGTAGATTTTCCAACACCGGAGGAGCCGATAAATGCAACAGTCTTGCTCTCACCCATATACGGCAGCAGCTTTGTCCATCCATCGCTTTCAAATGAGGTGGTTACAACGATATCCACACCGAAAGCAATTCCGCTCAATTCGGCAAGCTTACTGTCAATATCCCCGCAAAGGTCGGATTTGGTAAGCACTATCACAGGACCGGCACCGCTGTCCCATGCAATAGACAGGTATCTCTCCATTCTGCGCAGATTGTAGTCATTATTGAGCGACATACATACAAAAAGCGTATCAACATTGGCTGCCACGACCTGTTCCTGACGGCTGCCTCCTGCCGCCTTGCGCGTGAAGCAGCTCTTTCGGTCAAGTATGTGCCGGATTATTGCATTTCCGTCGTAGCCATTGTTTTCAACCATGACGAAATCTCCAACCGCAGGAAAATCCGAAGCAACCTTAGCGTTATATCTGAATTTGCCGGATATTTCGGCAAGGCTCTCGCCATTTTCCGTTACGATTTTGTAGATGCCTTTCTCCTGCTGAATTACTCTTCCGACTGTCAATCCGTCATACATACCTGCCAAAGCGATAAATCTGTCGGATAGTCCGTACTTTTTCATAATCGAATACATAGTTTTCCTCCTAAAATTCATTGAAGCTTCATTGATTTTTGGGAGGTATTGGTTTTACAGGCAACACTACATCTCCGTATATTGCCTTATACCTCCCGAGGCGGTACAATCTCCATTACAATAGTTTTATTCATAAAACATTCCTCCTTGATTATAAATATAAGGCGCATTGCTAAAATCTACAGTTTTCAGATATGAGAGGATTTATTTTACACAATAAACGCCATGCGCTTATTATAGCATATCATTACGGATATGTCAACAAAAACCCACCCTAAATCTGTTGACAAGAAAAAGCAAAGGCTGCTTCTTGTGATTACATAAGAAGCAGCCTATACGATTTTATGCTGTTACAATCTTGCTTGCGTCCTGAAGACCGAGGTATTCTACCGCCCACTCACGCATCTTGTACTTGAGTATCTTTCCGGCAGCGTTCATCGGGAATCCGTCAACAAATGCAATGTATCTTGGAACCTTATGCTTAGCCATGTGATCCAGCACAAACTGCTTCATCTCTTCTTCGGTTGATTCCTCACCCGGCTTGAGGACGATACAAGCCATTATCTCCTCGCCGTAGTCCTTGTCGGGAACGCCGATAACCTGAACGTCCTTTACCTTGGGATTGGTGTAAAGGAATTCCTCGATCTCCTTGGGATAGATGTTCTCGCCGCCGCGGATGATCATATCCTTGATACGACCGGTGATTTTGTAATAGCCCTCGGGAGTGCGCCTTGCAAGGTCGCCGGAATGCAGCCAGCCGTCGCTGTCAATTGCCGCAGCAGTAGCCTCGGGCATCTTGTAGTAGCCCTTCATGATATTGTAGCCGCGTGCGCAGAACTCGCCGTCAACATTGTCACCGACTTCCTCGCCTGTTTCGGGGTCAACTATCTTTGTTTCCACACCGAACAGCGAAGCGCCGACGGTATTAACGCGGACTTCAATGCTGTCGGTTGTCTTGGACATCGTGGTAGCAGGGCTTGCCTCTGTCTGACCGTAAGTGATGCAGATCTCTTTCATGTTCATCTTGTTGACAACATCCTCCATTACCTTAACAGGGCACGGAGAGCCTGCCATGATGCCTGTTCTCATGTGAGAGAAGTCTGTTGTTGCAAAGTTCTCGTTCTCAAGCATTGCAATAAACATTGTGGGAACACCGTGGAATGCAGTGATCTTCTCCTTATTGATACAAGCAAGACCCTTTCTCGGGCTGAATGCAGGGATAGGCGACATTGTTACGCCATGAGTTACGCTTGCCGTCATAGCAAGCACCATGCCGAAGCAGTGGAACATAGGAACCTGAATCATCATCTTATCATAAGTAGACAGATCCATGCAGTCGCCGATTGCCTTACCGTTGTTAACAACATTGTAATGAGTAAGCATTACGCCCTTGGGGAAGCCTGTTGTACCGGACGTATACTGCATATTGACAACGTCGTCCTTGTTGATTTTCGCACGCATTTCATCAACCTTAGACTCGGGAACAGTATCAGCAAGCTTCATTGCCTCGTCCCAAGTAAAGCAGCCGTCCTGCTTGGAATCTGTGGTGATGATGTTCTTGAGGAACGGCAGACGCTCGCTCTTAAGCTCGCCCGGCTTACATTCAGCCAGTTCGGGACAGAGTGCCTTCATAATTCCCACATAGTCGGAATCCTTATAGCCGTCAATCATTACAAGCGTATGCGTGTCGGACTGATGCAGCAGATACTCTGCCTCGTGAATCTTATATGCCGTATTAACCGTAACAAGTACAGCGCCGATCGTAGTACAAGCCCAGAATGTGATGTACCAAGCAGGAACATTGGTTGCCCAGATAGCAACGTGGTCATCTTTCTTAACGCCCATTGCGATGAGTGCACGGGCAAAGCGGCGGACATCCTCGCGGAATTCGGGATAGGTCCTTGTATAGTCAAGCTCGGTGTATCTGAAAGCATACTGCTCGGGGAACTCCTCGCAAATGCGGTCGAGAACATCGGGGAAGGTTTCGTCGATAAGAGTTTCCTTAGGCCAAGGATAATAGCCTGTGCCGCGCGCATCTATCTGAAGCTTGCTCTTTCTCGCCTCGAGATAAGGCTTCATAAAGCGTGCAAACTGAGGGAACACAATGCCTGCCGCATACAGATCCTTTGCCCATCTCTTTACCCACTCGAGAGAGATGTATCCGTCATAGCCGATCTTCTGAATGGCAGACAGCATCTCGCGCAGCGGCAGGTCGCCCTCGCCCATAAGCTTGTATGTCAGCTTGTCGCCCTCATATACAGAGTCCTTAACGTGGATATGCCTGATATATTTTCCAAGATTTGCGATGGTGGTATCGGCAGATTCACCCATATAGCGGTAAGGATGGTGCATATCCCAAAGAGCCGCAACATAATCGCTGTTTACCTCGTCAAGCAGCTTTCTCAGGCGTGCAGTGTCCGAATAAACGCCGTTTGTCTCTACCAGCAGGGTAACGTTCTTTTCCTTTGCAACAGCGGCCGCTTCCTTAAGCATGGAAGCTACCACAGCGTCGTCAACCGCATCAACGGGAGCAGGCTCAAGATCGGCAAGTATGCGGATATAAGGCGTGCCAAGCTTTGCAGCAAGCTCTGCATACTGGGAGATCTCGCTGATTATTTCATCATGCTTATCGGCATACTTAAGGCAGCAGCCGCTGGAAAGGCACGGAATCTCAAGTCCGAGCTTGTCGAGCTTCGCCTTTGTATCTGCCACATTTTCGTCAGTGAAGGGCTTTGCCTTTACCGCAAAAATGTCATCTCCAAGACCTCTGACCTCTATACCGTTAAAACCAAGGTCCTTTGCCATTGAGTAAATATCTGTCCATGAGTAGTCGGGACAAGCAAGTGTTGAAAAGCTGATCTTCATTTTTTACCTCCATTGTATGATCCTTTTCTTTTCAGAGCCTTTTATGGCTCTATAATCAGTTTTGCGAATAACAAAAAAGCTCCGCCGCCTCTCGTTACCCGAATTGATAACCAAAGAGACGAAAGAGCTGAAACTTATATATTCAATATCTTCCGCGGTACCACTCTTCTTCATCCGATCAAGGATGCACCTTTCAGCGCAAACACGCCGCAACTCTGTAACGGGAGTTCCCGTCTGCGTCTACTTACAACAAGTGTTCAACCCAGCAGCTCCACGGTGAGTTCGGCAATAATCCCCGAATGTCTTGCACCAAACGACATCTCTCTGTACGGCGAAATTAACTGCCTAATACTCCGCTTCAACGCTTTTAACATTGATATTATACCATCCTGACTAAGATTTGTCAAGCGGTAAATCAAAATTTTTTATTTTTTGTTTTTCAGCGACATTCTTCTCCATTGACACAAACACTGTAATTTGCTATAATAATAATGAAATATTATACACAGAAAGGAAGTATGCTATGCCGACTGAAGAAAAACAGCTTGATCGACTCACCGGCACTCAGATCAACGACCCCGAAATAACCTCCGCCGCTTTAGAGGCTGCAGCGTTGATAAAAGGCAGCACTTCACCGCAGCCTGCGCCGATGACCGAGCACACACCCGATGAAAGCGCTGACCTTGCACAGGACGAGCTTGAAGCACGCGATCGCCACATTCTAGCGGCACTTGACGCAATGCTGGAGCGCAGGTCGCCGAAAGCCACCGCCGGCAAACCCTCTGCTGACGCACAGAATGAGAATGCGATAGAAAAATTCATGATTGGTTTCGTGCGCAAGGGCGCAGGAATAATCTCACTTTCGCTTGTTCTTATACTTATGGGAATATCGGTTCTATATTGCCTCTTGTCGGAATCTGCGGATGTTCTGCTGCCGCTTAAGCTTTCGCCTGTTGCTGCTGTTTTGCTGGGACTAGAGCTGCTTATATATCATCTTTGTTCGGGAAAACGATTCCGTGTTCACTTCCCTGCCATAATCATCATGGCTGTACTGGTAGCAGGCTGCTGCACACTTGCAATTGTACTTAACGGCAAATTGCCCGAGGCAAAACGCGCTTATGACGAAAGTGCTATTGCATCGCAAATCTACGAAAGCGGATATCACGAGCTCAGGCACGCCGCCGATATCAAGGATATTCTCGTCAGCGTCGAGCTTAACGACAGCAGCCGCGCACATGACGAGGGCATGAAGTCGCTCGGCTCCGCCGACAAGGTCATTCTAACCGTCACATTCAGCGGCGCATACAAAAGCTCACAGGATTTTGCCGGCGAATGTAAAACAGTCATTGATGCATACAAACTGCTGAATATTCCGATATCACGCTTTCACTTCATCAGCGACAATAAATTCACCTGCTGCCGCCTTGACGTTGAGGGCAAATATATGCAGGATATGACAGAATCCGAGCTTACTGCAGCAGTAAACTGTGTATTCGTGGATGATTACGGATACATAAAGGATCTTGACGATATATCAGAGGAAACCGAAGAAGCCGGCACAAACGAGCTTTTATAACAGTACATATACCGAATAAGCACAAACCAACTGCCATATCTATCACAACCGCAGTTGTTGTGCTGCATTATAAGGAAAGGATATAAAATGACGAAAGAAAAAAAGACTGAAATATTCAGATGTATATTAAACCAGTTTCCCGATGAAGGGATTTACAGGATAGACAGAGTAACCGAGTGGCTTTCGACTAACGGATACTCTCTTGAAAAATTAGGTTATGCTGACTTCCGCAGCTTTGCTGAGGATTTTCCCGAGGGGGTTGAGCTTCACCCTATGGATGACGGAAACACCTATGTCATCATCAAAAAGTGGTCGGAATGTACCGGCAGTCCCACAGGGAAGCACCCTGCGGACAGCTTTTTCGGCAGCCATAACCTTATTCTCAACGACGATATCATCGAGATGTCACAGCAATCTCTTTACGCACTGACAAAGGTTCTGGGAAACGGTCTTTCCGTTCAGGCGATGAAGCAGTTCATCTATGACCGGTTTGCCGCTGCCAAGGAGGAAAACTCGCTCAACTTTTTCGCCGAGCGATATACTTTCCCAATTGATTGCTGCACCGACGGCTTTCTTGTAAACGGTATTATCACCAAAAACCTGAGTCCTCGCGGGAAAAGCCTGTACTTTTCTTTTGAGAAAACCGCAATTTTCAACACCCGTCAGACAGCTGCGCCGACGCGTATCCAGAATAATATCTCGGTCAGCGACAGCGACAAAGAGGAAATTTACCGCCTGCTGAGCGCAAGCTTTCCTTTTGAACGTCCTCAGCACATGGCGGCTGTCAGCAAGCTTCTTACCGACAATAACATAGACCGTTCCAAGTTCGGGTGTATCAAGATGAAAGAGCTGCTGTCGCAGATGGACTTTCTTGAGCTGGAGGACGTAATTCTGGGCGGAGTGCCGCAGATAATGGTAACACTTCATAAATCCGCTAGGTATCCCGATACCGACATTGCCGCCGAATGCACCGATTACCGCAAAACGCCGACGGGCGACACCGTGCCCAGCCAACGACTGGATGAATTCTGCAACATTCCGTCGAAGCCGCTTGCGATACTCGAAAACTACCTGCATACGAATAATCTTATCACGAACGAACAGCCCGACCTGCACAGCATACTCTGCAAGGATTTTGAAGCGGCACGCGACAAGCTGCGCTTCCATAACGGAAAGATGATATTCCCCTGCCGATACAGCAAAAGTGACGGCTCGCCCATTGAAATAACCCTTAAGAAAAGCACCTATGACGGCAAGCCGTGGTTTCTGTACTACATCGACACTATTCCGCACACACAGACGGGGACAGTTTTCCCCGGACAGATGCTGGAGCATTTTGCTTTTCTCGGCACATGGAACAGCTTTCTCGCCGAGCTTGCCTCCAAAGCAATGCCTGAGGAATGGGACTTCCCCGACGCATACGCAAAGGATAACTATATACTTATCCAGTACATGAAGTATACATTCTATCGCATCGTACAGGAGGACAAGCTGTGTATTTCGGGTGATAAGCGCTTTGCCGCATTCAATACAGGACTTATCGACAGCAATTATGATGATATTTACGCCTGCTTTCTCCCTAATGAAGCAAATACCGATACCTGCTGGAAGTTCAGCGGTTTCTGTACTGCGGCGTCACGCGGACCGGGCAAAACGTTGGTAAGCTGCTTTAATCCGCTTCCGCAGCCTGCTGAATACTGCACGCAGAACGAGCAGCTTCTGTTTGACAGCGAAAAGCCCATGCACATCGACTATCAGCGCATAATTATTGACAGTATAAAGCGTCTGCCGGTTCAGTTCCTCAATGACCAGTTTACAGACTGTCCCGAGGCGCAGGAGCTTGCAGAAAAGCTTATGACTGCCGACAAATTTGAAAAGCGTGCTGTGTATGCAAAGCTAAAAGGTATTCTTTCAGAAAACAGCCGGCTTTTTACCCGTATTCAAAACCGTGTTAAGGATGCGGTGGAGATTGCCAGAAAATGCGTCAGCCGAAATTACAAAGCTGCTGTGCCTGCATACTTCCCCAACACAAACAGCTTTGCTCTGCTTCTCCCCCTTTGCCTGACCCACCAGCCTGAGCCGGACGTCGCACTTGTGGTCGAGGTGACAAAATCCGGCAATTACCAGACGCAGAACATTCTCACAATTCCGCAGGCTTATATAGATGCACGTCTGATTTGTCCGCTTGATAACGGATGGCTGCACTTTACACAGTGCGGCAGTGCTGCGGAAAGCAATCGCAAGCTGTCAGGCTTACACTCCGATAATTGAAAACAGTCTGCGCCATAACCTTATCAAATCACAACTCCCCCGTATTAATCAGATACGGGGGAGTTTTGTTATCGCTTCTTAACAGACAGTGCTCGTATTGCATTAAGCACCGCTATCACCATTACACCTACGTCAGCAAAGACCGCAAGCCACATATTCGCTATTCCCACAGCGCCTAGAACAAGACAGCACAGCTTTATTCCCAAAGCAAGAAAGACATTCTGCCGTACAATGCGTATACACTTGCGCGATATTTCAATCGCCCTTGCAAGCTTAATCGGGTCATCGTCCATAAGCACAACATCAGCCGCCTCAATAGCAGCATCACTTCCGACTGCACCCATAGATACTCCGATATCCGCACTCGCAAGCGCAGGCGCGTCATTGATACCGTCGCCGACAAAAGCAAGCTTGCCCTTGCCGCGCTTTTCAGCCATAAGGCGCTCTATCAGTGCCGCCTTATCCGTCGGCAGCAGGTTGCTGTAATACTTGTCAATTCCGACTTCCGAGGCAACCTCTGCCGCAACCGACTCAACATCGCCGGTAAGCATTACCGTTCTTGTTACGCCGCAGCTGCGCAGCTTACTTATCGCTTCGGCAGAAGAGTCCTTGACAGTATCCGCTATCAATATATATCCTGCGTACTTTCCGTCTATTGCAGTATGCACGACCGCCCCTGCCCTGCTGCTGTCCTCAAATTCCACGCCGAGTTGTTTCATAAGTCTGGCGTTGCCGACTGCAATCTCCTTTCCGTCAACCTTTGCGACAACTCCGCTTCCGCCGCGCTCGCGCACATCGGACACTCGAGAAATGTCAGGCGCCTCACCGTATGCTCGCACCAGACTTTTTGCTATCGGATGCGTTGAGGAAGCCTCGGCATGAGCGGCATATTCAAGCATTCTGTCGCAGCCCGTGCTATGGATTTCCTTTACCTCAAGAACACCGCGTGTAAGCGTGCCGGTCTTATCAAATACGATTTTATCTACCTTAGCAAGGATTTCAAGATAATCCGAGCCTTTTACCAGAATTCCTGCTCTGCTTGCACCGCCAATTCCTGCGAAAAAGCTGAGCGGAATGCTTATCACCAGTGCGCACGGACAGCTTATCACAAGAAAAGTAAGCGCCCTGTAAATCCAGACATTCCACATGGCGTCCCAGCCAAGCACAAGCTGTCTGAACAAAGGTACAAGCACTGCAAGCAGCAGCGCGCTTGCGCACACGATGGGAGTATATACCCTTGCAAATCTCGAGATATATGCCTCGGATTTGGATTTGCGCGCGGCGGAATTCTCTGCAGCTTCAAGAATTCTCGCAACAGCCGACTCGCCGTAAGCCTTGGTTGTACGAACCCTAAGAAGCCCGGTCATATTTACGCAGCCGCTTATCACCTCGCTGCCCTCCGAAACATCACGAGGCAGGCTCTCGCCGGTCAATGCGGAAGTGTTGAGCGCAGATTCACCGGAAACCACAATTCCGTCTATCGGAACACGTTCACCGGGCTTTATCACGATAATGCTTCCGATATCGACTTCCTCCGGAGATACTGTGCTTACAGTACCGTCACGCTCAAGATTAGCATGGTCGGGACGGATATCCATAAGTGCGCTTATACTGCGGCGGCTTTTGCCAACGGCATAGCTCTGGAACAGCTCGCCCACTTGATAAAAGAGCATTACCGCAACCGCCTCGGTGTATTCACCGCTTTGAGTATATGCTATGACAAAAGCACCGACTGTGGCGATCGCCATAAGGAAGTTCTCGTCCAGCACCTGTCTGTTGCATATTCCATGCAGGGCTTTCAATAAGATGTCATAACCAATTACAAAATACGGCACCAGATAAAGTGCAAGCCTTAGTGCTCCCTCTGTTGGCAATACTGTTACCACTGCTGTAAGTACTGCGGCAAGAATTATTCGAACCAACATCCTGCGTTGCTTTTTACTCATAGTTACCTCCGTCAGAACTCAATATTGCAGTCTCTTTCAATTCTTCGGCAGCTTTTAAGCACCGCTTTCATGACTGCGGTTTCATCCGCGCCCTCCTCAAACTCGACCATCATTCTAAGTGCCATAAAGCTGACAGCGGCGCTCTTAACGCCCTCTACCTTCTGAGCGGCAGCTTCCATCTTATCTGCGCAGGCTGCACAGTCGACCTCAATATTGTATGTCTTTTTCATACCAAATATCCTCCTTTTGATTAGACGATTAAGTATTTGTTTAATTGTATTATAACACTAAGCCCCGTTTTTGTCAATAGCATTTAGCAAAAAAATTTGCAAACGGATGAAATGTGCGATACTGTCACGGCAAACGCAAAAAATATGCTCCGAAAGGCTTTATTTTTTTTATGCCTTATGATATAATAATAGTATAGATATTATAACGATTACCGAATATGTATTCACATGACAAACCGCATAACACACGAAAGGCAGTATTATGACAGTAAATGAACTTCCGCACAAGCACAGCCACGGCAGCGACTCGGACGCAGTGCTTTCAATGCTACCATACACCGAAAACTTCGGAGAGCTTTCCGATATTTTTGCTCTTCTGGGAGATTACAGCAGACTAAGGATATTCTGGCTTCTCTGCCACTGTGAGGAATGTGTAATAAACATCTCCGCATTGATGAACATGACCAGCCCTGCGGTATCTCACCACCTTAAGCTGCTGAAATCTGCCGGACTTATCATAAGCCGCCGCAGCGGCAAGGAGGTATACTACACCGCCGCCGAAACGAAGCAGACAATGCTGCTGCATGATGCAATCGAAAACCTCTCCGATATTATCTGCACACTGAATAACAAATGAACAAATCCCGTCAACTGATGTTGACGGGATTTCAGGCTGTCGATAAACCCTCATCTGCGTTGTCACTGCGCCCAACGACAGGCACAAAGCCTAGTCGTTGAGCGCGTTCCTAGCATCTGAGGGCTTCTCGTCACCCTGCAAAATCGACTTTTTCGACACGCTCCAAATCCCGTCAACTGATGTTGACGGGATTTGTGTTATACTACTGTCCCAGTAAAGAACTGACTATTCTGCTTAAGACATCTATCTTTTCTCCGCTAAATCTCTCATAAAGCTTTCTGGCATTCTCATCCAGCGGAACCTGCTCCATATCGCCGTATGAATATATCTTTACAAGCTCGGGTGTGTCGGACTCATAGCTTACTGCGTAGAGGGTTTCCTGTCCGTAATCACAGTAAAGATGGCGTTCGGTGAAGCCTGCTGCCGTATCGACCTTGGAGAACTTATCAAGCATATACTCCATATCCGTTTCACTGAACATCTGAGTGAACTCTGATGGGTCGGCGTTATCCAGAACCTGCTGCAAATTCTCTAGCGTCATCGGTGTTACCTCCGAATAGCTTTCATTGGAGAAGTCAAAGCCGCAGCTGTTGCCGAAGAAATCGACAATGATTCCATGACATTCATATCCCCATGCATAATTTGTACGCACATGGACAAAAGCGATATCTCCGGCAGAATACACCGGTTCAACAAGCGAATTGCCGGACTCGGGGCTGACAAATTTGAGATTATAGCCGGCTGAGGCATATGCCGAAGGTACTTCTACTACAATGCGGTAATATGCCATATCGCAGGTGCCTATCTCGGGAGTCACACGCTCGACAAGGATGTTGTTTTCCTTGTCAATGCCGATATAGGTGTGCGATACCGAGCCGCTGCCCTCTGTGATATACGCCACAAAAAGAGCTCCGTTCTCAAAATAGCGGCTGTTATAAATATCGCTGTATTCGCCGAAGCAATCTTTGTATTGCTCCTCATTTTCAATTACCGTAACACCGAGGTCAACAGCGCCGAACTCGGTTGTGCTGTACTGAATATATCCCTTTGCATTCCAGATACCATTCTCGTCATACGTGGGAAATTCGGGAACGCTTCCCGTTACAAACACATAGGTGCAGCTGCCCTGCGGAAATGTTACATCAAAGCTGTATACGCTGCCAATGGGGTTTTCCGGCAGTATCAGCTCGCCGCTTTCGTGATATTCGATGTTTACGCTGTTATCTTCACTATGGCAGTATGCGCCGCTTATGGAAGCCCCCTCGGGCAGAATTACACTGAGATTTTCGGTAAGCGACGAGATATCCACCAAGCCAAGCTTTATTCCATCACTGTGTGCAAGCTGATAAGGAGTCGGGCAATCTGCGCACGTTATCGCGGTTTCATCTCCGATGGTAACTTTCCAAGTATAACCGCATTTCGCAGTGGTGCAGGTCCACGCCGCTCTGCCGCTTGTTGCAAGAAGCTCTATTTCAGGCGGAGAATACAGGTTTCCAAGCTCGTTTGCCGTGGGGTCATAAGGCTCTGTATTCGTGCCGGGGTCGGAGTTTGCGCCGTCATTGCCGTGCTCATCCACGGCAAAGATATAGTCGCAGGTTCCCTGCTCAAAGGTGATTGTAACACAATAAGCGTTTCCTATCGGCTGAGTGGGCAGAGTGATATATCCATCCTGCGTGAACGCTACTTCCTGTTTTGTATCTCCCTCGCCCCAGCAGAAAACGCTTTGTATCTCACCGCCGTGAGAAAGGAGCACACGAGGGTTTTCGATTAGGTCGGAGGGTTTTACGCTTTCCTTAACCAATCCGCTCTCCAGCATTTCTGTTGGGGAAATGCTATCAACACAGACGCCGGACTGCTTCCCTTTTTCGTCGTAATTCCACGAATATGATCCTTTTGCCATAAGTATGACATCGGAATACGTATCGCTTTTTACCTCTAATCTGATATCCGGAGGAGCATTCAGCTTCTCTCCCTCAACCGATGAAAGATTAGTGCCCTCTGCCCCTGCGCCCTCTGACGTTTCAGAAGAACCGCCAATACCCGAGGATGTACAGCCTGTGAGAAGAACCGCCAACGCTGCTATAATAATGATTTTTTTCATGTCATCACACTCCTTGATGTCTGTCAGGTGCCGAAAGCACTCTTTGATAGTAAAACCGACATAACAATAAAAAAGTTGCACAATTTATGAAAAATATTCCTAACGCTATTAATAATGTATTTTATCCGCACCGATAAGAAAAAGCGCCATAAATTAATTATGGCGCATAGCTTGTCGAAAAAGTCACTTTAACAGGCTGGCGAGAAATCGTCAGATGCTAGGAAGCGTTGCTACGACTAGCCTTTGTGGCTGTCGTAGCGGCGCTGACAACGCAGATGGCGG
>JBJESD010000118.1:0-31927 GCA_051882595.1 Oscillospiraceae bacterium | reverse complement strand
TTGTGCCTGTCGTTTGCAGCAGTGACAACGCAGATGAGGGTTTATCGACAGCCTGTATAATAACAATGTATTATTATGTCTTAATTCCGGAGGAATTTGAAATGACCATAAAAACCTTTTACATCAACAGCGAAAAAACAGCGTTCGTCAAGGCTTATATGCTGGACAATATTTCGGGGCTTCAGTTCTGCGAAAGGCGTCCTGCCGTTATCGTGTTCCCGGGCGGAGGGTATGAGTACTGCTCCGACCGCGAGGGCGAGCCAATAGCGCTTCAGTATCTGGCGCACGGATATAACGCATTTGTGGTGAACTACACCTGCAACGCGAGGTTCCCCACGTCGCTCACCGACGCGGCGTACACCTTCTATAAGATACGCATGAGGGCAGAGGAGTTCGGCGTGGATAAGGACAAGCTTGCCGTGCTCGGCTGCTCGGCAGGCGGACATCTTGCAGGCTGCCTTGCCACCATGTGGAGCGATGCCCAGCTTACAAAGTCCATCGGCTGCGAGCCGGAGGACCTCCGTCCGAATGCTGCGATACTCTGCTATCCCGTTATCAGCGGCGTGACCGCTCCGCACGAGGGCAGCTTCAAGGTGCTTCTCGGGGAAGAGCCCAACAGAAGCGACCTGTCGCGCCTGTCGCTCGAGAACCGCGTTACCCCGAAAACTCCCCCCGTATTCCTCTGGGCTACCGCCAATGACGACTGCGTTCCTGCGCACAACTCGCTTGTTATGGCAAAGGCGTGCATCTCCAACAAGGTGCCTGTGGAGCTTCACCTCTACGACGAGGGACCCCACGGACTTTCCACCTGCGACAAGGCGACCGGCTGGCATGAGATGTTCTATCTCGACAACTGCCGCCGCTGGATAGAGCTTTCGGTCGAGTTCCTCAATAAGTACATGAAGGTGTGATGATATGGCAATTCCCGATAAGGTGCGCTTTTCCAAAGGCGAAAAGGCTGCGGAAATAGCCGGCGGCATAATGCTTGCGGCATATGCGGCGGTGATGATACTGCTGATGATTTTCGGTGTAACGGGCGGCGAGAATATCATTCTGCTGGTAGTTCTGCTGATTGAGTACGGCATACTCTCGATATGCTCTGCATATCCACAGGGGACAAACGTTATCAGTCATCCCGAAAATGCCACCGACAGGGAATTCCACCTGTTGAGGCGGGGCTGCATTATCGCGAAGTATGTGCTTTCCACGGTGATATTAATGCTTTCGCTGCCGCTGTTTTCCGCTGCGGTTAAGTGTTAGTGCTATGAACAATATCGAGTGGATATTCTTCGACATGGGCGGCACATTCATTGACGAATCCGCCGCGTGGGAGGACAGGATAATTCGCACCGCCGCGGCGAACGAGATACCCGTGATGATTGACGGCACGCTGACCTACGGCACGAACGATACTTGGCGAAAAGCGGAGCGCTTTCGCGAGGAAATGCGGCGCGCCGCCGCCGATAACCTGCCCGAGTACCCCACCGCAATGCAGAAATTCGGCATACGCTATAAAGAGCCGTGGAGCTTCCGGCATGAGCGGCTGTACGAGGGGACGGAGGAAGTCCTTAAGCTGCTTCACGAGCGGTACAGGCTGGGCGTTATCGCCAATCAGCCGAAGAACGCGCGCGAGCGGCTTATGCAGTTCGGCGTGCTGAAATACTTCGACCACCTGACTATTTCCGGGGAAATAGGCTTCTCAAAGCCGTCGCCGACTATCTTCCGCGAAACGCTGCGGATAGTGGGGACTACCGCCGAAAAATGCGTCATGGTGGGGGACAGGCTCACCAACGACATCGCCCCGGCAAAGATGCTGGGCTTTCGCACCGTATGGATACGGCAGGAGTACGGCGGCTTAAACAGGATAACCGACGACAGCATGAGCCCGGATTTCACCATAGACCATATCACGGAGCTTAAGGAAATTTTTCTTGGATAATACTTGACAAACAGATGTTTGTGTGATATTATAAAGACAGTTAGGATAGACTAACACATAGAAAGGAGCAAAAGAAAATGAAAACCCCATTTGTTACAAAGCAGCAGGTAGAAGAAATCGTAAAGACCTATCCCACGCCGTTCCACATCTACGATGAAAAGGCGATACGCGAGAATGCAAGGGCGCTTAAGGCGGCATTTTCGTGGAACAAGGGCTTCCGCGAGTACTTCGCTGTAAAGGCGACCCCCAACCCCTTTATACTCAAGGTGCTTCAGGAGGAGGGCTGCGGCTTTGACTGCTCCAGCCTTACCGAGCTTATGATGAGCGATAGTGTGGGCGGCAAGCAGCAGGACATCATGTTCAGCTCCAACGCTACCCCCGACGAGGATTTCAAGCTTGCGTACAAGCTTGGCGCTATCATCAACCTTGACGATTTCACCCACATCGACGTGCTCGAAAAGCTGACAGGCATTCCCGAGACCATCTGCTGCCGCTACAATCCCGGAGGAGAGTTCAAGACGGACGGCAGCCCCAATGTTATGGACACTCCGCGCGACGCGAAGTACGGCTTCACTCACGAGCAGATAATCGAGGGCTACCGCGTCCTCAAGGAAAAGGGCGCTAAGAAATTCGGTATGCACGCTTTCCTTGCCTCCAATACCCTCACCAACGACTACTACCCCACGCTTGCGCGCATCATGTTCCGCACCGCCGTTGAGATAAAGGAAAAGACAGGCGTACAGCTAAGCTTCATCAATCTTTCGGGCGGCGTTGGCATTCCCTACAAGCCCGACCAGCCCGCGAACGACATCGCGGTTATCGGCGCAAAGGTAAAGGAAGCCTACGAGGAGATTCTTGTTCCGGCAGGAATGGGCGATGTTGCGATATTCACCGAGCTTGGCAGATTCATGCTTGCTCCCTACGGACATCTTATCGCGCGCGCTATCCGCGAGAAGCACATCCACAAGGAGTATATCGGTCTTGACGCGTGTGCGGCAAACCTCATGCGTCCGGCTATTTACGGGGCATATCACCACATCACCGTACTGGGCAAGGAGAACGCTCCCTGCGACCACAAGTACGACGTTACGGGCGGACTGTGCGAAAACTGCGACAAGTTCGCGGTGGACAGAATGCTGCCGAAAATCGACATCGGCGATTATGTTGCGATCCACGACACCGGCGCGCACGGCTTCTCCATGGGCTACAACTACAACGGCAAGCTGAGAAGCGCGGAGCTGCTGCTGCGCGAGGACGGAAGCGTAAAGCTTATCCGCCGCGCGGAAACTCCCGAGGACTATTTCAGAACGTTTGATTTTGCCGACGGAAAATTTGACTTATGAGCAATCGAGCAAGAGCCTCCCGAAAAGGAGGCTCTTACTGTATCATGCTTGTTTTTCAATCATTAAATCAATAATCCCATCCAGAAGTGATTTGTTTTCGGGCGAAAGACTATCGATTTTTTCGGTAATTCTTTTATCAACGCTATGATTTTTTGCTGTACCTATAAGAAAGTAATCGGGATTTGTCTGTAAGGCTTCGCACAGGCTCATTATAAGTTCAAGACTCGGCGCAGAACGTCCCGTTTCCAGATTTGAAATGTATTTATAGTTAACGTCGATCATTTCACAAACCTGATATTGCTTTAAGCCTAATTCCTTGCGGCGTTTAGCTATTCTACGTCCGATTTCCTTATAATCAATATCCATTTCTATCACCCCAATTAATATAATACCAGTTGATAAGTCAAAGAAAAACTATCTAATAAATAGTAATTCCTATTGATAGATAGAAAATTCTGTGATATAATAAGAAAAACCAAAAGTACATTTGATTTATGTCATTAAAACTTTGAGGGAGGAAGAAAAATGGGAGATTTTTGGTATATTTGGGTTTTACCGGCGGTTGGCGGTATAATTTGGTGGCTTATCACCAGTGCAGCGGTGAAAGCACCGGGCGCTATGCTGCAGGAGAAATTCAAAAATCTCGGAGTACTGAAAGGCAAAACCCTTCAGGAGATTGAAGCAGCGTGCGGAAAGCCAAGTGCAATATCAAGTGTTGCTAACGGTCAGATTTTGAGGCAGTGGCAGGCAACGGGCTACCATATTGCATTGCTTTTTGACGAGAATGATATTTGTTTAGGAGTAAGTTCGGAAATAAGCGTCTGACAACGCAGGGGACACAGTATCCGGCAGATTATCACAGACTACGAGAGAGGGCAGAAGATTTCTGCCCTCTCTTTTTATATAATACAGTTTTCCTCCGCCTGAACTACCCTTTCCCTGTGTGCCGCTGCACTGTGTATCGGCGCGTAAAACCGCATGATACCATATGTTGCTTATCCGCGCTTTGCGAAGATATTGCGTATCGCGGCAAAGCCGTCGCTGCTGCCGGAGGTGTCCGCCGCAAATACGGGAACCTCTCTCGCGGTCAGCTTAAGATGCGGATATTCCTTTATCGTCTGCTCGGCAGCCTCCTCCGGCTCCATGCCGGCGGCTACCATGCCGAGGGCAAGCTTTGCGGCGTCCGCAAGCTTTTCCTTGGCTGCGCCGCACAGCAGCAGCGCAAGCTTCACGCGCGCTTCTATCAGCGCCGCAGCAAGCTCGCTGCAAGGCTCGTTCTTCTCTTCGCTTTCGGCAGGCTCAGGCTCTGCGGCGGTCTGCTCGGTAAGCTCTTCAATTCTGTTCTCTTCCATCAAAATCCGTCCTTTCCATTTCCTTTGCTTCGTCAAGGGAGATGCCGTATATTTGCGATATCGCCCTTGTTTTTGAGATAATTCCTGCGCTGTACAGCTCGACAGAGCGCTTGATACGCGTTGCGTCGTCCTCTGCTGCGCCGTCGGCAAATACTATCGTGCCGCCCTCCGCGGCTGAATCGGGCAGCGTTCCCGTCATCTTGCCGAGGATGCAGATAAGCTCGGTCATCTGCGACAGCGCGTCTGCTATAATGCCGCGGTAGAATGCCTGTGTGCGGTAGGTCCTGCTGTTGCGGCTTACCACCTCTGCGGCGGTTCTTATGGTACCGTCCTTGTAGGAGAGCGCCCCCTCGGACAATCCGACCTGCATACACAGCAGGTCAAGCAGCGCATTAAGCGCCTCAGTGTGCTCCGCAACGCGAAGCTGAGCGGTGTTGTCGGTGATTTTGAGGTCCTCGCTGTCCGATACGGACATCGCCTGAAAAACCTCGTCGTTGACGTCGAAATACCGCCTGATATCACCGTTTTCGTCGTATTCGCCCCTCACCGCGTAGTAGGGGACGATGATACGCTTCTTGCCGAGAATAAACTCCCTTGTCAGGCTGTCGAATACGATATCAATGCCCTTTAGCGTGTCGATAGCCGGTGCAAATACCGAGCTGCCGAGCATACTGCACACGCCGTCCTTTGGCGCGCCCGTGCCGAGGTATACGAAAAGCGGCCTTTTGATGCCCTTTATGGTGCTCTTTTCTTTCAGCGAGGGCATAAGCCGCGCCAGCTTTTCGGCGCCGCCGTTTTCATTGAACAGCCTGTTTTCAATGACGAGGTCATCGCCGTCCATAGCCTGCGTCTGGGCGAGAGTATAGCTCTTTGAGCTGTCGGTGAGGTCGGACGCGAACGCGGCTCCGCTTATCGCTCCGCTGCCCCATTTCGTGGGGATAAACCTGTCTGCGGTTATCATGTCGAGCTTTATGCCGCCGTCAAAGTAGACCTTTATCGCGCCGCCGCCCAGTGCGAAAACCTTTTCCAGAAACACGGGAAATCGCTGTGCAAAGCGGTTCTCACTAAGCACCCTGCGGATGAACTCCTCGCTGTCGCTGTCCTTTGCGCATATCTCGGAGCCCTCGGTAAAGCAAAGCCGGCTTAGCTCCGCGCACACAGCCTTCGCCGCGCCGAGGGAAGCCAGCCTGCGGCTTCCGCCGTTAAGTCCGCCTTTTCTGGTGTAGCGCCAGTCGCCGCCGCCGCTGTAGATGTCGTTCCAGCGTTCGATGTCCGAAAAGTGCTGCGAGAGCTTAAGCTCGCTGCGTATCTCCTTTCCGAGAATACGGTCAAACAAACCCATTGTTTTCCTCCTTTCCTTGCGGAGTATTTCCTCCGCCTGAAAAGATATTAGCCCCGGGATAACTGCATTTTACTGCAAGGCGGCTTGTTTTGCGGCATTTATGAAAAAATTCTAAAAAACTATTAACAAACGCTCAAAAATGTGATATAATTAAAATGGAATTATACGGACTTCTCCCGTCCGTAAGTCAAAGCAGAAGAAAGGACAGTATGGACGAGATAAATAATCATATAGACGAAGCCAAAGAGGATATATGCAATTCCTGCGAGGAAAGCGGCGGCAGCGCTGTCGAGTACGAGGGAATGTCCGAGGGCAAAAAGGCGCTTATCAGGGCGCTGCCGCTTATCATAACGCTGGTGTGCGTGGGTCTGTTTGCCGTGGGAATAAAATGGGTCGCAGGCATTTTCTACGCGCCGCACGACAGCGTTGTATCGCGTGCAGTGGACGGCAGGGAGCTTAGCATAGTCAACTGCGTGCAGAGGGGCTCCAACACCTATTATGTTTACGGCGAGGATTACAGCTTTTCGGCAGAGGAGCTTGACAATGTCGGAAGCGAGCATACCGACGCGCATCACAGGATAAAGCCGCTGGTGTACTTCACGCTTAACGAGGACCCTCTTGATACGCAGAGCATGGATTTCGGCGTCCTTATTGACTCAAACGGGCTTTTCGCCATGCAGATAGATGAGTTTGTGGTATACCGGCTTGAGGGAGAGTACGGCGTTTTTGCGCCGCTGCGCGAATTCAAACAAAGCGCTACCTCGCGCAGGAACGACCTGTACGTTGTAAAGCAGCTTATCAAAAACGACCGCTATAAGGGCTTCAGGCTGCCGGAGAATATCACCCACGACAAGCTGCTGTCGCTGCTGGAAAAGCTGGAGTGGCAGCTTGACTCCGAATACACGGAGGATAAGCAATAGCCGACTTATCGCCTGAAATAATAATGAAACGCAAAAGAAAGGATTCTACCATATGGCAGATACAAGCTATCTCAACAATATACGAAATTTCAGCATAATCGCGCATATCGACCACGGCAAATCAACGCTTGCCGACCGCATTCTTGAGCAGACGGAAACCGTCGCAAAGCGCGATATGGAAGAACAGCTGCTGGATAATATGGACATCGAGCGCGAGCGCGGCATCACGATAAAGGCGCGCGCCGTGCGGCTTAAATACCATGCCGACAACGGCGAGGATTACATCTTCAACCTTATCGACACGCCCGGCCATGTGGACTTCAATTACGAGGTTTCGCGCTCTCTGGTTGCGTGCGAGGGCGCGCTGCTTATCGTTGACGCCTCGCAGGGAATAGAGGCTCAGACGCTGGCAAACACCTATCTTGCCGTAGAGAACGACCTTGAGGTGGTTCCTATCATCAACAAGATAGACCTGCCGTCCGCACGTCCCGAGGTCGTGAAAAAGGAGATAGAGGATGTCATCGGCATCGAGGCTATGGACGCCCCCGAGATATCCGCGAAGGTGGGTATCAACATCCACGCGGTCATGGAGCGCATTGTCGAGGCTGTGCCGCCGCCCGAGGGCGACCCCGAGGCTCCGCTTAAGGCGCTGATATTCGACAGCTACTACGACAGCTACAAGGGCGTTATCGTATACATCAGAGTAAAAGAGGGCACGGTAAAGCCCGGAGACCGCATTCGCATGATGGCTAGCGGCGCGGAGTTTTCCGTTGTCGAGGTCGGCTGCATGGGCGCGACGGAGCTTGTGCCCTGCAAGGAGCTGCGCGCAGGCGAGGTAGGCTACATCGCCGCATCCATCAAGTCCATCGGAGACACCAAGGTCGGCGACACCGTAACGCTTGTGGATAACCCTGCTCCCGAGCCGCTTGCAGGCTACCGCGACGTAAATCCCATGGTGTTCAGCGGTATATACCCTGCGGACGGCGCGAAGTATGTTGACCTGCGCGAGGCGCTGGAGAAGCTCCAGCTGAACGACGCGTCTCTCACCTTCGAGCCGGAAACCTCTATTGCTCTGGGCTTCGGCTTCCGCTGCGGCTTTCTGGGACTGCTGCATATGGAGATAATCCAGGAGCGCATCGAGCGAGAATATAATCTGGATATCATCACCACCGCACCCTCCGTTGTGTATAAGATAGAGCTGACGGACGGCAGCACCGTGATGATAGACAACCCCACAAACTATCCCGACCCCGGCACGATAGCGCAGGCGTATGAGCCTATGGTAAACGTCCATGTTTACGCGCCCTCGGACTATGTGGGAAACATCATGGAGCTTTGCCAGAACAGGCGCGGCGTTTTCCGCGATATGAAGTATATCGACGAAACAAGGGTAGACCTGCACTACGAGCTGCCGCTTAACGAGATAGTGTATGATTTCTTTGACGTGCTGAAGTCGCGCACGCGCGGCTATGCCAGCTATGATTACGAGCTTATGGGCTTTGCCCCCTCAAAGCTTGTTAAGCTTGATATCCTGCTTAACGGAGATATCATCGACGCGCTGTCCTTTATCGTTCACACCGACAAGGCATACGAGCGTGCAAGAAAGATGGCGGAAAAGCTTAAGGAGCACATCCCCCGTCAGCTTTTCGAGATACCGATACAGGCGGCTGTCGGCGGAAAGATAATCGCGCGCGAAACGATAAAGGCACTTCGCAAGGACGTCCTCGCGAAGTGCTACGGCGGCGACATCACCAGAAAGAAAAAGCTGCTTGAAAAGCAGAAAGAGGGCAAAAAGCGCATGAGGGCATTCGGCACGGTAGAGGTGCCGCAGGAGGCGTTCATGGCAGTGCTTAAGCTTGAGGATGAATAATCTGACCGAAAGGAGAAGATAAAATGCGTCCCGATAATTATGTAAGCGGAAAATACGCTGTCGGCACAGAAACGTTTTCGGTAACGGATACCGCGAGAAAAGAGCTGCTTGGCAGCGACCCCGAAAAGCCCAGAAAAATCTCCGTCAGGATGTATTATCCTGCGCTGAAGCAGGATGTATCGGGAATGCAGCGCGCCGAGGTCTTTTCCGAGCGCAAAAAAGCTGCGGTGCAGAAAACCTACGCCGTCAGAAGAATAGACGACGAGCTGCTTAATGCCGATTATTACGAGGGCGCAAGGCGTCCCACGGGCGAGAAATTCCCTCTTATCATGTATAATCACGGCTATAACGGCTATGTCGAAGCCAACACGTTTTTGTGTATAGAGCTTGCGTCGCACGGGTATATCGTTGCCTCGGTCGGACACGCCTACGAGGCAGCGGAGAACGACTATGAGGACGGCAGCTTTGACCTGTTCGACAGGAACATCAGCAAAATCATGTACACAAGCACCGTAAAAGCGCTCTTTGCGCAGATGAAAGCGCTTAAGCAAAAGCTCTCTCCCGAGGAGGCTTACAGCGTTTTCCGGCAGTTTCAGGATAAGTATACTCCCTATATCAAGGGCAGGATTCCCGAGTGGAGAAAGGACAATATCGCAGTGCTTAACGAGCTTAAGCAGCGATACAGCGAATGGGCGGACTTTTCATTCGGAGTAGGAGTATGCGGTCATTCGCTTGGCGGCGCTGCCGCCTACGACCTGTGCCTGCATGAGGCGGACTTCGCCTGCGGAATAAATATCGACGGAGCCTTGTTCGGAGATTACGCAAACCTCACCATGGAAAAGCCGTTCTGCCAGATATGCTGCAAGGAGAACTACAATTTCGAGACCAAGCCGCTGCTTGACACGACAGCGCCTGTTCATTACGCCATTTTCAGCGGTATGAAGCATATCGGCTTTACCGACGCGAAGTTCTTTGTGCCGGTAAAATCGCTTTGCGGAAAAATGGAGCCGCTTATCATGTATCGTCACCTTTCGGATATCGGCGTCCGCTTTTTCGACAAGTATCTGAAAAAGCTGCCGGATATCGAAATGCCGCAGGGAGAAAGGGACGGCGTGCGTTTCAGCTAGGGCAGGCGCGGCGAAACCGCTTTCCCGTTCACTCGGTCACTTTGGAAAATAACCTGAAAGGATACGCTCTTTTCGGGTTATTCTTTTCTTTTGGCTGCGGAATATGATTTACAGAGAGAAAGGAATACCATGCGCAGATTAATTATCATCCTCGCGGTGCTGCTTCTGCTTGTCGGCTGCTCTGCCGAGACCGCGCAGCGCAGCGCGTTTTTGATGGACACGATAGTCACCGTCACCGTCTGCGGAAAGGACGGCGGCAGGGCTGCCGACGGCGCGATAGCGCTTCTGTCGGAGCTTTCGGGCAGGTGGTCCGTCACCGACGAGGGCAGCGAGCTGTATCGGCTTAACAGCAGCGGCACGGCTCAGCTTTCGGAGGACACCGCCGAGCTTATAAGCTTCGCCATGCAAATGAACAGCATAACGGGCGGAGCGCTGGACATAACCCTCTATCCCGTGCTGAGGGAATGGGGCTTCACCACCGGCGAGTACACCGTCCCGGACGAGCAGCGCATTCGGCAGCTTTTGCAGCTTACAGGCGCGGATAAGCTGACGCTCAGCGGCAATACCGCGAGCCTTTCCGACGGTGCTATGGCGGACCTCGGCGCGGTAGCAAAGGGCTATGCAGGCGACCTGCTGTGCGAATATCTCAGGGAAAACGGCTGCGGCAGCGCACTGCTTGACCTCGGGGGAAACATCCACGCAATCGGCGAAAAGCCGGGCGGCGGCGCGTGGAGAATAGGCGTGCGCGACCCGAACGGCGGAGAAAACCTCGCGGTGCTGCGCCTTACCGACATGGCAGCAGTGACCTCGGGCGGATATGAGCGCTACTTTATCGCAGAGGACGGCACCCGATACTGCCACATCATCGACCCCGAAACGGGCAGACCTGCCGAAAGCGGACTTGCCTCGGTGACGGTGGTGGGAAAGGAGGGCAGGCTGTGCGACGCCCTATCCACTGCGGTGTACGTCATGGGCGCAGAGAGGGCGGCAAGGCTTCATGCGGCTGTGGGAGGCTTTGAGCTTCTGCTTATCACGGACGACGGGGATATGCTGATAACAGACGGCATGGCTGAAATTACGGAGATATCCGAAAGCTTCGGCGGAAGCGTACAGCGGTTGTATTAAAGCAGTTCCGGAATGTGCCGACAATTACTCATCTGTGAAAATGATGAATTTTATGTGTCATTTTTAGGAGAATTTCACAATTTTCGATAAAAATAATAATTATTATTGATTTTTTGATATATGTTTGTTATAATAAAAACAATATATTGTAAGCTGCCAAAATTTCTCTGCGGCACGACTGTGCGGCAAACGGAATGATTGGTGCACCGTGGCTGCGGTGCGAATAATTCAAGGGCACTGCACTAAGGCACGCGGCTGCCCGGGATAGGACGAGGTGCAAATATGGTCAAAGTAATAGCGGATAAATGTATCGGCTGCAATGCCTGTATCAGAAGCTGTCCGGTACCGAATGCAAACAAGTATAACGGAACTGTGGTGCACATCAATAACGAAGAGTGCATAAGCTGCGGAGAATGTGTAAAGCACTGTCCGCACGGCGCGCGTGATTATGACGATGACCTTGAGGCGTTTTTCAAGGAGATTCAGCGCGGCAAGGTTTCGCTGGTGGTTGCCCCTGCGATAAAGACCGCATTTGACGGAAGCTGGCGCCATGTGCTCCAGTGGCTCAAGAGCTTAGGCGTAAAAGATGTGTACGACGCGTCCTTCGGCGCGGATATATGCACCTATCTTCACATCGAGTACATGAGGAAGAACGGCGGCGCAAAGATAATCTCCCAGCCCTGCGCCGCGATAGTCAACTACGCCGAAAAGCACAGAACCGAGCTTTTGCCAAGGCTCTCCCCGATACAAAGCCCCATGATGTGCAGCGCTATATACATCAAGGAATACCTCGGCTGCACCGATACGCTCGTCGGACTTTCTCCCTGCCTTGCAAAGGGCGACGAGTTCAGAAACACCGGCGTGATAAAGTACAATGTCACCTTCCGCAAGCTTGCGGACTACATAAAGGAGCACAACGTTCAGCTTAAGACCGGACGAAGCGAGTTCGAGTTCTCGGACTGCCGCGGCTTTGACGGCGCATTCTATCCCATCCCCGGCGGACTTAAGGAGTGCCTGCGCGTATATGAGCCGGACCTCAACGTAACCACATCCGAGGGCGTGCAGAAGGTGTACGCCGATTTTGAGGAGTATCTTACCGCGGACAACTCCAAGCTGCCGGCTGTGTATGATGTTCTTTCCTGCGAGTACGGCTGCAATTCGGGCGCCGGCGCGAGACAGTCCTTTGACAGCTTCAATTCGTATGATATCATGGTGAGCGCCAGAAAGTGGGCGGTGAAGAACGGCGGCTTAAAGCGCTTCCACCGCAGCATCTTCAAGAAGCTGAATATCGAGGACTTCATCCGCAAATACGAAAACCGCAAGAACTACACCAGCCCCACCAAAAAGGAGATACAGCAGGTATTTGTTCAGATGAACAAGCTTACTCCCGAGCAGCAGACCATCAACTGCCATGCGTGCGGCTACAAGAGCTGCCATGATATGGTGCTTTCTATCCTTGCGGGCAACAACACTCCGATGAACTGCATCCAGTTTGAGAAGCAGCACCTTAAGGAGCTTCAGGAGCGCTCAAGGCGCGACCACGATAACCTTGCACAGGCTGTCACCGAGATAAAGCAGGCGCTTGAGAGCCTGCACTGCAAGGTGGTTCCCATCAGCGAGAATACCGAGGAGCATCTTGTGCACAATCAGGAGATCGTCGGAAAGATGAACGAGCTTAATACGGAGATAGACTCCATCGTAGACGGCATTGCGGACATCGGCGAGTCCGTTCGCGAGATAAGCTCCAGCATCGACTCCTACAAGCGCATACTCAACGGTATACGCAACATTGCAGAGCAGACGCATATCCTTGCCATCAACGCTTCTATCGAGGCGGCGCGCGTAGGCGCTGCCGGCAAGAACTTTGCGGTGGTTGCCAACGAGGTTCGCTCGCTCGCGCTCAAATCCAACACGACGGTTCAGCGCGCAGAGGCGAACACCCAGAGCATTCTGGACAGCATCGACCATATCCACAGCGTTACGGGCAGAATGAGCGAAAAGGTCGGCAATACGCGCAGCACCTCGGACTATACTACCGCTGCCATGGATAAGATACGCACAGGCTCCGAGGTCATCAGCAACAACGTTCAGGAGGTCAGCGCGATAGTAGAGGAGCTTAATTCCATGGTGGACTCCATGACCGCGGAGTAACTGCGCGCGGAGCTTTCATAAGCACGGAGGGTGTATATGTGGTTGATATTTGCGCTGCTTTCAGCAGTATTCGCTTCACTTACCTCTATACTTGCCAAAATCGGTATAGACGGCGTAAACGCTAACCTTGCTACGGCAATAAGGAGCGTTGTGGTGGTCGTGCTGGCATGGGGAATGGTGTTCCTGACCAATGCGCAGGGCGGCATAACCGACATCAGCAAAAAAAGCTGGGTGTTTCTCATCCTGTCGGGAGCTGCGACAGGCGCCTCGTGGCTGTGCTACTACAAGGCATTGCAGCTGGGCGAGGCTTCAAAGGTAGTGCCTATCGACAAGCTCAGCGTTGTGCTGACGCTTGTGCTGGCGTTTGTTTTCCTGCACGAGGAGTTCACGCTGCGCTCGCTTATCGGATGTATACTTATTGCGGCAGGTACATTTCTGCTCGCGACATGAACGCTTATAACAAACCGACCGCCCGTGGAATTTCACGGGCGGTCTTTGTGCTTTCGGGAAAAATCGGCTTAAGTTGACAAAAAAGTAATTATATGCTACAATTATTCCGCGCTGCAAAAAAAGCGGTGAAAAACGCATATGCGCGGCGTAAGAAATGGTGTGGAGGTAATTTATATGTCCAGAGGGATAAGGCTGTTTATAGTATTTCTGCTGTTTTTTGCGATGGGTACTTTCTTCGTGATTACGGGAATTGTGGACATTGTCAAGGCAAGCAATGCAGAGCTTGATTTCAACGATATGGAAAAGAGCGAATTCAAGAAGGGTATGTTCGTCAAGGGAACGATATATGAGATACTGGACGAATACGCCGTAGAGGAGACCTACGACGAAACCCTTGGCATAAAGAGAAATAAGCGCGAATCGGCAAGCTACTACATCGTGCCGATGGTCGGCACATACTACGACGAGTATCCGCTTTATGTTACGGTGGAGATCGGCAACAAAGACCTGCGAAATCAGGCGGATGTGCTTATGCAGCAGACATGGGACTACTACGAAACAGGCACAGAGCCTGCAAAATGGAATGAGATAGAGATAGTCGGAAAGGTAGAGCAGTTGTCCGCGGAGCTTGAGGGCTATCTGTACAACTGGTTTATGTATGGCGATGAGGGCGCGACCCGCGCCGACTACGAGCCGTACATCTGCCCCTATGTTATCCGCTATTACAGCATCGAGGGCATGAAGACCGGGCTTATCCTGTTCGGAATAATGGCAGGAATAGGCGCAGCCGGAATTGCGGTTTTCGCCGTGCTGTTCTTCCGTAACAGGAGCAGAGGATATTGATGATACAGCTCAGCGCACTATACAAAAATCCCGTCAAGGTCCGGCACAGGCTTTGACGGGATTTCTTTATCTGTATGCTTTTTTACAGGCTTTCTACGCGCACATCGGCTAGCCGTGACAAGCCGCCGCACTGCTCGAAAACAAACAGCATTCTGCGGTCGGTGAACTGTGCGGTGATACAGCCGCCCTCCTCGGTGAAGTCCGTTTCGTTGAGCCACAGCATACCTGCCGCAAGCAGTCTGTGGTCGCAGTAGAACGCGCTGATTATCTCCATGGTCTGCCTGAGAAGCTGCTCCGCAGTCAGCGGCGCAAACACCTCGTCCGGCAGACCCTCGACAGTGACAAAAGCCGCGCCGTCGGAATACGGGCAGCGGTAGTAGCACATCGCGGTCTCGGACGCTGCGCAGCACACCATCGCAAGGTTGTGTCCGGTATGCAGCTCGTCCAGATGGAACTTGCCGTTAGCAAATTCCGCAACCTCCGGCATAAGCCGCTTTGCGCGGCGCGACGGCGCAGAAACTATCTCGGGGAGGTTTGCCTCGGTGTTCGCCCAGCTCCACAGCCATGTTCCGCTGATATGCGACTCTGTTCCGAGCATTGCGGAGCGAAAGCGCTTTTCGCCGAAAGCGATAGTGCCGCCCTTGATGTCAACATTCCAGCCGCTGTCGCCGATAACCAGCTCGCCCATCCTGTTCTGTACGGCGATACTCCAGCCTGCGGCAAGCGATACAAGGCTGAGAAAATCGCTTTTGTCAAACTGCACGGGGCAGTCAAGTATACTTCTCTTTTTCATTTGTTTTCTCCGATATTGATGTTTACTCCGAATTTTCTGAGAATATCGCGCATAAGCAGCTTGTCTATCGCATAAATCCTGCTTTTTGCCCTCGAGAGGTCGTCCACGCGGTAGTCAAAGCGCATATATATTTCCGAATAGTCGTCCTCGTAATAGAACGTGCACAGAAGATAGCTGTTCTTGGTCGCGTAGTAGTTTACCGGCGTAAAGTCCAGCACCGCGCGGATATCCGTTTCCAGCAGAGCCTCTGCCTCGGGGATTTTGACAGGCATAAACTGAACCTTTTTGGTGCGCGGCATAAGCTCGGCACGCTGCTCCTCGGGGGATTTTGAAAAGGCCTTTTTACGAAACAATCCGAACATATCCACCCTCCTTAAGCTGTGAGCGCCGTATCACGCAGTATGGCGTATGCCATATATGCGGCGTACATCAGGGAAAGCACTGCGCCCTCCGCACGGGTGACCTTTTTCGAGGTAAGGCAGAAGATGTATGCAAGCGCCATCACACCGGCGCACACCGCGCAGTCGATAAGCGTATTGGTCACAGCAGAAGCCTGCAGCGTTATCGGGCTGATAACGCCGGACACGCCGAGAATGCAGATGATGTTGAAGATGTTCGAGCCGATGACGTTTCCCATTGCCATGTCGTTTTCGCCGCGCCTTGAAGCGGCAATCGAGGTCACAAGCTCCGGCAGGGAGGTTCCCAACGCGCAGATGGTAAGTCCGATGAGTGTCTCGCTCATGCCCAGCACTCCGCCGATACCGCTGGCATTCTTTACAACAAGGTCGCCGCCGAAGACGATTCCTGCGGCGCCGCCGACGATGAGAAGCAGACACTTGTACCACACAAACGGCTTTGCCTCTTCGGGCGGCTGCTCCGAGCGGCGCTCCTTAAGCGCGCAGACCACCGTCCATGTCATGTATCCTGCGAGCATGGCAAGCAGGATGACAGCCTCTGTGCGCGAGAGCGTATTGCCGGGTGTGCCGACAAGCAGCATTGCGATGAACACAAGCGTTGCGCCGATAGCTACGGGGAAATCACGTCTGAGGATATTTTTGGTAATGCCGACAGGCGTGATAAGCGAGCAAATTCCGATAACCACCAAAAGGTTGAAGATATTGGAGCCCAGCACATTGCTGACTGCCATTGAGTTTGCGCCGTTAAGTGCCGAGGAAACGCTGACGGCAAGCTCCGGCGCGCTTGTACCTGCCGCGACAATGGTAAGTCCCACAACAAGCGGTGGGATTTTAAGCTTTCGGGCGAGGGAAGCCGCTCCCTCCACAAAGAAATCCGCGCCCTTAATCAGCAGCACAAAGCCGCTCAGCAGCAGGGTGATATACTTGACTATTTCCATTTTACACCTCTTTTATTATCCGTATGAGCTGACGATAAATCCTTATATTAGTTTGCGCTTATGCAAGGATTTTTTGACGTACAAAAACGATTGAATTTATTGTACCACATTTTTCCGAAAAAATAAAGGGGGTAAAGTGATAAATCCGATTACTTTGCAATAACTTTTTCAACCTGCCGCTCTTGCCCATGCTTCGATTATGGCTAGGGCGAAGATGATGCCGAGATACAGAATAAATCTCATTGTGTAGTGATAGGCGGAGCTGCCGTCTGCGACAATGCTCCCTCTGCCGCCCGAAACCAGCCGAAGCAGCAGCGCGGAGAATTCACAGGAAGCCGCCGCCCCGAATACGATGACCGCCGTATAGATAAAGCCGAAGATTATCGGAAGCGGCTCTGCGCCGAGGGAAACCGCGCCTGCGGCGGAAAGCCCCGTGCCGAGGGCGCACACAAACGGAGCAAGCCACACCAGCAGCCCTCCTGCCGCGAAAAAGCCGATGATGTACTCCGCCAGCAGAAACGCGCAGCACTGCGCCATCCTGCGCAGCAGAATCCCCGAAAAGCCGCCCTGCTCCGACATACAAAGGGATGCGGAAAAGCTCTCCGCGGACATCGGCGAAAACCGCGATACCGCCGCGCCTGCCGCGATACCTGCCGCAGCGGCAAGCGAAAACAGCACAAGCGCAGTGTGGCGGCGTCCTGCACGAGGGCGCTTGCTGCGAATTGCGCAGTCCTCACGAACAGCTGCGCTGTTTACGCTGTCATCGCTGCTTTCGTGGGCGCTGTCGGATACAGCGCTGCCGGGGGCGGCTTCCAACGGGGCTTGTACGCTGTTGTGCTTCGATACTTCCTCCATGCTATCACTCCTTTGTACAAATGTATGAAAACATCGCCTTAATTATTCCAAAACCGCAATTTTGCCTTGACAAACTACTGTGGGCAGGGTATAATTTAATGGGTGAACAGGGAAACCTCTTGTTTCGCCAATCGGGTTTCGGAGGTAATTATGTCGGTTAAATCAGTTACATATATGTGCCCAAACTGCGGCGCTGCCCTTGAATTTGACAACCGGCTCGGAAAGCACAAGTGCTTTTACTGCGACAGTGTGTTTGACGAGCAGCAGATGCAGCAGCTTTTCAGCGAGAACGAGCAGACTGCGCTTGATACGGCAGACCCTGAGCTTACCGAGGCTCAGCGCGAGGCAGAGGAATTTTCGGGCGCTTCGGCGCTGTACACCTGTCCCGAATGCGGCGCAGGCGTCATCTGCGGCGAGCTGGAGGCTTCGGTGCGCTGTCATTTCTGCCATACTCCGGTCATCCTCTCGGGAAGGCTGTCGGGAGAGTTCCGACCGGACCTTATCATACCGTTCGCCATAACAAAAGAGGTGGCACAGAGCGCTTTCGCGGAGTACACCAAGGGCAAATTCCTGCTTCCGTCGGGATTTAAGAAGAATGCAAGGGTCGTGGATATCTCGGCGCTTTATGTTCCGTACTGGCTTAAGAGCGGACTGGCGGATGCGGACATGAAAGCAAACTGCAAAAGGGTGCGCACATGGCGCGTCGGAGATACACGCTACACCAACACAAAGTACTACGACTCCTACCGCTCGGCGGAGCTTGCTTTCATACGGGTCCCGTGCGACGGCTCAAAGCGCATTGACGACGCGCTTATGGAGAGCATCGAGCCGTTCAACTACTCCAACATAAAGAAATTCTCGATGTCATATCTTACGGGCTGCGCCGCGGAGAAGTACGATGTGCCGCTTGAGGACGCCGAAAAGCGCATTGACGAGAGAATAAGCGAGGCGGCGGCAGATGTGCTTAAGGCGGATATCACAGAGCAGGGCTACACCACCGTTACTCCCGTATACACCAACCTCAGCTTCATGCAAAAGAATGCAGTATACGCGCTGCTTCCCGTGTGGTTCATCAATTATCGGTACGACGGCAAGGATTACCCGTTCGTGATGAACGGTCAGACCGGCGCAAACTTTGGCATACTTCCTGTCAGCAAGCTGAAAACGGCGCTGTTTTCCGCCGGCGTTTTCGCCGCGCTGTTCGCGCTGTCGCTTCTGCTTGGTATGGTTTTCGGGTAGGAGGTATAGTGTGAAAAGATTTGCGTTGCTGCTGCTTTGCGCGGCGGTTATGATAATGTCGGCTTCTGTCAGCGCAGGTGCGAAATACGGCGAGGTCGCAGATGCTGCTTTTCAGCAGGTCGGAAATGAATACAGCGGCATAAATTCGGTTGGATACAAAGCAATACTGGACGATAAATCGGATGTGATTTCCGACAATGAATATAATAAGCTTCTGGCAATGCTGGACGACACCGCGCAGATGATACAGTGCCATGTGGCGGTGGTGATAGAGGACAGCCTTAACGGCATGAGCGACAGACAGTATGCGGAGAATTATGCCAAAAAAAGCTTCCCCGTTGACAGCGATGTCGTTGTGCTGCTGCTTAACAACGACAGAAGCAACAAAAAATACACCGACTGGATATACACCTACGGCGCTGCAACGGATAAGTTCGGCGACAACAAGGACGGGATTTTCGACGCGATATACTACGGCATGGGCGACTATCAGGAGGATATCCGCGATTACGACTATTACAGCGGAATTGTCGGCTTGTGCAATGCGCTGTGCGACCTGTATGTCAACGGCGACGACTCGCAGTATTACAGCAGTTCTTCATTCAGCGGCTCGTTTGGCGGCATTGTATTGGTTCTGGGATTACATATCGGCGTGCCCGGCTTTATCACATTCGTGATAGTATACTGCATTGCAAAGGGCTACAAGAAAAAAGCGCCCATCAGCGCGCGGCATTATATGGACAGCTCGCGCACCGTATTCACCGACAGACGGGATATCTATATCCGCGAGACAACGACCTCTGTCAAGATAAGCAGCTCCGGCTCCGGCTCTCACGGCGGAGGACGGCGCAGCGGCGGCGGAGGCGGCAGAAGAAGATAAATACACAGTGAAAAGGATAATCACATGAAATTAGTTATACAGCGTGTTGAGCACGCAAGCGTAAGTGTAGACGATAAGGTCTGCGCAAAGGTCGGCAAAGGCTTTCTGGTTCTGCTCGGAGTAGGGCAGGAGGACACCGAAAGCGACTGCGAGCGCCTTGCGGCAAAGATGACCGGGCTGAGGATATTCGCGGACGAAAACGGCAAGACCAACCTCTCGCTTAAGGACGTGGGCGGCGGACTGCTGATAATATCGCAGTTTACGCTGTATGCGGACTGCCGCAAGGGCAACCGCCCCAACTTCCTTTCGGCGAAAGAGCCGTCGGAAGCTCAGCGGCTTTATGAATACTTCACCGAGCTTTGCCGAAAAGAGATACCCGACGTGCAGACAGGCATTTTCGGCGCAGACATGAAAGTGGAGCTGCTTAACGACGGACCCTTTACCATCATACTTGAATAACCGCGCGCCGCGTCTGCGGACAGCGCTTTTACACACATTTAAAGAAAAAGAGGAACAAACAATGAATATCTGGCATGACGTTAACCCCGAGCGAATTACTCCCAACGACTTTCTTGCGGTTGTTGAGATAGAAAAGGGCAGCAAGAAGAAGTACGAGCTTGACAAGCAGACGGGACTTATCATCCTTGACCGCATTCTGTACACCTCAACGCACTATCCGGCAAACTACGGCTTTATTCCGCGTACTCTTGCGGATGACGGCGATCCGCTGGATGTGCTTATCCTGTGCAACGAGCCTATTGATCCGCTTGTGCTGGTGCAGTGCTATCCTATCGGCGTTATCACAATGCTGGATAACGGCAAGAACGACGAGAAGATAATCGCCATCCCGTTCGAGGATCCCACCTACAATGCCTACCGCGGTATCGAGGCGCTGCCCAGCCATATCTTTGAGGAAATGCGCCACTTCTTCTCGGTGTATAAGCAGCTTGAGGGCAAGGCTACCGCAGTAAACGAGGTTATGGGTCAGAAGCAGGCTGTGGAAGTAATCAAGCAGTGCATCAAAAACTACAACGACATCTACGGCGCGGAGCATCCGTATACGGCGGAGCACTGCACCGCGGAGGTAAAGAAGTGATACTGGCAAGCAAGTCGCCGCGAAGAAAAGATCTGCTTTCGCTGATAACCGAGGATTTCCGCGTTATCCCTGCCGTCGGAGAGGAGCTGCTTCCCGAGGGGATATCCCCCGAGCAGGCGGTTATTCTGCTCTCGCGGCAGAAAGCGGCTGAGATATACGCACAGCACAAGGGCGAGCTTATCATTGCGTCCGATACGGTAGTTGCCGCAGAGGGCGAGATTCTCGGCAAGCCTGCCGACAAAGAGGACGCCAAGCGTATGCTGAAGCTGCTGTCGGGCAGAAGCCACAGCGTATTTACAGGCGTGTGCGTTATCGCAAAGGACGGCAGCGAGCATTACTTCGCCGAGCAGACCATTGTGGAGTTCCGCACCCTTTCCGACAGCGAGATCGACGCATACATCGCCACCGGAGAGCCTATGGACAAGGCAGGGGCATACGGCATACAGGGAAAAGGCGCGCTGCTTGTACGCAGGATAGAGGGCGACTATTATAACGTAATGGGTCTGCCGGTATGCAGGCTGTATGAGCTGCTTAGTACAAAAATGCAGTAAACGGGAGCGAACAATGCAGGGACTGTACATTCACATTCCGTTCTGCCGCAGAAAATGTCTGTACTGCGACTTTTACTCCGTCGCGTTGGAGGAGGGTCTTGCGCAGGACTACACCGCAGCGGTAAAGCGCAATCTTGCGGCATACGGCGGCAGCTTTGACAGCGTGTATTTCGGCGGAGGAACGCCCATCCTGCTTGCAGAGCAGCTTTTGGAGATGCTTAAGTCGGCTGACGTCGCACAGGGCGCGGAGATAACCGCAGAGTGCAACCCGTGCGAGATGACGAGCCGCACGCTGGATGTGATGCTGAAGTCCGGAATAAACCGCATTTCCGTAGGGGTTCAGAGCTTCTGCGACAGCGAGCTTACCGCTCTGGGACGGCGGCATGATTCACAAACGGCGATACAGGCGGTAAAAGCGGCAAAAGCGGCAGGCTTTGACAACATATCGCTTGACCTTATGCTCGGGATTCCCGAGCAGACAGCGGACAGCCTCGCGAAAACGCTGGATATCGCGCAGTCGCTGCCGATAACGCACATCTCGGCGTATATGCTGAAAATCGAGGAGAACACTCCGTTCGGGAAAAGCACTCCGCCGCTTCCCGGGGAGGACGAGACGGCGGATATGTATCTTCAGACGGTGGGGGCGCTGTCTGACAGCGGCTTTGAGCAGTACGAGATAAGCAACTTCGCAAAGCGCGGCTATGAATGCCGACATAACCTGAAATACTGGCACGCCGAGGAGTATCTCGGCATAGGTCCTGCGGCACATTCGTATATCGGTGGGCGGAGGTTTGCGGCAGCGCGCGACCTTGCGGCGTTTATCGCTGCTGAGCAGCAGCACGAGCTTATAACGCAGGAGCGTACCGATGAGCGCGAGGAGCGCATTATGCTCGGGCTTCGCCTTAGCGAGGGAATACCGCAGGAGCTGTGGAAGCCGCTGGAGGCGGCGCTTTTGCACATCCCGAAGCAGTATTATCGGATACGGGACGGAAGACTTTCGCTTACCGCCGAGGGCTTTCTGGTTTCAAACGAGATCATTTCGCTTTTGCTTGCGCAGCTCTAAGGGCGGCGCTTAAAAATTCAGACGATATAAGGAGCAGAATTATGGCGTATACTATTCCGGAAAATAAGCAATTCATCAGTGCAGACAGCGGCGCATTTCATTATGTCGGCAGAATAGACGATGAAAAGCCGTCGCGCCCCGTGCTGATATGGCCGTACTCCGGCGCGGAGATCATCTTCACGGGCACCTCTGTCGGCATTGTGATAAAGAACATAAAAATGCAGGAGCACACCTATCTCGGTATAGTGATAGACGGAGTTATGCAGTCGCTTACGCTCCAAAACGACGGCGAGGACGAGCTTTTCATGCTTGCGGATAACCTCGAAGAGGGCGAGCACACGCTCAAGGTATACAAGCGCATGGCGGCGGCGCATTATGTTGAATTCTGCGGAGTAGTTGTGGACAGCGGCGCGGTATGCCGCGCTCCCGAAAAGAAGTACGACTATAAGCTTGAGGTGTACGGCGACAGCGTTTCCGCAGGCGAGGTGACAGAGGCTATTTGGTATGAGGGGCAGTGCGACCCGGCTCACCACAGCCAGTACGACAACAGCCATTTCAGCTATGCGGCGAGCCTTGCGCGCAAGCTCAATGCGGAGCTTCACCTGATGGGGCAGGGCGGAATCGCCCTGTTTGACGGGACGGGCTATTTCTGCTCGGATCAGCTTACGGGTATGCTCTCATGCTACGACAAGCTGGAGTACAGCCCCTATAAGCCGCGCAAGGACTGGGATTTCAGCAGGTTCACTCCCGACGCGGTCATCATTGCGATAGGGCAGAACGACCACAATCCCGACCCCGAGGCGATAAAGCGTCCCGAATACCGCCGCAAGTGGAAGGACGGCTATATTGAAATGCTGAACCACCTGCGCGCCAAGCACAAGGGCGCAAGGTTCGTGCTGATTCTGACAATACTCGGTCACGACAGAACGTGGGATGACGCGCTGGACGAGATAGTCGCAGAGATAGGCTCTCCCGATGTAACGCATTTCATGTTCAGAAGAACCGGCTGCGGCACAAGCGGACACCCCCGCGCAACCGAGCAGGAGGAGATGGCGTGCGAGCTGTACGAGTATTTCAAGAAGAATATACTCTAATATGAAAACAGCCTGAGAGGGTTTTCTCTCAGGCTGTGTTTTTCTGTTTTCCTTTACCGCGACAGTATCGCCTTGTATTGCCCGAGCGCAGCAAGCCAGCTATCGTGCTCTGTCGGTGCGTACTCCTCGGTAAGTCCGGAGCTGATGATTATTTCGCGCGCCTTTGCAACGCTCTCTATCTCGCCGCAGGCAACAAGCGTGCATATGCCGTTGCCAAGCGCTGTCGCCTCGACGGGACCTGCCACGGCGGTTACCCCCGTCGCCTGTGCGGTAAGGCTGCACAGCAGCTTATCCCTTGTGCCGCCGCCTATCATGTGTATCTTATCGTAAGTAAAGCCGGTCAGCGCGGATATCTTTTCCAGCGTAAGCGCAAATTCGCACGCAAGGCTCTGATATATGCAGCGCATTATCTCGCCCGGCGTTTCGGGAACATACTGGTTTGTTTCGCGGCAGAATTCCCGTATCTTTTCCGGCATATCATCCGGTGCAGCAAAGCTCCGGTGGTTGGGGTCGATAAAGCATTTAAACGGCTCTGCCTCGCGCGCCAGCCGCTCAAGGTCGGCAAAGCTGTACTGCTCGCCCTGCTTTTCATAGTAGCGGCGAGTTTCCTGGATAAGCCAGAGTCCCATGATGTTTTTAAGCAGCGTTGTGGTGCCGCCGTAGCCGCCCTCGTTGGTAAGCTCCATTTCAAGCGCCTGTGGGGTGACAACAGGACGCTTAAGCTCGGTGCCGAAAAGCGTCCATGTGCCGCAGCTGAGGAAAGCAAAGTGCTCCTCGGTGCTTGGAACGGCGAGCACAGCCGAAGCTGTGTCGTGCGAGCAGCACGCGTACACGGGAACCGGCTCGATGCGGAATTCATCTGCTAGCTCCTGCTTAAGCATACCGTACACCTCTCCGGGGTTGATGATGGGACAGAAAATGCGCTTTGGCAGCTCCAGCCCCTCAATAAGCTTGATGTTCCAGCCCCTTGCTTTTCTGTCGATAAGCTGCGAGGTGGTCGCCTCGGTGAACTCCGCTCTGGTTTCGCCGGTAAGCAGATATGCGAACAGGTCGGGCATCATCAGCAGCTTTTCTGCGCGGAAAAGCGTGTTCTTTTCATGCTGCGCGAGATAGTGCAGCTGGAATATGGTGTTGATGTTCATCGGGAGTATTCCGCTCTGGGCGAACAGCTCTTCGGCGGAGAATTTGCCGTAAACCTCCTCGGGCATACCGACTGTGCGCTCGTCGCGGTAATGCACGGGCTTTCCGATAAGCTCTCCGTTTTTGTCCAACAGACCGAAATCCACGCCCCATGTGTCTATGCTGATGGCGTCAAAGCCGCCGTTGAACACGCCGAAGCTGATAGCTATTTTCATCTGCTCCCACAGCTCGTCGATGTCCCAGCGCAGATGTCCGTCCTCGATTACGGGGCGGTTTTCAAAGCGGTGTATTTCTTCAAGCGAGATTTTGCCGCCGTCATAACGGCAGAACATTGCTCTTGCGCTTGAAGCGCCGAAATCGAATACAAGTATTGTCGCTGGCATAGGATACTTCCTTTCGGTGAGGTTTTTGTCAGGTTAACCTGTGCAGTAGCAAATGTGCTGTTATTTGCTGTATTTTCTGTAGCCGGGATGTCTTATCGGGAAGCTCTTGCCGATCTCGCAGCATTCCTCGATCTTATCCATGGGCAGATCCTTTGCTCCGCCGAGCTGACGTGCAACAAGGCTTACCTTGGCGAAGTGCTCGAGCGTTTCCATGCGGTAATATGCCTGAGTGATGTCCACGCCGACGGTCAGCGCGCCGTGGTTCTCCAGCAGAATGGTGTCGTGGTTTTCGAGGAACGGGATAATGCTGTCCGCAACTCCCTGTGAGCCGGGAGTGTCGTAGGGCGCGATAGGCACGCAGCCAAGGAAGATTATCGCCTCGGGCATGGTATAGTCGTCCAGCGGAATGTGAGCGATAGCAAAGCCTGTCGCCGTCGGGGGATGAGCGTGCACCACCGCATTGACCTCGGGACGCGCCTCGTAGCAGCGCAGGTGCACCTTGAATTCGGAGGTGGGCTTGTAGCCGGGAGCCTCCTCAACCACCTTGTTGGCGGCATTCATCTTTATTATCATATCGGGAGTAAGGCTTGCCTTGCTTGTGCCGGTGGGAGTAACGAGAAAGTTTCCGTCGGGAAGTCGTACCGATATGTTTCCGTCATTTGCTGCCACCATACCAAGCTGCCACAGCTTGTGTCCGACGTCGCAGATTGCCTGTTTAAGTTCCATTTCTGTCATAATATGTAATATCCTTTCAATGGTAATTCCGTGAAAAACGGCTATATATCCTATTTTATCATCAATTACGCAAAATGTAAAGCATATTACGAGGGTTTCTCTTTGTGCAAAATTAACAAATTTGACCCTTTGTATTTCTCAATATGCAGCACCATCTTTAACTTGTAAAATTCGCGGATTTGTTGTATAATAATTATAATGATTTCAATGGGTGGAGTATACTCTTTTTTGAATGACCTTCATCTTATTGACAATTTTCCTTTTTCGGAGGTGCGATAAGTGAGCGAAAGTAAACTAAAATGGATCCCCCTTGGCGGTATGGACCTTTCTGCGGCTAACCTCGCGGCAGCTGAAAAGCTGCGCAGATTCGGCTTCGCTCTGATGTTCAACGAATTCGGCTCTGAGAAGCTGACCAAGGCAGGGCTGTGCGTCTATGATGTTCTGGCTGAGAAAGAAAAGCCGAACATACTGCTCATTACTTCAAATACAGAACTGTACGGCTGGTACAGAATCCTCGTGACCGGCATCGGAGCCGACTTCAAGATAATCACGGGCGCGTCAAATGCGCTGGTGTTCTTCTCCGAGAGCTGTCCCAACCTGTTCCTTATGTCTTCCGACGCGCTCGAAAAGTCCAACGGACTTAAGGCAAAGGTCGGCACGGACTTTGTGTGGGACCTTATCGTCATAGACGAGGAGCAGAGCAGCAGAGTGCCCGACTATACATATTATAAAGAACATCTCCCGTGGAAGGGCGAAAAGCTGCTTGTCACCGCCTCTGTTCCTGCAAAGAAAGAGGAGGACAAAAATGCCCTTGCCGAGCTGATAAAAAGCGTGCTTGCCGATCCCGAGCTTGCGTCGCAGGCAGATTCGCTAAGCCTTGACGCCGATATATGCAGCCTTGACGCCGATCTGCCTGCCATGAGGTATTTCGACAGCCGCGTCTATGACGGCAGCATGAAGCGCAGCGTCATTTTCCGCGACTACGAGTTTGACGAAAGCGCGCTCAGCGGTATGCGCAGGCGCATTGATGTGCGCTCGGGTCTGCCGATATACAAGTACGGCGGCAATGTCATGGAGGAATACGACAGCGAGACCCGCAAGCTCATCTATCAGAAGTCGCGCTACACGCGCTCCGAGGTGGAGGAGCTGCGCAGCTTTGACAGAAAGCTGGACTGCTTTATTACCCTGCTTGACGAGCTGCTTGCCAATGAGGGCAGCCGCAGCATCGTATACTGCTGCGACAAGAACACGATAGAGTATCTTTACAAGGTTATCTCGGCGCTGTACAGGGGTCAGAACATCGTAAAGATAGCAAAGGGCGAGCTTTTCGGCAAGGAGGATATCCTCAGAAAGATGCGCGTGGACGACTCCACCGGCTACCCGAGGATAGTGCTTGCCGTTGACAGCATCGGCGCAGTCGGCGACGCGCTTGACCGCATCGACAACATCATCAACTACGAGCTGCCGGTTTCCGCCGTGCTGCTTGAGCGCAGAATGACGCGGCACGGCACCGCCAAAGAAGCCGAGCGCAAATTCTACATCTTCCGCGACAAGAACAAGCTTTTCGACTCGCGCGTGCTTGACAAGGCTCTTTACGGAAGCCTTATCTCGGCATTCTCGGGCAGCCTGCCCAGCCGCAATATCCTGCTGGATATCGAGGACAAGGGCGAGCACCTTTGCAATGTGTTCGACGACCTTAAATATGTTGTCAGCTACGCAAGCGAGGTGGACAGCTGCTTCGACCTGATAAAGAAGTTCAAGGGCGAGTATGTGGTCTTCGGCACCGAGAAGATAAGCACCGCAAAGCAGCTGGCAGAGTTCGCCGATAAGCTGCTCGAGCGTATCTGCAAGGGCTTCGGCATCACGAAGGACGCAACGCACGAGCAGATCACCGCAGCGATAAACGCTCTCGACGGGCTTTGCGTTCGCAACGACGGCGTGCTTTCAAAGGTGCCTGCCGATAAGCTTTCCGCAATGGGCGCAAGCTTCACCGACGACGGCTGGAAAAAGCAGCCGTTCGCGGCAGAGGCAGTCGTCGGAGTTGACGAAGCAAAGAAGCATATCGACGAGCTTCACAGCGGCGACAACTTCCACCTCAGCGTAAAGAATGAGCTTTCCGAGCTTGGCGACAGCATCCAGTATCCCGTGCTCTACGGCATCTGGAGATACAGGGTAAGAGAGCAGGATTCCGACAGGTCGTTTGCAGACTATATCAGGATATACAACGACGGAATCTGACAAAGCATATGCGAACAGAACAGCGGAACTCCGCTGCTGACATAAACACAGCCGTACCGCACACGGCTGTGGGATATACAAAGGTGCGGAGAAACGGGGCGTAATAAATGAGCGAAAACAACGAGGTCGTTGAAAAGCTCCTTGGCGACTTTTTTGAGTATCATACATCGGGCGACAAGGATGCCATGAGAGGGGTGCTTAATAAGCTTCAGAATATGCTCTATTCTGGCGAGGTTGACAGCACACCGTTCAAGGACTATTTCAACAGTATGTATACGGGCAGAAGCGCGATAAACGTTACCGGCATGATGAACGATTATCCGCGCGAGTCCATTATCCGCGAGCTGCTGCAGAACGTTTTCGGCTGCGATTACGAGGAGAATGACATCAAGGTAATGATCGAGTTCCTTGATGAGGGTCAGGTAAAGCTGACATATAACGAGACGGGCTTCAGTCTGGAGCAGGTTTTCTATTACCTTTCTGTCGGCAGAAATGACGGAAACAAGGAGCGCGAGGGTAGATTCGGTCTTGGTGCAAAGAGCGTATTTGCTAATGTTGACTGGTTCAAGATGCGCTCGAACAACTATTCGCTGCGTGTGGTAAACGACGGCGGCACGCTTAAGGTGCGCGAGCTGGAGCTCAACGGACCGAAGTTCAACCACACCGAGATAGTTTTCGGACTTGACGAGGAGAGCCAGAAGAAGCTTCACCACAACCTTGTATCCATGTGCTGCGAAAAGGGCGACTACATGAACATGGTAGACCTGTGCTTTGCTTTCGTGCGCAAAAAGCACCTCAAGGCTGACGACGAGCATGAAACGCTCTCGCGCACATTCAACATCGCTGTTATCAGCTTCGGCAAGCCCGAGGTGGTTTATAAAATTCAGGAGTTCCGCAAGGACGAGAACGACCTGCCAAAGGTTCGCTTCTTCGAGAACGGAAAGAGCGTGGCTGACTTTATCCACATGGAGAACGACGGCTTTGTGTACCTTATTCCGTATGCAATTTCGGGCGCAAGGCGCGAGGCTGCAAAGGTGCTGATGAACAAGTACAACTACTTCTCCACCTACGAGCTTACGGGTCTTGTAAAGGCAAGCAGACAGGAGTTTTTGCAGGAGCAGCTCTCCGCTTTCTTCGTCAGCGTGCCCAACGAGTACATAACCAACAACCGTGCCGGTATCCGCCACGACTGCATCGAAAGGGTTTCCGCAGAGATAGAGCGCGATATCGTTGACATCGTAGAGAAGTACAAGAAGCTCTTCGTGCTCGAGCTTGTGCAGCGTCCCGACAACGCGGAGCGCTATATGCTGCGTCCGAGACAGTATGTGTTCGAGTTCTTCTACAACTACATCAACACCAGCTCGCTTGTAAAGGGACTTAACGACAGATTCTGCGAGGTTATATCCGTTAAGCTGCCCAATGTGGAAGAGCCCGTTACCTTCACCGAAATCAAGGAGCACGGCTTCTTCACCGAGCACAGCGGCGTATCAAAGGAGGAGCACGACGACGGCTCTGCAATGCAGACGCTGTACGCAGACCTCGAGCAGATGGAAAACTGGTTCAAGGGCGAGGATAACCATGTCCTGTTTGCTAAGTACAACTGGCACGAGCAGTCTACCGACGAGAGCGGAAGCGAGTATGTGTACGCCTTCCACGAGAACGACGAGGTATTCCTCATGTCCTCGGATAAGAACAGGCATATTCGCGATTATGACCTCTCCGACGGCTTCAGAAGCATTATCAGCCTTAAGCTCAACAACTGTGTTGTAGACGGAGCAGTTGCCGACGAGAACGCGCTCGCAGAGGCGTTCGAGGTAATCGACGAGATGTTCGGCGAGAGCTACCGCATCGGCATGAAGTACTTCCAGTTTGTCATCACCTCCGGCGCGACCACCATCCAGTTCGAGGTTTCCAAGATAAACATCGGCAACCTTAAAAAGGCAATGGATGTCGTTGCGGCGCACGAAATGCGCTTTGAGAGCCACCAGATATATAACTCCGTTGTCACCCTGCTGATGAACTCGTTCACCAACGGCAAGGACACTATGCAGTTCCTGCGTGAGATAAAGTCGCAGGGCGGCGAGGTCACGCTCGCGCTTGATATCAACAAGCGCTACCGCTTCGCAGCATACGGAAAGCAGTTCATGATTCCGCCCATAATCACCAACACCGACCTGCTTGAGATAATCGGCGACGTGTATGTGCTTATCGACAGCGGAATGTTCAACAACCGCGTGTTCGACTTCCCGTATTCCTCCGCGCATTACAGCTTCGACGCTGCCGAGATACTCGGCGTTCTGCCCGATTGCGGCTCTATTGAGCAGATCGACGATACCATCAGTAAGATTTACGTCTGCGACCTCGGACTTGACAAGATCGCCCTTATCGACGCAAACAACAAGATAATCAAGATCATCGACACCGCCGAGCCCATCTCCGACGCCGACAGGCAGAAGACCGCAAAGTTCATCGTGCTCAGCGAGGGACTTGCAAAGCCGGTGTTCTCTAAATTTGTTGAGTTCATACTCACCGGAAAGAACGGCGGAGTGCTCACCGCGCTGTACTCCAGCACAGAGGAGCCCAACCTTGTTCTGCTGGATCAGCTGCCCTATTACCTCAAGCCGGTTCCCACCATCCGCAAGGATGAGTTCGGCTTCCTGCGCGGCGAGGTCAAGAGGATAGCAGGCATCAAGCAGCCCAGAGTATACAAGAACTACTTCGCGCGCGACATCAACGCAAAGCTTTACGGCTACGGCGGAATATGCCAGTGCTGCAGTTATCAGTCGGACATCATCAACAGCTTTTCGCTCAAGAGCTTCTCTATCGGTCTCGTTAACGGCGACAGGGAGCAGAAATTCAATTTCTCTCTTTATGTCTGCGCAAACGATGAGATCAACGCAGGCGGCTGGATAATCGACGACATAAGCATCGGCGGAATGTCCCCGTTCCTCTGGCTTGAGGAGATCGGCATGATCGACTACATACCGCCGGAGTTCCTCTACTGCCGCATTAAGTACCATCCGCAGGTTTCCTATGACATCTGCGAGGCTGCCGAGGACGGCGCACCCATCGCCGAGAACATCTACGACGGCGCACAGGAAACGCTTGACATCATACTGTCGCCGATGATGGCTGCAAAGTGGGTGGAGGACAACACCAAGTAACCGCATTTTATCCCAATAACCAATCCCCCGAGGGTTTGCGAGGGAAGCTTAGAGTTAATAATCTCCCAAAGTCCGAAATGACCGTTTACTCGGTTGTTTCGGGCTTTTTTTCTTTTTCAGGTGTCAACACTAGGTTGCAAAGCTGCCCCAAAAGAGCGTCAGGCAGAGCTGTACCGCAAGCAAGAAGCATTTGTTTTGAATTTTTATCCATGCCATGATTTGTTGAAAACCAACAAAAACCGCCTCATATATATATATACTATTGACATAAACGGCGGATTATGTTAATATTAATACAACAAACGATTCGAAAAGAATACAAAGGAAGGTGGATTTATGAAAAAGGTCGTTTCTATTCTGTTGGCAGTTGCGACCATGTTTACAGTGTCTGTGACATCTTTTGCCGCCACCAGAGCAAAGGCGGGTACGGCAAGCTGGACTTCAAAGGACCAGTGGTATCTGTGGAGTCAGGGCGCAAGCTCTAGCTCAACTGTACGCAAGGCAGGCTGCCGCACTGTCGCATATGCCAAGATGATCGCTGAGGCAGGATATGCTGACTTCGCCAATCCCGATGAGTTCAGCACCTATCTCGTGAACAACGGTTATGTTAACAGCAAGTATCAGGAAACCGTCGCAGGAAAGGGTCCCAATAAGTATACCAACGGAGCTATCAAGTTCTGCGGCAAGGAATCTCTTACTACTTATAACAGCAAGGGACAAAAGGTATATATATCAAAGTCCTCGGCAAACAAGAAGATCATGAAGCTGCTGAACGAGGGTTATTATCTTTGCCTGATGGGTCCGTCTCACACGACCTATGTGCTGAGAGAAGCTTCTCTGAATGCCGGAAAGGCGCTGATAAGCGACTCGTGGGCAAATT
>JBJESD010000117.1:0-1741 GCA_051882595.1 Oscillospiraceae bacterium | reverse complement strand
ATGAAAGCGGCTGCACTGATACTGGCTCTCATTCATAGCCTCAATACGATAGCGGCAGTGCCGCCCGAGCCTGCTCATGATACGGTAGTCATCGGCGGCAGCGAGTACGTCATCACGTTTTCGGACGAGTTCGACGGCACAGAGCTTGACTTAACGAAATGGGAGCGCTGCCCCGAATGGAAGCGGCAGGACCTCAACAATTACTGGGACGACAGCATGAGCCGCCTTGACGGCGAGGGCAACCTTATAATCGGCATAAGCTATGATGAAAAAACCGACCGCTTCCTCACCGGCGGAGTGCGCACAAAGGGTCTGTTCGAGCAGGCTTACGGCTACTACGAGATACGCTGTACTCTCAACAATATGCAGGGCTGGTGGACCGCGTTCTGGCTTATGGGCGAAAGCGTCGGCATTGAGGACGACAGCGGCACGGACGGCACGGAGATAGACATCTTCGAGTCGCCGTACTTCAATGACAAGATGATACAGCACACACTCAACTGGGACGGCTACGGCGCGGCGCATAAGTACGAGGGCGTCCGCGTGCCTAAGGACGTGTACGACGGCGAGTATCACACGTTTGGTCTGCTGTGGAAGCGGACGGGCTACACGTTCTTCATCGACGGCGTTGAAACGTGGCATACTGCGGCACAAAGCGCAAAGGGCACCTGTACCGCGCCGCTGTACATAAAGGTGACGGGCGAAACAGGCTCATGGTCGGGACTGCCCGACAAGTCGCTGCTGCCCGACGAGATAAAGGTGGATTATGTGCGTGCATATAAGCTTAATACGAAAGGATAATTACTATGATAAAAAGCATGACAGGCTTCGGCAGAGGCAACGTAATACTCAACGGCCGCGATATCACGGTTGAGATACGCGCGGTAAATCACAGATACTACGAGTTCAGCTGCCGTGTACCGCGCAGCCTCGGATTTATTGAGGAAAAGCTCAAAACTCTTCTCAACGGAAAGATAAACCGCGGCAAGGTAGAGGTAAGCGTGCTTATCTTCAACACGGGCAGCGTGGATGAAAAAATATCCATCAACCGCGAGATAGTGCGCGACTACATAGACGCGCTGCGCTCCGTCAAGGACGAGTTCAGCCTTAACGACGACCTCTCGCTGTCGCACGTTATGCGCATTCCCGACGCGTTCACCGTTGTAAAGGAGGATGCGGACGAGGAGCAGCTCTGGGCTGACATCCGACAGGCAGCCGAGCAGGCGCTCTCTAAGTTCATCGCCATGCGCGAGGCAGAGGGCGAGCGCATGAAAGCGGATATTCTCTCAAGGCTCAGCAATATCGAGGGCTGGGTATCGATTGTCGAGCAGCGCTCTCCCATGATAGTTGAGGAGTACCGCAAAAAGCTGTACGACAGGATGTGCGAGGTGCTTAACGGCGCTAACGTGGACGAGGGCAGGATACTGCTCGAGGCAGGCATCTTCTCCGAGAAAACCGCTGTTGACGAGGAAACTGTAAGACTGCGCAGCCACATTGCGCAGTTCCGCACAATGCTTGACAGCAGCGAAGCTGTCGGCAGAAAGCTGGACTTTCTCGTGCAGGAGATGAACCGCGAAACCAATACCATCGGAAGCAAGGTTCAGGATATCGAGGTCACAAAGATAGTTGTAGACCAGAAGAGCGAAATCGAAAAGATTCGCGAGCAGATACAGAATATTGAATAAAGTGTTATGCTACAATAGATATGATACAAAAAAAGAAGAAAAACGCGCTCAAAAAT
>JBJESD010000116.1:0-8155 GCA_051882595.1 Oscillospiraceae bacterium | reverse complement strand
TAGCACCTGACTGTTAATCAGGGTGTCACTGGTTCAAGTCCAGTCGGGGGAGCCAGTCGAGTGCCTCGACACGCATTTTCGCGCGCCGAGGCACTTTCTTTTTTATGGTTTTCTCACTCGTTGATATTCGATTCTGTATACCATGAACAACCAAGTGCCGTCAGTAATCCGCTGACGGCTCGTCTGATTTATGAGAATACCTCACTTTGTACGACTTAATTTTCTGTTTTCAAAACATTACACGACTAAACGCCCGAAGATGATTCCTTCGGGCGCATACTTTTTATTATGTTCTCTATTCAGATGTCTATTTCCTAAGGTATTTCGCCGTTATAGTCGTGCCGCTTTCAAGCATTTGCTTCGGCGTTCCCGTAAATACAACCTCTCCGCCCTTGGTGCCGCCGTCGGGACCTATGTCGATGATGTAGTCCGCAAGCTTCATTACATCGGTGTTGTGTTCGATGACTATTACCGTATTGCCGCGGTCTACAAATGCTTCGAGAATGCTTACAACCTTCTCAATATCCGCAGCGTGCAGTCCCGTGGTAGGTTCGTCGAGGATATAGATGTTGCCCTTTTTCTTGATGTTCTGCGCAAGCTTTACTCGCTGGCGCTCTCCGCCCGAAAAGGTTGATAACGGCTGTCCTAATGATATGTAGGAAAGTCCGACTTCCATCAGGGCGCTCAGCATGGCGGATATCTTCTTGTTGTCCGCGAAGAACGGCACGGCGTCCTCTACGCTCATATTAAGGACATCGACGATGGTTTTTCCCTTGACGGAATACCGCAGCGATTCCTCGCTGTAGCGTGTGCCGCCGCAGTGCTCGCATACTGTTGTGACAGGTTCCATGAAAACAAGCTCGGTGGTTATTGTGCCGCGTCCCTTGCAGTACGGGCAGGCGCCCTTTCCGTTAAAGGTGAAAAGCCCTGCGTCTGCGTTATTTTCGGCGGCGAAAACCTTTCTTATCTCGTCAAAGAAGCCTAAGAATGTGCAGACGGTTGAACGTCCCGTTGCGGTAACGGCACTCTGGTCGATAAGGACTACCTGCTCCTCATACTGCTTTGCGAAAACATCCCTGATAAGGGTGGATTTTCCGCTTCCTGCAACGCCTGTTATTACGGTCATTATACCGAGGGGGATATCCACATCAATTTTTTTCAGGTTGTGCAGGCTTGCTCCTCTTATGGGCAGAAAGCCTTTCGGCTTGCGGACATTTTCCTTTATCCTGATCTCTGAGGACAAGGCGTTTCCTGTCTTTGTTCCGCTTATCAGCAGGCTTTCATAGCTGCCCTGAAACAGCACCTGTCCGCCGTTTTTTCCTGCCAGCGGACCTATATCTATAACCTCGTCCGCGATGCTGATTATGTCCTTGTCGTGCTCAACTACAAGCACGGTGTTTCCCTTGTCGCGCAGACTTTTCAGGAGCCTTGACATTCTATGCACATCCCTCGGGTGCATTCCCGTGCTGGGCTCGTCAAAAATGTAAATCATTCCGCAAAGGGAGCTTCCCATATACCGCACCAGCTTAAGTCGCTGAGCCTCTCCGCCCGAAAGGGTAGAGCTTTCCCTGTTCATGAAAAGATAGGGCAGACCTATATCTATCATACGGTCGAGCGCGGCTTTAAGCTGTTCGATGATTGTTGCGGCTCTTTCGTCGTGTATCTTGTCAAGCTCCTCCCGAAGCTGAGAGAACTCCATTTCGCACATATCGTTTATATTCAGCCCGTTGATTTTGCAGGAAAGGGTAGTGCTGTTAAGCCGCTTGCCCTTGCAGTCGGGACATTCACACTCGTAAAGAAATCTTGCGATTCTCTTAAGGGTGTTGTCTGTCTGTTCCTCGACGCCTTTCATAAGCACAAGGCGCCTGAATTGGTTATAAACGCCCTCCAGCTTTTTGTCAAGCCTTTCGCCGCCCTTTGTGCGGCTGCCGTACAGCAGGATGTTCTGTTCCTCCTCGGACAGATTCTTCCACGGAACGTCGGTTCTGAAATACTCGGGGTGACGGTAAACCTTCCAGTAATAGTTATTTGTGCCGAATGCAGGGAGATTGAAGCAGCCCTCGTCATAGGTTTTATCCGCGTCAATGAGGTTGTTCATATCGAAATCCATGATTTTGCCTATACCTGCGCAGGTCTGGCACATACCGTTGGGATTGTTGAATGAAAAATACGAGGCAGGACCGATAGCCGGTGTGCCTATTCTTGAAAACAGCAGGCGTAAAAGCGAATACATATCGCTTATCGTACCGACGGTAGAGCGTGCGTTTCCGCCGAGACGGGTCTGGTCGATAATAACCGATGGGTTGAGATTGTCTATGAACTCCGCATTGGGCTTTTCGTATTTGGGCAGTCTACCCCTTACCCACGCGCTGTATGTTTCGTTCATCTGTCGCTGGCTTTCCGACGCAATAGCATCAAAAACGATACTGGATTTTCCCGAACCGGAAACGCCCGTAAAAACAACGATTTTGTTCTTAGGAATATCAAGAGAAATGTTTTTCAGATTGTTCTGTTTAAGTCCTCTGATTTTTATAGGTTCCATATTATCTCCTCCTGTTCTGTGCCGTAAGCCTTTTGCCGGAAATAAGTCTATCACTTTTAGTGAGAATAGTCAAGAAATGCTCAAATGCTCTTCTGCCACGAATGAGATTGTTTATTCCCACTTAAAAAATCTGACTGCAATCCCTGTGCAGATAACCGTAACAGCCGCCATAACCGCAATTGAAATCCACGCATTATCTGTCGGAAGTCCGAGAAAAGCCGACTTCATAAGTTCAACTCCCTGCGTCAGCGGAAAAACGCTGACGATTTTCTGCATTGCAGGCGGCATGACCTCAAACGGAAGCGTCGCGCCCGAAAAAACCAACATCGGAAAGTATAAGATACTAGCGATAACGCTTGCGCTCTTTGAGTTTTTTGCAACGCCTCCCACCATCATCCCTATGCTCAGGGTAGATATCATCGTCAGCAGCCAGATACCCAGAAACGACGGCAGCGAGCCTTTTATCCTCACATTCCATATAAGCATTGAGGCAGGGAAAAGCGTGAGCATAGAAACGATACAGTACACCACATAAATCGAGAATTCCACAAGCAGCAGCTTAAGAGGGCTTACGGGCGTCACCCGAAAGCGCTTCAATATCTTGCGCTCTCTGTATTCTGCCACAACAAGCGGCAGACCCATAAGACCGCCTGCACATATGCTTATTGTGCACAGTGCGCCGAAAGACTGCTCTATAAATGTGTACTCCGCTCCGTCGGCGGCAGGCTTTGTTCCGTAGATCATACCGAGAATTATCAGAACGACCAGCGGCATTATTACCGCAAAAATAACCATATTCATATTCCGTATATTAAGCTTAAGCTCGTTCTTGAATAATGTAAAAAATGATTTCATCCCTCTGCCTCCTCACCTGAAAGTGCAAGATACGTGTCCTCGAATTTCTCGCAGCCGCTTGCCTGCTTCGCCTGCTCAACAGTGCCGCGGAATACGGCTTTGCCCTGCCTTATAATGCAGATCTCATCGCAAAGGGTTTCCACCTCGTCCATAAAGTGCGAGGTCAGAAGAATGGTAAGCCCCTTGCTTTTCAGGTCGGAGAGGATCTTCCACACCCCTCTGCGAGCCTTTGCGTCAAGCCCCGTAGTAAGCTCGTCAAGGAGTACAAGCTGAGGGTCGGGGATAAGCGCAAGCACGATAAACAGCCGCTGTCTTTCGCCGCCCGAAAGTGATTTTACGGCAGAACTGAGTTTGTCGCCTATTCCGAAGCGGCTGCAAAGCTCTTTCCAGTCCGAGGGAGCTTTGTAAAGGCAGGCAGTTTCCTCGCACAGCTCGGATACTCTGATCTCGGGCTGATAGTCGCACTGCTGAAACTGCACGCCTATCCTCTGAAAAAGGTTTTTTCTGTCCTTTGTGGGGTCGCTGCCGAAAATGGTTACTGTTCCGCTGTCGGCTGATCTTGTGCCGAGAATACATTCGATAGTGGTGCTTTTTCCTGCACCGTTTGCGCCGAGTAAGCCGAAAACCTCTCCTTTTCTTATCTGAAAGCTCAGATTGTCCACGGCAGTGCAGCTGCCGTACTTTTTCGTAAGGTTCTCTACGATTATTGCGTTCATATTCATTCCTCCTTTGCCGTAATAAACGAATTATACCACCGGACAAAAGTCTGGTGGTCAAGTGGAGGGTTCAGATTTTCATGCGCCGTATTTCTTTGATGATTTGAAGTACTTCATAGGCGTTTTCTATCGCATTATCGAGAGAAACAACAAGCTTGTCGCAGGCGGAAATAATATCCTCGTCGCTTTCGGGAGTATTCAGAATATCCAGTATCTTCTCCCTGCCCATTCCGCCGTCATACTTCTTAAGCATTCTGAGAATAGCGGACAGGGAGTAGTTTGCACACCTCAGCGAGCGAATGATCTTAAGGCGGTTGATGTCGCTGCCGTCATACACGCGGTAGCCGTTCTGCCTGCGTTTTACGGTAAGCAGACCGTTCATCTCCCAGCTGCGCAGGGTATCTATCGTCAGACCCAGCTCCTGAGCCGCCTGCGCTCGCTTATAGACTTCGCCCGGCGCTTTTGGCTGCTGATGATACAGCTGCTCGCATATGGCGGCGGCTTCTTTTGCGTTGAGCTTCTCCTGTTCGGCTATGCGGATATATTCTTCTGTAAGTTCTATTGCTTCATCAAAACGATACTGCGCCGTTAGCTTAAGGGTTTCAATTATCCGTTTGCGCAGTCCTGCCTGAAGCACCACTGTTTGCAGAGCCTTTCTTGCAAGCCGGAACTGCATGATGTGAATATCGTTATATACGCGGTAGCCGTTCGGCTTGCGCTCGGGCTTTGAAATAAGCCCCCATTCCTCGTACATACGCACGGTGTTGGGGTGAAGCCCGACAATTTTTGCTATCTGACTTGTGGAATAGGTGTTGTTCATATTCACCTCGGGGATGAAAGATTTGATATTCCCATTATAGCACGGTATTGTGAAAAACACAATATGCACTATATCCAATTGAGTATGCCGGCATATTGTCCGGATTTAGAACCTTGTTCTTATTCAGTATTTGCTCATTTCACTGCTTTGTGTATAGTTACAATTACGACAAAACTATTTTGTTAAAAATGCTGTTTGACAAGACTTGTTGCTGTATGGTATCATTTATATAATAGATTATTATATCAGTTTCATATCAAGACATATACGGGAGGTCACTATGCATACACAAGAACAGCGCAAAATGCCGACTAATGAAAGCTCTTTCAAGGCTTCTTCAGCGGCAAAGACTAACTCTGCAAGCAACGGCAAATCAAATTCCGCTATGCTGTCCTCAATGGGCGGCGATGATCCCTCCCGCTCTTCCGTAGAGGAGCTCGGAAAACGACTTCATTCGCGTATTCCCACGGTGCAGCAGCGCACTCAGGCGCAGATACCCGCTGCCGAAAGCGAGGCGGACCGCCTTTCCGCCTCTGTTACGGGAGGCTCGCCGCAGGCGGTCAAGGCTGCAATGGGCAGAAGAATGGGCGCGGATTTCTCCGGAGTGCGCTTCCATACCGGAGCAGACGCTGCCGCAAAGGCGGACAGCATGGGCGCACGCGCCTATACAAGCGGCGCGGACGTTTACTTCGGCAGGGGCGGCTTCGACGCCTCCGTAGCGGCTCACGAGCTTGTGCATACGGCTCAGCAGGGAATGGTGGATTCCGGCGTATCGACTATGTCCACACCCGTTGGCGGCGTGCAGATGATGAAGCTGCCCAGCTGGCTTAAGTTTGGCTCCAAGAAAAAGGTGGATCTGGGTACTTTTAATTTCAACAAACGCGCCTATCGCGACGACGAGGACCTTCAAAAGTTCAAGGGTATGCTGGATGAGTTCAACAACGGCGAGGGCTCTGCCGAGCAGGAGATAGCTCTGATGAGAGCCGCCTCGGATTATATCGATAAAAACAGCACCGGCGAAACGGCGAAGCACAAGGGACGTACCTCAATGATGGAGGATGTGCTGTATCAGCTGACTATGCGCGGCGGCACCAAGAAGAAAGCGGACAGCAATATCGACAGGCTTAAGAGCGTTGCAACTCCGATGGGTTCAAGGGAAATTCCGGATAACTATATAGCGCATATGAAGACTGAAAAAGAAAAGCAGGCAGCACGTGATGACCATGCCGCTAAGTGGGATGAAAAATACAAAAAGGGTCAGAAGACACTTGATGGACTTCGCAAGATGTATCATTCTAATGGAAAATACAGTAAATCGCTGAAGATGATATCCGCCGATGTAATGTCAAGACAGGGTAACACCACCACCTACGAGCCGGGCGGACAATCACAGGCAAAAAAGGAGTATACTCCCGATGGAAACGGCGGCGAAAAAGGCAGCTATACTGTGCAGGGACGCGTAGATATGGGCGATAACGACGCTCTCGGCACAAACCTGCACGAGTTTACTCATGTTGCTTCGGGCGAGACCTACGACAACTCATCCATGTTTGCGACCTATCAACCGGGCACATCTCATGATGAAGTAACCAAAGAGATGATCGACCGCACAAGACGTATGAAAGAGCTGAATGATCTGGCGAATAGCGATAAAAAAGTGCAGAATGTGAAGATGTCAGGAAAGACAATTCAGAACTTTACCAAAGATCGCTATGAATACGGCGGCCAAAGCGGTGATAGTTCGTTATATTCGAAGACGGAACTACAATATATCCCCAACTTCAAGAGCAAGATAGCGAAGGATTATATGAAAGCAGAGGGCGCTGACGATGCAACACTGAAAGATTCAAAAGCAGTCAGCAAGAAAAAGGATGAACTGTCCGCTATGGTAGAAGAAAGGAAGTCGGGTAAGGGCAATGGCGGCGAGCTTGGCGGTAACCAGTCGCTCAACCGCATTCTGGATGATTATCAGAAAACTCGGGATGTGGAAAACCTCGCTAATGAGGTAAGAGAAAGCGGACAAAGCGGCAACGCAAGTATGGATACGATGATCGAGTACGACTCGGTTATCAATCAGTTGCTGGCTCAGTTCGAGCACGCAGGCGGCGACCGCGACAGCCAGTATTACCGCAAGCTTAAATCGGCAGCAATCAGAAACCATGTAAACCGTCGCGCAGCGGCACTTAAGAATAACAGATAATGTGAGCAGCACTGCATTAATTGCAGTGCTGCTGTCTGTCGATAAAGGCACATCTGCGTCGTCAGCGCCGCTACGACAGCCACAAAGGCTAGTCGTAGCGGCGCTTCCTAGCATCTGTACCTTTCTCGGCAGACTGGGAAAGAGATTTTTTCGACAGTCTAGCACTGCATTATTTGCAGTGCTGCTTTTTTTATGCGAGTGATAATAATGTATCTGCTTTGCCGTTCTTTCCCTTGTGAAAAATCATGCGGACGTAAGCTTTTTTCATCAAACCAAACATTAACAGTATCTTAGCGTCATTCCGTTAAGTGTCCGTAAAATGATACACATAAATCTTGACATTGAAAATAGGACAAATTATAATAAAAGTGTCGAATAAACGTGACCGAGTTCAGTCTGCATCGGTTACTGCGCCATACTGTAACGGAGAATGATATGATGAAAGAGTATTTAGCTCACAAAAGAGAAGATAACGGCAGCGTTCAGACCATTGAGGAGCATTTAAAGGCAACTGGTCAGCTTGCTGCCGGCTTTGCCTGCGAGCCGCTTCGTCCTATTGCGGAATATGCCGGCAGGATACATGACATCGGCAAATACAGGGACGGCTTTCAAAGGCGCATACGGGGCATATCCTCGGCTCCGTGTGAGCACGCCTGCATTGCGGCGCAGGAGGTACACCGCCTCGCAAACAGCGGCAAGCTGTTCGGCGTGTTCGCTCCGCTGCTGGAATACTGCACGGCAGGGCATCATTCGGGCTTGCAGAATGGCAGACCCACAGAGCTCTCGCCCGAGGGCTCGCTCCATGAGGCGCTGGGCAGAAAGGCGGATGATATAGAGAGGCAAAGAGCGCTTTTCGCGCAATGCTGTGAACCGCCAAAGGAAAGCCTGCTTGCAGCTGCTGTGCAGCTTCTTAACAAGGACATCCCGATGAACGACAAGCGCCTTTTTGAAAAAGAATGCATCGAGCGGTATGCATTCCTGACAAGGTACATCTATTCCTGCCTTACGGACGCGGACTTCCT
>JBJESD010000115.1:0-33200 GCA_051882595.1 Oscillospiraceae bacterium | reverse complement strand
GAGAAGCCGTCAGATGCTAGGAAACCGCATAACGGCTAGGCTTTGTGCCTGCCGTTATGCGGTTGACGCCGCAGATGGCGGTTTATCGACAGTCTGCAACCGCCGTACATTTGTACGGCGGTGTTGCTTGTTGGGATGACCGAAGCTGCCATGCTCCGAGTGCGGCGCGAAATCACATCAGTGATTAAGCTCGTATTCCCTGACATACCTCTCGGCGGTGGCGAGTATCTTTTCGTACTTCGGCTCGCTGCTTTCCAGCACGGACTTGAAGTAGCGGTATATCTTGCTGTTGGAGAGCCGTGCGACGCGCTTTGCAATGTACTCCTGCGTAGCGTAAAGCTCGGGGTTTTCCATAATCGCGACAGCAAACTCAATAAACCGCTTTTCGTCGTGGAACTGCAGATAGTTGCAGGCGGTAACGATGCTGGAGTAGAAGTTGGGGTTGATGATGACCTCGCCGTTGCACTCGACGTCGCCGTTAAGCAGCGACTGAAGCTGCTCCTCGCTGAGGGAGCTTACCGCGAACGCAGACTCTATCACCTCGCAGTCGGGCAGCAGCTCGGACTTTTGGTGCACTATCGCAGGAAGCGCGTGGTTGCTTACTGTCCTGCGGCGCACCTGCGACAGCTTGTTGATAAGCGTGTTGTACTGCGACGGCTTTGATTCGCTGCGGTTCTCCAGCAGCACCCTTACCATGTCCTTTGGCATAAGCTCCAGCGGTATCTTTATCGAAGCGCTGCGGAAGCCTGTAATTCCCTCTCGTTCCTCGGGGGCGGCAGGCTTTGCCTCGGCGTTTTCCGCGCCCTCTGCCTGCGGAGCAGGCTTTGCGGCAGGCTTTGGAGCGGCTTCCGTATATACATCGTCGATTTTCTCTATCACCGCGCATTTGTACGGGATATCCGCCTCTACGCAGGCTACGGCATTGTGATAGCCTCTTAACAGAACGGAGTGAAGTCCGCACAGATGATATGCTATTCCGTGATACTTTGCGGACTTGACGTACTCGTCCGCGACAGAGCGGTTTTTCTGCGTGTAGAATTCCAGCGTTTTTCCGGGAACGAGGAAGCAGGGACGATAGGTCTTGTTTGCGCCTATCGCGCGGTTGCAGTCTGCCGAGCCCCTTACCTCATGGGCGACGTTGTATGCGCCCCAGAAGAATATTCCGCCGCCGTCGGTGGGGTAGTACTCCGAGGAATACACGGTATACACGCCGTCCGGCATAAGCAAAAACATATCGCGCAGACCCATCTCAAGCGACTCGCCGCGGTTTATCTTATTCAAACAGTCCATGAAAACGTGCGATATCTCATGCGGCATTCCGGCAAGACCGGGGGCGATGGACATGATACGGTCTGTGCGCTTGTCTCCGTTATTGGGGCAGTTCATCACGACAAGCGGCTCGTTTCCGACATAGAACAGCTTTTTAAGCGTAGAAATATCGCCGCGCTGATGATTATGACCTGCCGTGCAGGTTCCGAATACGGCGCTTCCGCCCTTTACCGAAACAAGCAGGACGTTTGAGCCGCCGACAGATATATACTCGCTTTTTATTTCAACGCTCACCGAAAACGCCTCCTTTATTTCTGCTCAAGATGCAGGGATATTGTGTCTGCAACGCCGCCGAGGTGCTTTTTATCAAACGCCTTTTTGGGCATATACACCACTGCGCTTGCGTCCTTGTAGAAAATGAACATCTTATCCGTTTCAATAAAATAGTCTATTTCGTGCCACGGTATCAGCTCCTGCTGGTCGTATATGCAGTTTTCGCAGGCGGCGAAGCCGTGCTGACAAACCAAAAAGCTGATTATCTCCTCTGACGCGGGGTCGCTTCCCGAGAGCTGCTGGTACTTGCTTCTTGCTGCCGCGTGGCAGATAAGGTACACTATCAGCGTGATTATTCCGCCGACCGCAACAGAAATGGGGATGAAATACAGCACATTGCTTCTTGTTATTCCGACAAAGAAGTGGATAAGCGCAAAGGTAAGCAGCATTATCAGCATTGCCACAAGCCACAGCAGCTTTCCGAGCTTAACGTTCATCATGGTGATAAAGGCGGCTGCGGCGTCGTTTTCGTCGATGATATCCTGCCCGGTGTACGCGTCGTTGAGCGGAGCGCAGCTTATGTAGCGGTCCTTAAGCGGAAGTATGCGCCGCTCGTGGATATACGGGAACTCTGTGCTGCGCCTGTTGTTTTCGATAATGGCGATCGCGCGGAAATAATCCTCTCTCGCAAGGAAGCTGCTTTTGGAGATAGTGTATTTTGACTTTTCCGTTCTGACAGTGATGACCTTTTTGCTTTCGGCGACCTCGCGTATCATATCCCAGCTGAATATCAGCGGAAGATCGGTGCCGAAGCTGTATACCGCAAACATATCTCCGATTATAAATGTACAGCCCGAATTCTCATCAAAAACACGGACAGGTTTAAGATCACAAAAAGCCATACGCACCTACCTACTTAATTCTGGATACCGCAGGGGCTGTTCCGCTGCGGTTTTGGCATAATAGTTACACCTTATTACAGTATATCATACTTTTAGCAATAAATAAAGTGTTTTTTGAAAAAATTTTTAAATATGCCAATTTTTATGGGAAAGGCTGTGCAGACCCTGTTTTTCGGGCGAAGCAAAGCCCGAAAGGGATGTTCCTTTCGGGCGGAAAAGGCTTGTCACTTATCCATGCGTTGGGCGAGCAGCGGAGAGTACTTGCTGCGGAACTCCGCGAAGCTTCCCTCGTCGAGGGACTGTCGTATGCGCTCCATAAGCGTGTTGTAGAAGTAGAGGTTATGCTGCACGGCGAGCCTGCCGGCGAGCTGTTCGCCTGCCTTGAACAGATGGCGGATATAGCCGCGGCTGAAATTGCGGCAGGTGGGGCAGTCGCACTCGGGGTCAAGCGGTTGGTCATCCAGCTTGTAGCGCTCGTTGGTTGCGTGCATGACGCCGCTCCATGTGAATACGGTTGCGTGGCGCGCGTTGCGGCTGGGCATTACGCAGTCGAACATATCCACGCCGCGCCAGACGCCCTCGATGATGTTGGTCGGCGTGCCGACGCCCATAAGATAGCGCGGCTTGTTCTCGGGGGCATAGGGAAGCACCTCGTCAAGGATGTGGTACATCACCTCGGCAGGCTCGCCGACGGCAAGTCCGCCGATGGCGTAGCCGTCAAGCTCCATCTCGCGGATGGTCTTCATGTGTTCCACGCGGATGTCGTCATAGGTTCCGCCCTGATTTATTGCGAAAAGCAGCTGCTGTCTGTTTATGGTGGAGGGGTCGGCGTTGAGCCGCGCCATCTCGTCCTTGCAGCGCTGAAGCCATCTGGTGGTGCGCTCCACCGACTGCTTTACATAGTCGTAGGGCGCGGGGTTTTCGATACATTCATCGAACGCCATGGCGATAGTGGAGGCGAGGTGGGACTGGATGCGCATACTCTCCTCGGGACCCATGAAGATGCGCTTTCCGTCGATGTGCGAGGCGAAGTACACGCCCTCTTCCTTTATCTTGCGCAGGGAGGACAGCGAGAACACCTGAAATCCGCCGCTGTCGGTGAGGATAGGCTTATCCCAGTTCATGAACTTGTGCAGTCCGCCCATTTTGTATATCACATCATCGCCGGGGCGCAGGTGCAGGTGATAGGTATTGCAAAGCTCAACCTGTGTTTTAAGGTCTTTCAGGTCAACGGAGGAGATAGCTCCCTTTATGGCGGCGGCTGTGCCGACGTTCATGAAAAAGGGCGCTTCGATATCTCCGTGGGGAGTATGGAAAACTCCGCGGCGCGCTCTGTCTTCTTTCCTTTTCAATTCATATAACATAGATTTCTCCTTGTGGGGCTGATTTACAGTATAATCATGCTGTCGCCGAAGCTGAAGAAGCGGTAGCGCTCGCGGATAGCTTCGCTGTATGCGTTCATCGTCTTATCCTTGCCCATGAACGCGCTGACAAGCATGATAAGCGTGCTTTCGGGCAGGTGGAAGTTTGTTATCAGCCCGTCTATCACCCTGAATTTATAGCCGGGGTAGATGAATATTCCGGTATCGGCGGAGCAGGCGCTGACCGAGCCGTCCGCGCTCATTCCTGCGGCGGACTCCAGCGTGCGGCAGGAGGTGGTGCCCACGGCGATGACTCTGCCGCCGCGCTGCCTGCATTCGCGGATTTTCTGCGCGGTTATCTCGGGGATGGAGAAATGCTCGACGTGCATTTTGTGGTCGAGGATGTTGTCCTCTTTCACGGGGCGGAATGTGCCCAGTCCGACGTGCAGCGTGACATAGGCGGTATCCACGCCCTTTTCGGCGAGCCTTGCGAACACCGCGTCCGTGAAGTGAAGCCCTGCGGTGGGCGCGGCGGCGCTTCCGGTTTCGCGGCAGTAGATGGTGTTGTAGCGGTCCTTTTTCTCCAGCTTTTCGGTGATGTAGGGCGGCAGCGGCATCTGACCTATGCGGTCGAGGATATCAAAGAAATCCCCCTCGAACGAGAAGCGGACAATGCGGTTGCCCTCCTCGACGGTATCAAGCACCTCGGCGCTGAGCTGCTCGGGGAAGTCCACGACTGCGCCGGCTTTCAGCTTTTTTCCGGGGCGGACCATGGTTTCCCACTCGGTGAGGCTGAGGCGCTTAAGCAGCAGGAACTCAACGGCTGCGCCTGTTCCGCGCTTTGTGCCGTACAGCCTTGCAGGGAATACGCGGCTGTCGTTCATTACCAGCAGGTCACCCTTTTGCAGGTAGTCGCATATATTGTAGAAATGGTCGTGCGTTATTTCTCCCGTCTTGCGGTCTACCTTCATAAGGCGCGAGCTGTCGCGCGGCTCGACGGGGGTCTGTGCAATGAGCTCCTGAGGGAGGTCGTAGTAAAATTCCGATTTGAGCATTATTATTCTCCGATGATGATATTTTATGGGCAGATAATGCAGAACCTGCCTGCCTTTGCTTTTTTACAGATAGTATCATTTAAGGGTTTATCGAAACATAATCCCACAGTATATATTGTACCACATCATTCTGTGTATTTCAATTGATAAATCACAACAAATTGAACAAATTACAGGTCGAATTTTGATAATATTTAGCTGAATAACCGTTGACAAACGGGTATAGATATGATAAAATAGAGCATATCGGAAATATCCGATGTGATAGAGGCGCGGAACAGATCAGTAGCGTACCCGTTAGTTGACCGACGGAGGTCGGGGCGCGAAAGGCTTACCGCCGAAGAGTGTACATTCCGCCGTGTGCATTTCTGGTCATACGTTGAACAAATGTATGATTGTCATCGACTTGTTTTAAGTGATGGAGAGCTATCCAATATAATAAGCTTTTCATAAGACGATAACAGCCGATGACATTTATATCATCGGCTTTTTTGATTATATATCAGCCAAGCACCAAAAAAATATGTTATAGTCCGTAATCGGACAGGAAAGGACACAGCTATGAAAAAGTATAATGTCGGCATCATCGGCGCAACGGGTATGGTAGGTCAGCGTTTCGCTACACTGCTTGAAAATCATCCGTGGTTCAACGTGGTTGCTCTTGCAGCTTCTCCCCGTTCCGCAGGCAAGACCTACAAGGACGCAGTAGGCGACAGATGGTTTATGGATGTTCCCATGCCCAAGAACATGGAGAACCTTATCGTTAAGGACGCTTCCGCTGACGTAGACGAGATCGCAGGTATGGTTGATTTCGTGTTCTGCGCGGTTGATATGAAAAAGGACGAGATAAAGGCTCTTGAGGAAAGATACGCAAAGGCAGAGTGCCCTGTTATGTCCAACAACTCCGCTCACCGCTTCACGGATGACGTTCCCATGATCATCCCCGAGATAAACGACGAGCACATGGCTATTGTTGAGGCTCAGAAAGCACGTCTTGGCACAAAGCGCGGCTTTATCTCCGTTAAATCCAACTGCTCTATCCAGAGCTATGTTCCGGCGCTTTCTCCCCTGAGAAAGTTCGGCATACAGAGCGTTCTCGCCTGCACATATCAGGCAATAAGCGGCGCAGGCAAGACCTTTGAGACCTGGCCCGAGATGGTGGATAACCTTATCCCCTACATCGGCGGCGAGGAAGAGAAGTCCGAGCAGGAGCCCCTCAAGGTCTGGGGCGAGATAAAGGACGGCAAGATCGTTAAGGCAGAGTCTCCCTGCATCACAACTCAGTGCCTGCGCGTTCCCGTTTCCAACGGCCATTTCGCTGCTGTATTCGTAAAGTTCGAGAACAAGCCCACTAAGGAAGAGATACTCAGCATCTGGAAGGAGTTCAAGGGCGTTCCGCAGGAGCTGGAGCTCCCCTCTGCTCCCAAGCAGTTCCTCAACTACTTTGAGGAGGACAATATGCCCCAGGCAAAGCTTCACAGAAACCTCGAGAACGGCATGGCTGTTTCTATCGGCAGACTCCGCGAGGATACACAGTACGACTACAAGTTCGTCTGCCTCTCCCACAACACGCTCAGAGGTGCCGCAGGCGGCGCTGTGCTGATGGCTGAGCTCTACGCTGCAAAGGGCTACTTCGACAGATAATGTATCGGTTTTATTTCACGACATGAGGTATTTATCATGAAGAACACTATATTCACAGGCGCAGCTACCGCTATCGTTACCCCCATGCACGCTGACGGCTCGATAAACTACGAGGAGTTCGGCAGGCTTATCGACTTCCAGCTTGAGGGCGGCATTGACGCGCTGGTGGTCTGCGGAACGACCGGCGAGGCTTCCACCATGACGGATGAGGAGCACATCGAGTGCATCCGCTTTGCCGTACAGCGTGCTGCGAAGCGCGTTCCCATCATTGCAGGCACGGGCAGCAACGACACCGGCTATGCGGTGGAGCTCTCCAAGGAGGCTCAGAACGTCGGCGCGGACGCACTGCTTCAGGTAACACCCTACTACAACAAGGCTTCGCAGAGAGGGCTTGCTAAGCACTTCCTGACTGTTGCGGACAGCGTGGATATCCCTATCGTGCTGTACGATGTTCCGTCCAGAACGGGCATGGGCATTTCCATCGACTGCTACAAGGAGTGCGCACAGCACAAGAACATCGTCGCTACCAAGGAGGCAAGCGGCAACATGGGTCTGCTTATGAAGATATCGGCGTATACCGACCTTGATATCTACTCGGGCAATGACGACGAGGTTCTTCCTGCGCTTGCCGCAGGTGCAAAGGGCGTTATTTCGGTGACCTCCAACTGTATGCCGAAAGAGAAGCATGACGAGGTTATGCTGTACTTACAGGGCGAGCGCGAAAAGGCTCTGGATATCCAGAAGAGGATACTTGCTTTTGAAAACGCTTTGTTTATGGATGTCAATCCCATCCCTGCAAAGGAAGCGCTTAACATCATGGGCTTCAATGCAGGCGAATGCAGACTGCCGCTGTGCTCTATGACCGAGGCGCAGAGGGCTTCGCTTAGGGCTGTTATGGAGCCGCTGGGTCTGGTTGGCAAGATAGGATGACTTAATGCCGCGCCTACATCTTAAGCAGGCGCGGCGTTTTTAAGGCAACAGAAAGGACGCGTAAAATGACTAAGATTGCTATTACCGGCGCCTGCGGTAAAATGGGCAGGGTTATCACCGATATCTGCCGCAGCCGCACCGATTGCAGCGTTATCGCAGGTGTTGATCTTTCCGGCGAGCAGTACGACAGCTTTCCGGTGTTCAAAAAGGTGTTTGATTTACCCGAAAAGCCGGATGTTATCATCGACTTTTCGCACCCCTCGGCGCTTGAGGATCTGCTCTCCTACTGCCGCATGAACAATGTTCCGCTTGTTATCGCGACGACCGGCTACACCGACGAGCAGCGTGCGGACATCACTGCGGCTTCCGCAGGGATACCGATATTCTTCACGTTCAATATGTCGCTGGGCATCAATCTGCTGGTCGAGCTTGCGAGAAAGGCGACCCAGATACTGGGCGGTCAGTTTGATATCGAGATAGTGGAGAAACACCACAACCTTAAAAAGGACGCCCCCTCGGGCACTGCTATCATGATAGGCGAGGCGATAAACGAGGAGCTTGGCAACACAAAGCGCTTTGTTTACGACCGTCACAGCGTCCGCCGTGAGCGCGGCGCAGACGAGATAGGAATGCACGCTATCCGCGGCGGCACTATTGTCGGAGAGCACGACATTATCTTTGCAGGCCGCGACGAGGTGATAACGCTTTCACATTCTGCCCTGTCGAAAGAGGTTTTTGCTGTCGGCTCGGTAAATGCGGCGGTTTTCCTTGCAAACAAGCCGGCAGGGCTGTACGCTATGTCCGACCTTATCCGCGAGAGCTGACATATCATTAACACGGAGGTATTTATGAGCATTATTGTTACTGAAAACGTATCTGCTGTTTCCTTCAACAACGTTCCGTTGTACAAGACCATAATGGAGGAGACGCTTGCGGCGGTTGCGGCTGCTGATATCAACATTGATATGATCTCCATGACCGCGCCCACATCCGAGCGCTTCGGCTTCGGCTTTACCTTAAGCGACGACGATATGAGCAGGCTTTTCCCTGTTGTAAAGGAGCTTAAGGAGAAGCACAACATCACCCCGATGATAAACTCGGGCAACCGCAAAATCGTAATCAAGACCAGCGACATGGAGACGCAGGCAGGCTTTGCCGCTAAGGTGTTCGCTATGCTTAACAGGATAGACGCCATGATACTGCTTATCACAACGGGCGTTGATGAGATTTCCGTACTTATCCGCGAAAGCGACGCGGACGCTGCGGTACAGGGACTGGAGGAGCTGCTTAAATGATTTCACTTATTTCTGCCGCAGCCACTGCTGAGGCTACTGCGGAGGCTACCGCGGAGGCGACAAAGGAATCTGCGATTGGCGCGTTAGCCGGCTCATCTCCCGAGGAGACTATTTCGCAGATAGGAAAGTTTTTTGAAAATCTTCTGGACAGTATTATCGGGGCAATTCCCACGCTGCTTTTTGCGATACTGGTGCTGGTTGTCGGCATGATAATCTGCAAGCTGTCGCTGTGGATACTTTCCAAGGGTCTTGATAAATCCAAGGTGGATCTGACGGTTGCGAAGTTTGCAAAGCAGTGCATTAAGATACTGCTTTATGTTCTTCTGCTTATCGTGGTGCTTTCGATACTCGGCATTCCGACGACCTCTGTCATCACTGTTATCGGTACTGCGGGCGTTGCTATCGGTCTTGCGCTTCAGGACAGCCTTTCCAATGTCGCAGGCGGATTTCTGCTGATGATCGCAAAGCCGTTCAAGATAGGCGACTACATAATCGTCAACGGGGTAGAGGGCGTTGTGGCTCAGATCTCCATTCTGCATACCCGTCTTGACTCTGCCACAAATCAGGCTATCTTCATCCCCAACGGTCAGGCGGTAAACGCGACTGTTACCAACAACTCCGCGAACGGCACGCGCCGCGTTGACCTGACGTTCTCCATATCCTATGACGACGACTACGACAAGGCAAGGGACATTATCCTTGATATTCTGGCAAAGAACGACAAGGTGCTGGACGCTCCCGAGCCGACTGTCAGAATGCTTGAGCACGGCAAGAGCGCTGTGGTTATCGCGGCGCGTCCGTGGTGCACGGTGGAGGACTACTGGGAGGTTTACTTCTCGGTTATTGAAGCGGTGCGCAAGGCATTCATCGAGAATGATATCTCTATTCCCTATGATCAGGTGGATGTTCATGTTGTCAAGTGAGTTTTAGACTGGCGTTAAACCGCCATCTGCGGCGTCAGCGCCGCTGCGACAGCCACAAAGGCTAGTCGCAGCAACGCTTCAGAGTAACACGAAGTGTTATTCGTGCATCTGACGGCTTCTCGCCAGCCTAGGATATGCCCATATTGCCAAATTTAAAGGCTGCACAGTAAACACTGTGCAGCCTTTTAAGTTTGACCATAATATCGGGCGGCGAGAAGCCGATTACTTAAGCTTGAATTTTCCGACCAGTTCCTTAAGCATACCTGCCTGTCCCGAGAGCTCCTCGGAGGCGGCGGCGCTTTCCTCTGCGGTTGCGGAGTTGGACTGAACCACTCCGGAGATCTTGCTGATATCCTCGTTGATCTTCTCTGCCATTTCCTTCTGGCTCTTGCAGGACAGGGTGATGTCGTCCACTATGCGCTTTACGGAAGCGGTGTATTCATCAAGCGTCTTCATTGCCTCGGCGGTCTGACCGGTGATCTCTGCGCCGCTGTTTACTGCGTCAACAGAGCTCTGGATAAGCAGCGTGGTATCGCCCACTGCCTCGGCGGACTTGCCCGCAAGGTTTCTTACCTCGTCGGCTACCACTGCAAAGCCCTTTCCGGCTTCGCCGGCTCTTGCCGCTTCTATCGCTGCGTTAAGCGCAAGGATGTTGGTCTGGAATGCGATATCCTCGATGGTGCTGATGATGTTGCTGATTTTGCCGGAGGTTTCGTTGATGTTGTTCATCGCCTCGGTAAGGCTTTCCATCTTTTGGTTTACCTCGTCAACAAAGGCGGAGGTCTTATCCATCAGTTCGCGTGCGCTGTCGCAGTTGTCCGAGTTCTCCTGAATCTGCTTTTCGATGTTGCCGATGTTCTGTGCCAGCTCCTCGACGGATGTGCTCTGCTCGACTGTTCCCTGCGACAGGGTGAGCGCTGCGTCAGCGACCTGACCCGAGCCCGAGCTTACCTGGTCGGCTGCGGCATGGATATCCGACATTACGGCGCAAAGCTTTTCGCTGATTATCGCAAGGCTGTCCGAAAGCTGTGAGAAATCGCCCGTGTAGTAGCTGATATTCTGCTTTACATCCACTGCCAGATTTTCGTTTGCAAGCTCGTTGAGTATTCTGGCAACGTCGCCGGTCGCGTTTCTCAGCGAGGTGCACATATCTATTACCGCGGTGGCGATGGTGCCCACCTCGTCGGGGCTGTTTGCAAGGTCCTTTACGCTATCTGCGGCGCTGAGGTCGATGTTCTCGAGGCTGATAACAGCGGTTTCCACGCGCTTAAGCGGCTTTATCAGATATCTGATTATCAGGTATACGAACAGGGTGAGCAAAAGCATACTGCTGAGATTGATTATGATAAGCTCGATTTTCAGCATTGTTGCGGATGCAAGCACCTCGGACTCCTTGTCGGCGAGGATGAACACCCAGCCCTGCTGCTCCATATAGGTGTAAGCGGCGAGGTATTTGCCGTTGCTGTTGTATTCGATAGAGCCGGTGACGGATTCCTGCTTGCCCTTGACTGCTTCGATTATCTTTTTGATGTGCTCCTCTTCAGCGACGGTGGTTATCATCTCGCTGTCGGGGTGGAATATGTATTCGCCCGTGTTTGCGTTAAGGAGGTAATAATTCGCGCTTTCAAGTCCGTTCAGGGGAAGCTTATCCAGCTTTTCCACAAGTCCGCCGGTGAAGATGCCTATTCCGCCAAGACCGATATGGCTGCCGTCCTCCTCGCGCACTGCCTTGTACATGGAGATTATCTGCTCTCCGGTGGCAGGCGAGATGATGATGCCGGTGTTGTATACTCCGTCGGTGGCGAGGATAGCGTCATGAAGCTGCTTGCGCTTTGTCTCATCCGGACGGGTGATTTTGCCCACTACCTGCGGCGTGGTGTGCACGCGCATCATTGTGTCCCAGCTGCTGGCGTATATGCCCTCAAGATTGCTGATATCCTTGCCGAAGTTTTCGGTGTATTTCTGCGCAGCGGCGGTTTTTTCCGCGTCGTCGAGGTTTCTGAGCAGGTCGTATATCTCGCCTGCCTTGAGGTAGGCGGTGAGCGTGTCCTCGGTCGAGCGGATATAGTTCTCGATTATCTCAGCGCGGTCTCTTGCTGCGGTCTGCATATTGTTGACGGCGTTTTCATATGACGATGATGACACCGAGCCGTTAATCAGCAGAAACAGACAGGTGAACACGATAAACTGTGCTATCAGAACGGTTACCGTTATCCTTACGCCAAGACCAAATCTTTTAGTTTTCTTTTCCATATAATTCTCCTTTTGCCCAGATGATTGATACTATACTAAACTGACTATTTGTTGTGTCACTGTATCAACACAGTGTAGCGCTAAATATTATTATACACGATTACTTAAATTAAGTCAATACTTTTTTGGCTTATCGCTGCTTATAACAAAAACAGCAGCGCATAATATCATATTCATGCGCTGCTATGGTATATTTTTATCATTCGTGAAGCTGTTTCCAGCCGACAAAGCCGTAGCTGTCCAGTATCCTAAAATACTCGCAGATTCGCTCGTGCAGCGGCAGAGCCTTATCGCCGAAGTGCTCTGCGAATGGCACGGCGATGTCTGCTACGCTGTTTTCGCCGTCGATAAGCTGCCAGATGAAGCTGCCCATCTCGTCCAGGTGGATATGCGATATCTTCGGCTTTTTCAGCAGCAGCTGCGCTATTCTGTTGGCTATGCCCTTGTTTTCGATGTCCAGCGTTACCATGCCGTGTTCGTCGGCAGACCACTTTAGCCTGTCCGAGCGAAGCGGAACCTTATCCAGATAGTTTTCGCCGGTTTGCTTTTTACTTCTCATTGCGCTTTTTCCATACCGAGAACTTAAGCAGCGAGAGGATTATCAGCGCGAATACCACAAGGCTTGCTATGCTGCTTACCACGGGGGGCAGGTTGAGCTTGCCCGAGATGTCGATGATATCTGCAACGCCGAATACTGCAAGCAGTGCCAGAATGATACCGACAAGACCCTCTCCGGCGATCATGCCCGAGCAGAAGAGAATGCCGTCGTTGGTGACTGCCTTTTTCTTTTCGTCGCTGCCGAGCTTTGCCTTGTCGAATACAAGGCGCACAATGCCGCCGACCATAATGCAGGCATTGAGGTGCACGGGCAGATAGATACCGATAGCAAACGGGAGAACGGGGATTCCGAGTATCTCAACAATAACTGCGATTACAGCGCCGAGGATAACCAGATTCCACGGAAGCTCTGCGCTCATTACGCCCTCGATTATCATTTTCATCAGGGTTGCCTGAGGAGCGGCGAGAGCGTCCGTGCCAAAGCCCCATGCTGCGTCCAGCAGGTAGAGTGTGCCGCCGATAGCCAGTGCGGAGGCAACCACGCCGATGACCTCGGCGGTCTGCTGTACTCTTGGCGTAGAGCCGAGCAGGTAGCCTGTTTTAAGGTCCTGCGAGGTATCGCCTGCAATGGCGGAAACGATGCAGATTATCGAGCCGATAGCGATTGCCGCTGCCATGCCGTCTGCGCCCTGCGCTCCGGTGAACTTGAGTATCAGCGTTGCAATAAGCAGGGTTGCGATTGCCATACCGGAAACGGGGTTGTTGCTGCTTCCGACAAGACCTACCATTCGGGAGGAAACGGTGGCAAAGAAAAATCCGAATACCACCACGATAAGCGCGCCGAGCAGGTTTACGGGGATCGCCGGCACGAGCCATACGGCGAGAGTAAGCACGATGATAGCGCCGATAACCACCTTCATATTGAGGTCGCGCGCGGTTCTTTCGGTGGATACGCCGCCCTTTACGCTGATGCTTTTTACCGCGTCCTTAAAGGTGCGGATGATAAGCGGAAGCGACTTGATAAGGCTGATTATGCCGCCTGCTGCGAGTGCTCCTGCGCCGATGTAGCGGATGTAGCTGCCCCAGATTCCGCCTGCGCCGCCTGCGGCGAACAGCTCTCCGATGGTGTTTTCTGTCTGGGGGTACATTACGATGTCGCTGCCGAACATTACGATAAGCGGAATAAGTACCATCCAGCTAAGCAGACCGCCTGCGAACATATACGAGGATATGCGCGGACCGCAGATATAGCCTACGCTCATTACGGCGGGATAAATCTGGGTGCCTATCTCTCCGGCGAAGCCCTTGAACCTGAGCGAGACCTCACCGGGAACTGCCTTAAGTCCGTCGATGATGAACTTGAACGCTGCGGCGAAGCCCATTCCGGCGAACACGGTGGAGGCGTTTGCGCCGCCCTCCTCACCTGCGAGAAGAACCTCTGCGCAGGCTGTTCCCTCGGGATAGGGAAGCACGTTATGCTCCTTTACGATAAGCGCGTTGCGCAGCGGCACCATGAAGAACACGCCCAGCAGACCGCCCAGCAGCGCGATAAGGGTGATTTCCAGCATACTCGGCTTTTCCATCACGCCGTCCGCAGCCCACAGGAACAGCGCAGGCAGCGTGAAGATAGCGCCTGCCGCGAGGGATTCGCCTGCCGAGCCGATGGTCTGCACGATATTGCTCTCGAGTATGGAGTTTTTTCTCATGATGACCCTGATAACGCCCATTGCGATAACTGCGGCAGGGATAGACGCGGAAACCGTCATACCCACGCGCAGACCGAGATAAGCGTTTGCCGCGCCGAACACAACGGCAAGCAGCACGCCCATGATGCATGAAGTCACGGTAAACTCCGGCGTTATCTTATCCGCCGGTACATATGGCTTGAATTCTTGTTTGTTATCCATTGATTTCTCCCATTTAAAATTTATGTATTGTTTTCTTTACTGGGGAACGGCATACGCTGCCGCGGCTTTGTGATATTATTTCCGACTTTTCGGGAAATATAAGCGCCCGTAGGCAGGGTTAAAGCACCTTGGAGAGGAACTCCTTAAGTCTTGGGTTCTTCGGATTGCCGAAAAACTCCTCGGGGGGAGCGCTTTCTACGATTCTGCCGTCGTCCATGAACAGCACGCGCGAGGCTACCTCTTTTGCAAAGCCCATCTCGTGGGTGACAACTATCATGGTCATGCCGTCCAGTGCAAGCTGCTTCATCAGGGCGAGAACCTCGCCCACCATCTCGGGGTCAAGCGCGGAGGTAGGCTCGTCGAACAGCATTACGTCCGGATTCATGGCGAGTGAGCGAGCGATGGCGATACGCTGCTTCTGACCGCCGGAAAGCTGGTTCGGATAGGCGTCTGCCTTGTCGGCAAGTCCGACCTTTACCAGCAGCTCGTCTGCTTTTGCGTCCGCTTCCTCCCGCGTCATAAGCTTAAGCTTTACGGGGGCAAGGGTGATGTTCTTTCTTATAGTGAGGTGGGGGAACAGGTGGAAGTGCTGGAACACCATGCCCATCTTCTGCCGAAGCAGATTAAGCTCCTTTACGGAAGCCTTGGTGATATCCGTTCCCTCGAAGAATATCTCGCCCTCGGTGGGGGTTTCAAGCAGGTTAAGGCAGCGCAGGAAGGTGCTCTTGCCCGAGCCGGAGGGTCCGACGATAACCACCTTTTCGCCCTTTTCGATGTTCTCGTTGATATCCTTGAGTATATGCAGCTCGCCGAAGCTTTTGTTAAGGCCGTTAACGCTTATCATTTTTTGCCAGCCTCCTTTCGAGCTTAGTTACAAGGTGAGTAAGGAACATTACCATTATAAGGTAGATTACGGCTACCGCGATAAGCGGCAGGAATGCCTCGTAGGTCTGGCTGCGGATGATGTCGCCGCCCTTGGTGAGGTCCTCTATAGCTATGTAGCCGGCAACCGAGGTTTCCTTAAGCAGGACGATGAACTCGTTTGCGAGTGCCGGCAGGATGTTTTTGAACGCCTGCGGCAGGATGATATTTATCATGGTCTGCGTATAGCTTAAGCCGAGGCTGGAGCCTGCCTCAAACTGACCGTTGTCGATGGACATGATACCCGAGCGGACTATCTCTGCGACGTACGCGCCGGAGTTAAGTCCGAAAGCCAGCACCGCAACAAGCGTCTTGTCTATCATGACCGACCCGAAGATGACGAAGTAGATGATAAGAAGCTGTACGACAACGGGCGTTCCGCGGATAACGGTGAGATATATCTTTGCAAAAAAATTGAGTACTTTCAGCTTTCCCGTCTTATCGTGGGTGGCTCTTATTACGGCGACGATGAAGCCCAGCACAAGTCCGAGAAGCACCGCAAAAAGCGTGATGATAAGCGTGTTCTTAAGTCCGTTAACGAGATACTTCCAGCGGTCTTCCTTTACAAAATTGAGATAGAATGCGTCGCGTATCTCCGAAAAAAACGAGCCTGCCTGTGACATTGTTAGGATTGGCAGCATAAATTCACTCCATTCGTAAAAAATCGCCGTGCCGGTGTTTTACCGTCACGGCGAACCTTTGTTATTTACAGATATCTCTGATGTTTAAGCCGTTCAGGATGCGGACTCTGTCTTGTCTGCCTGTGTGTTGGAGCCCTCTCTTACGATGATAACCTGTGTTGCGGTGGTGTAGGGATCGGAGAAGTCAATGTTCTGCAGTCTGTCCTCTTTGATGGTCATGCCTGCTGCGCCGACGTCTGCCTTGCCGGATTTTATAGCGGCGATGATGGAGTCAAAGTCGATGTTCTCGATCTTAAGCTCGTAGCCAAGCTTGTCGCATACTGCGCGCATCATGTCTGCGTCGAAGCCTACTACCTTGCCGTCGTTGATGGACTCGTAGGGGGGGAACTCTGCGTTTGTTGCCATAACCAGTGTGCCGTTGGGGTACTCTGTGCCCTCGGGAGAGGTGTAGGCGCTGATCTTTGTTTCGTCGGTGTCGGAGTTATCGATCCAGTATGCTGTGATAGCTGCCAGAGTGCCGTCCTCTTTAAGCTCTGCAAGGGCGCCGTTTATTGCGTCCTTAAGCTCGGTGTTGTCCTTTTTGATTGCGATTGCGTATTCCTCTACGGCGAACTCTTCTTCGAGGATAACAAGCCCCTCGTTCTTTTCTACAAAGACGTTTGCGGGCTGGTTGTCGATGATAACGGCGTCAACCTTGCCCTGAGTGAGTGCGAGAACAGCCTCTGCGCCTCTCTTGAAGCGCTCTATCTTAGCGTCCTTGATATCTCCGGCGTAGATATCGCCTGTTGTACCAAGCTGTACGCCGATGGTCTTGCCCTCGAGGTCGGCAGCGCTGTTGATGAATACTGTTTCTTCATCCTTGCCGCCGTTTGCTGCACAGCCTGTGCAGAGTACAGCTGCGAGTGCAGCGGCTGTTAACATTTTGAAAAATTTTTTCATGTTTGTCAGTTCCTTTCTTGTTTGTTGACTTGAATATGCCTATTTCACAATACATTATTATAACATCTATTACAGCTTAAGTCAAGGGTTTTGAGGAAATTTGTTTGCGGTGGTCGGGATATGCGGATTTTTGCCGCAAAACGCGGCTTATTCATGCGATTTGCGGTGTTTTTGGGGGAATGCAGTAATTTGCAGTTTTTGAGGTTTTATACTGTGCTTGCAGGCGAGGGAAAGACGTCCGACGCAGGGCTTATGGTCCTTTCCCACAGGTCGGGTGCTCTTGTCTGCGAAGTACTTTAATTGATGAAAGGAGAAACGATCATGCCTAATACGATCGAATACGCAAAGCTTTTCCAGAAGGAGCTGGACAAGCAGATTCTGGAGGGTGCGACCTCCGGCTGGATGGAGGAGAACGCCTCGCAGGTGATTTACAACGGCGGTGCGGAGATCAAGATGCCCAAGATGTCCATGCAGGGACTGGGCACATACTCGCGCGATGACGGCTATGTCAGCGGCGCGGTGACATATTCCTTTGAGACCTTCGCGCTGTCTCAGGACAGGGGCAGACGCTTCCGCATTGACGCGGTCGATGTGGACGAGAGCGGCTTCGGGCTTGCTGCGGCGAATGTCGCTTCGGAGTTCCAGCGCACCAAGGTCATCCCCGAGATTGACGCCTACCGCTACTCCAAGCTTGCTGCGGCGGCAGGTATCAGAAGCGAATACACTCCCGACAAGTCCACGGTGTTAAGCGAGCTGCTCGGTCAGCTCAGTCAGGTTCGCGATGTCACCGGCGGCGAGGGCGAGGCGGTAATCATCATGTCCCGTCCCGTATACGACAAGCTGATGCTTTCAAGCGAGCTGTCCTACTCCATTGATACTGCGACCTTTACTCAGGGCAGCGTTGATTTCACGGTAAAGACGATGAACGGCGTTCCGGTGATACCCGTTCCCTCTGCGAGAATGAAGACGGATTACATCTTCTCCGCAGACGGCGACGGCGGCTTCCTGCCTGCTTCCAACGCCAAGGACATTAACTGGCTTATCTGTCCCAAGAGCGCCCCTGTGGCGGTATCCAAGACGGACAACGTGAAAATCATCACTCCCGAGGCAAACCAGTTTGCGGACGCGTGGGATGTTGACTACCGCAAGTATCACGACCTTTTTGTTCCCGATAACAAGAAGAGCGCTATTGCGGTTTGCGTAACTCCCTGATATTTTGGGGCGGCAGGCTGCCGCCCCTCATCATAGCAAGCGGAAGCTAACGGCGGAGCAGCTCCGCCGCGACAACAACAATGTGAAGGGGGCAACAAAATGATAATCACAGCGGACGAATACAGGGCAATGGGCTTTACTGCCGAGGATGAAGAGCTGCTTGAGCGCTGCCTTGAGCGCGCGGAGTACACTATCGGCGGCATAAGCGAGGGCAGGTATCGCTCGGCGCTTGCCGCAGGCGGACAGGCAGCTGAGTGCATACGGCAGGCGGCAGCCTTTCAGGCGGCAAAGCTTGTTAAGGAGTGCGAACAGGCAGCCAACGTGACGAGCGAGCGAGTGACGGTGGGCGACTATTCCTATGCGGTGGAGACCGCACAAAGCAGCGACGGCTGCTACGACATGAGTATGCAGGCGGTGCGCCTGCTGAGAGCCTCGGGCTGTCTTTTCGGCGGCAGGGAGGTGGTAGTGTGACGGCAAGACCTATTCCTGCTGCGCTGCTGCGCGACAGCTTTACGCTGCTTGTGCCGGACGGCGGCGGCTACGACAGGGTTGCGGTCACCTCGGTAAGGGTAGTGCGGCGCTCGCAGATACGCGAGTACTCTGCAGTGGTTATCCGCGATGAGTCGGACTTAACCGTGTATTACGACTGCGCCAACTCTCTTCCGGCAGGGCTGGAATTTGACGCCGGCATGAAGATAGAATACGGCGGCAGGAACTACGCTATTATTTCGGCGGAGCGGTTTGACGCGCAGACTGCGCATCATTACAGGCTTAAGGCGGTTCTGGTGTAGGGGAAAAAGGGTGATACTTTTTGTGCCGCGCAGTCGGCGGTATCACCCCGATTTCAGACTTTCGACGTAAAAGGATGGTGACACGATGGCAAAGCAATCGAAGAAAAAAAGCGGCGGAGGCATCTCCTCTGCGGAGGAGAGCTACCGCCTTGCGCGGCTTCTGCGTGCAGGCAGGCGCGAGCTTGACCGCCAGCTTAACAGCAAGAAAACCAAGCGCACAAGATGATATCCGCGCGGCGACTGCCGCAGTAACGGAGGTGGAGAATGACGATAACGATAAACGGAACGGCGTTTGATATGGTGACCTCGCTGTCTGCGGACAGGGTCGCGCGCCGCACCGAGATAAACTACAACACGCAGGGCGACCTGCTTATTGATCTTGTTAACAGAAAATACAGGCTTAAGGCGGTGTTCGGGCTGATGACCGGGGACGAGCTTAAGTCGCTGCGCGAGCTTACACGGTCGGTGTTCGTCACGGTGAGGTTTCCCTCGCCCGAGGGCGAGGTGCAGTCGGATTTCTATATTGCCGACGAGCCTGCGCCTACCGTCACCGAGGTGAACGGCGTGACGATGTACAGCGGCGTAAAGCTGGTCATGCTTGAAAAATGAGGTGATGGATTATGGTTGATGTTTCGCAGCAGTTCAGAGAGCTTGCGCTTTCCAACGGGCGCGAGGTCTACTGTCGTATCGAGGCAGGGGACGAGGTGTTCCTTGACGACAGGCTGCTTGAATTTACGCTGGATGATGTGACCCATCCCGACTGGTTCACGGTGGGAACCGCCTGTGCGAACAGGTTCCATTTCGCGGCGAGGTTTTCGGGCGAGCTGCCGCTTGGCGCAGCGGTAAAGCCGTATATCAGCTTTGACAACACCGAATGGTGCTGTCTGGGCGAATTTAGCATATCGCGCAGATATGTGCGCGGCGATGTTATCCGGATAACCGCGTATGACAGGATGTACAGCCTTGATATGAAGTATGCTTCAAAGCTTTCGCTGCCGTGCAGCTCCTCGGAGCTGCTGGAGGAGCTTTGCGCAGAGCATGGTATACCGCTTGCTGACAGCGGCTATCCGTATACGGTAGAGGCGCTTCCCACCGCCTGCACCGTCCGCGACATGATAGGCTATATCGCAGGAATAAACAGAGCCTGCGCGAAGTTTGACCGCTCGGGCAGGCTGGTGCTTAAAAAGTGCACGGAGTATGACGAGCACATCTCGTATCTCAACTGCATGGATATACAGCGCAATATGGCGCAGTCGCGCATTGCCTGCCTTAAGGCGCAGACGGAGAGCGAGGAGCTTGTTTCGGGAAGCTCCTCGGAGCTTGACACGGTTGAAATGTACAATCCGCTTATGACGCAGAAGATACTGGACGAGATGTATTCCATGTTCAAGCCGTTTTCGTACTACGGCGCGGAGATAGAGATGCAGGGGCTTCCGTATCTCGAGTCGGGCGAGAGCCTTTACCTGCTTGACGGCAAGCACCTGTACCGCATTGTGACAAGCGAAATCGAGCTGCGGTATGACGGCGCACTGACCGCGACGATATACTCGCGCAACAAGACCTACATCGACGCGGCGGTGCACGAGGACGACCTTGAGGAGGCGCTTAAGGATATCGGCGGCAGCGGCGGCGCGTATGCCTATGTATCGGTCAACGACAAGCAGATCGCGCTGGGAACTGCGCCGCGGCTTATCGCGGAGTTTGATTTCAAGGCGGAGGAGGGCGGCTTTGCGCAGCTTGACCTTAACCTAAGTCTCAGCAGCGACACGGCGGACGCGGCGGCGTTTTCGGTGTACATCAACGGGGTGGACAGCGGCAGGAGCATCATTCACAGCCTGACTGCGCAGGGACGGCATTTGCTGCATATATTCCATCTGCAAAAGGGGCTGAGGGGCGGCGACAACAGGATCTTCATCACCGCGAGAACGGGCAACGGCGACTGCTATATCCTGCCGAATGCGCTTATGGCGGCGCTTGTGGTGCACGGCGCAGAGGAGCAGCAGGGCACGGGCAGCGACTGTATCAGGCTGTTTGACGGCATAGACAGGATCACGCTCATTGGCTTCGGCGTGGGGCTTGCCTGAGCTTCTGCCGCATATTACGGAGGTTTTATGGGGGTTCTCTTTAAATTACCCTCAAATACATATATAAGGAGCATACCATGAAAGGCACTGCAACAATTACGCTGACCGAGGCGGCGACAGGCCGCATTATCAGTCAGACGGTGGAGGAGAACATGGTGACGGACGCGCTGGCGAATATCTTCAATCCGCCGCTGTTCGCCATGCTGCACGACTTCAACTATTCAAATCTGTTCAGGGAGGGGCTGCCGCTGTGGAAGGACATTCTGGCAGGGATCATGCTTCTCGGCAACAACGTTACGGAGGACAAGTCCAATATCCTGCTTGGTGCGGATACTATTCCTATCGGCACTGCCGCGAGCGAGTATGACGGAACAAACGCCATGCGCGGCACGCTTAACCTAAACGAAAGCTATCAGACAAAGGACGGCTATCACTTTACATGGGATTTCGGCACGGATAAGGCGAACGGCACTATCCGCTGTATCGCCCTTACAAGCAGGGAATTCGGCGACTCGGGCTTTCAGTGCGGCGATGAAACAAGCGGCAGCTTTCTCGTCAATCCCACCTACATCGGGCAGACGAACCTTGACCCGTCGGCGGTTTTCGAGTACGCCACGGGGCAGTATCTCGGCACGTTCGAGCACGGGGTTCATCTGTTCGTTGAGCTTAACGACGACGGCGATCTTGTGTTCAGAAAGTACAGGGGAGCGGACCCGAAAGCACTGTGCATAAACGACACGGCAGGGCTTGCTTCGGTTTCGCAGCCCGTTTCGGAGCATATCGTTACTCCCGCGTTTGCGATAGCGTATGACGACAGGTTTTTCCTTGACCCGGACACAAAGGTGCTGTACTACTTCGGCGAGACCGAGCTGCTTTCCGCAAGCTCCATGAGGATACGCTACACGGGCATAAGTCTTGATACATTCACCACGGTGGTGGACGACACGCTTGATATCCCGAAATGCTGCACCAACTACTACATCGGCGCGGTATGGCGCGGTCATGTGTACTATCTGACCGCGGACGGGCTGAGCGAGTTTGACGCAAGCGGCAATCTGATAAAGGACCATGCTGTTCCGTATGCGCAGTCCTCGTTCCCGTTTGTGCTTAACGGCTGCCTTATGTCGCAGTCGCCGACGGGGGATATCTACTGCTGCTCGTGGGGCGAGGAGACCTCAAGGGTGTATCTCAGCAGATACCAGTTCGCTTGCCCCTGCGCTGACGTAACGGCGCCCTATATCGCGGTCGCGCGCCGCAGACCTCACCGCACGGGCGGCAGTCAGATAAAGACAAAGCCTGCGGTATCTATCGTCAGCAGCTACATGGCGACGATAAACAATCTTTCCCAGCCCGTGACAAAGACCGACCTGCACACGCTTAAGATAAGCTATGATATAGTTAACTGATATGTAAGGGAGAATAAAGAATGCCTGAGAAGAGTTTCTTCTCAGGCATTACTATTATCATATGGAAACGTGTGTATGCTTAGCGATCCAGTTTATCATTTTGGGCATTACCCAGAAGCTGTAAATACCAAGTGTGATAAGGCAGAGCAGGAACCACTTGATCCAGTTGCCGAATAGCTGTGCGCCGTTGCCGTCAAAGGTAAGGCGTCTGCCGTCAATGACGATATGCGACAGCACGAATTTTACCATGTAGCATACAGCCCAAGGCGTTGCTATGCCGATAGTAAAGATGATGATAATGCTTGTAAGCAGACATGCGCCAAAGCACTGAAGCGCGCCTGCGTCAAAGCTGGATACAGCCTGCTGTACATAATTGTACTGCTGTGCCGGCTGAACCGGCTGAGATGCACCTGCGCCGCCTGCGCCTACTCCGGGATATCCGTTGTTCTGATTCATATAATTACCCTCCTAAATATTATCCGGACCGCTGTCTTTCGACAATGTCCTGATGACATTATATACTATTCATGTCAATATGTCAATATATTTTATACATTTTTTGGCGTTGGTGTGAATTAGTGCGTGTTCATATAAAACAGACGTGCGGATGCGTTTATGTAAACACGCTCTGACGCAGTGCTGCATAATGATTGCCCGGGAGCTGTCCGAGCGGATTTTTTGGCGGAATGTACAAAATTTCTTTCCCTATGGCTTGGGTATACCGACTGAAATCTGTGCAGTATGACGGAAAGCATACATCATTCCCACGGCAAACGCGCAGGCTTTTACGGCGAAAACGGCAAAGCGGTTGACTTTATCCGCCGATTGTAGTATTATATAGAACGGATAGCTAAAATATAACGGAGGACCGGTCCTATGAATATAATCATTGTTGGCTGCGGCAAGGTCGGAGAGGCGCTTGCGCAGGAGCTTAACGAAGAGGGCAACAACATCACCGTCATCGACATGAAAGCGGAGCGCGTAAACAGCGTTTCCTCAAAGCATGATGTTATGGGCTTTGTAGGCAACGGCGCGACCCATGCCACTCTTCACGAGGCAGGCATAGAGCAGGCTGACCTGCTTATCGCGGTGACAGGCTCGGATGAGCTTAATCTGCTGTGCTGCCTTATCGCTAAGAAAGCCGGCGACTGTCAGACGATAGCGCGTGTGCGCAGCCCTCAGTACAGCAGCGAGGCGCCGTATCTCAAGGACGAGCTTGGTCTTGCCATGGTCATCAATCCCGAGCAGGCTGCGGCTGCCGAGATAGCGCGCGTGCTGCGCTTCCCGTCGGCTATGAAGATAGACACCTTTGCAAAGGGCAGGGTGGAGATGATGAAGTTCCGTCTTCCCGAGGACAGTCCGCTTATCGGCGTTGCGGTAAAGGATCTTGCGTCGCGGTTTCGGTGCGATGTGCTTATCTGCACGGTCGAGCGCGAGGATGACGCGCTTATCGCAAACGGCGAGCTTGTGTTTGAGGAAAGGGATGTCATCTCCCTGATTGCTACGCCGAAGAATGCAAACGAGTTCTTCCGCAGGATAAACTACAAGATGAATTCCGTAAAGGACGTCATGATAGTCGGCGGAAGTGAGATAACTCACTATCTGTGCAATATTCTCAAGCGTTCGGGCAATAATATAAAGGTAAAGGTCATCGAAAAGAATGCCGAGCGCTGCGAGGAGCTTGTCGCGGAGCTTGAGGACGTCACGATAATCCACGGCGACGCGTCGGAGCAGTCCCTGCTTATGGAGGAGGGGCTTGAAAGCACGGGCGGCTTTGTTGCGCTGACAAACCTTGACGAGGAGAACATCTTCCTCTCGCTTTTTGCAAAGCGCGTCTGCTGCGGCAAGATAGTGACGAAGATAAACCGTATCGACTTTGACGATGTTATAAAGCACCTTGACCTTGACTCCACCATATACCCAAAGAATATCACCTCGGACATCATTGTGCGCTATGTAAGGGCGATGAAGAACACCATCGGCAGCAATGTCGAGACTCTGTACAACATCGTAAAGGGCAAGATTGAAGCGGCGGAGTTCAACATCCGCGACGGCGCTCCGGTCATCAACATTCCGCTGTCGCAGCTGACCCTTAAGGAGGGCGTGCTTATCGCCGCCATACTCAGGTCGCGGCAGGTGATAGTACCGCGCGGATATGATATGATACTTCCGGGAGACTCGGTGGTTATCGTATCAAAGCAGCTTGAGCTGCACGACATCGCTGACATAATGAAGTAACCGCGTGAGGTGTGTATGAACTATACTATGGTAACCTATGTCCTCGGGTGGATATTGATATTTGAGGGCATTTTCATGGCTGTGCCGACGATAACCGCGGTGGTGTACGGCGAGGCGGCGGTGTGGCACTTTCTGGGCACGGCGCTGATATGTCTGCTGCTGGGACGGCTTATGACCCTGAAAAAGCGCAGAAACACAACGCTGTATGCGCGCGACGGCTTTGTCGTGGTTTCAATGAGCTGGATTGTGCTCAGTATCTTCGGCGCTGTGCCGATGTGGAGCTGCGGCGCTATACCGAATTATGTCGACGCTTTGTTTGAGACGGTTTCCGGCTTTACAACGACCGGTGCAAGCATAATTGCTGCGGTCGAGGATATGCCGCGCTCGGTGCTTATGTGGCGAAGCTTTACCCACTGGGTCGGCGGAATGGGAGTGCTTGTGTTCATTATGGCGTTTCTGCCGCTGTCCGGAGGACAGAATATGCATATCATGAAAGCGGAATCCCCCGGTCCCTCTGTCAGCAAGCTTGTGCCGCGCATTAAGACCACTGCACTGATACTATACGCCATCTATTTCGTGCTGACTCTGGCGGAGTTTCTGCTGCTGCTTTTCGGCGGACTGTCGGTGTTCGAGGCGCTTAACACCTCCTTTGCCACAGCGGGCACGGGCGGCTTTGGAATACGCAATACAAGCATCGCCGAGCACTCGCCCTATATCCAGATAGTGGTTACGGTGTTCATGCTGCTGTTTTCGATAAACTTCAACACCTACTTCCTTATCCTGCTGGGACGGTTCAAGGAGGCGTTCACTACTGAGGTAAAGGCTTTCGGTATTATAGTGCTTACTATCACGGCGGTCATCACGCTCAATATTTATTCGTTGTTCGGCAGTGTATGGGAGGCTATACGCCATGCGGCTTTCACGGTTGCCTCGCTTATTTCGACGACGGGCTTTGCGACGGTTGATTTCGACCTTTGGCCGGAGCTTAGCAAGATGCTTCTGGTTATGGCGATGTTTATCGGTGCGTGCGCCGGAAGTACGGGCGGCGGCATAAAGGTTTCGCGAATACTGATACTGTTCAAGAGCCTGCGCAAGGAGCTTGATATGCTGATTCATCCGCGGCAGGTGACAAAGATAAAGCTGGACGGCCATGTGGTAAGCCACGAAACGGTGCGCGGAGTGAATGTGTACATGGTGAGCTTTGTGCTTATCTTCATGTCCTCGATGGCATTCATCTCATTTGACAACCACAGCTTTACCACGAACTTCACGGCGGTGACCGCCTGCATAAACAACATCGGTCCGGGCTTGGAGGCGGTGGGACCTACGCAGAACTTTGCGTTTTTCTCCGTGCCCTCAAAGCTGGTGCTGATATTTGATATGCTTGCAGGCAGGCTGGAGCTTTTCCCGATGCTGATACTGTTCAAGAAATCGGTGTGGAAAAAGGTATAGGACTTCACCTTAATGGAGTGAGCCGAGGCGGCTAAAGCGCGCCCTCGCGGTGCGCTGAAATCAATTCATCATAATATTGAAAGAGGTACAGATGTACGAACTTAAACAGCTCGGCGAGCGGACGTATTATATCGCGGCGCCGACAAATCTGGGAATATACCGCTACGGCGACAGCGATGTTGCAATGATAGACAGCGGCACGGACAGCGAGGCAGCGAAGCAGGCTCTGTCACTTATCGAAGCAAACGGCTGGACGCTGCGCATGGTGCTTAATACGCACTGCCATGCCGACCACACGGGCGGCTGCGCATATCTCGCCGAGAAAACCGGCTGCAAGCTGTATGCGCCGGGAGCGGATTCTGCGATAATGCGCTATTCCTATCTCAATCCGACGTATCTTTTCGGCGGCTTCCCGATAAAGGACCTTGAAAACAAGTTCACCCTTGCGCCTCCCAGCGACTGTCTGCCGCTTTGCGAAAAGGACCTCCCTACGGGCATTCGGTGCGTTCATGTGGACGGGCACAGCTTTGAGCAGCTTGCTTTCGGGACTTCCGACGGTGTGTGGTTCATGGCGGATTCGCTTATCGGGGCAAAGACCTTCCCCAAGTACAAGATAGCGTTTTTATACGATGTGGACAAGCACCTTGCAACGCTTGAACGCGTAAAGCAGCTCGAGGGCAGGCTGTTTATCCCCTCGCACTGCGAGCCGCTTGAGGACATCAGAGAGCTTGCGGACATCAACCGCCGCTATGTGTACGAGGTCGCCGAGGACATCAAGCGCCTTTGCGCACAGCCGAAAACGATAGACGAGCTGCTCTCCGCGCTGTTTGCCGAGTACGGAATACGGCTGTATATCATGCAGTATGCGCTGGTGGGATATACTACGCGCTCCTATCTGTCGTGGCTCAATGCCAAAGGCGATATCGTTCCGGTGTTTGACGGCACCACGCTTAAGTGGAAAACGGCTGACGGGCAGGGCGCAGGCTTATAAGCATTTTCATAACAGCGATGACGGGCGGATAGATATCTGCCCGTCAGCTAGTTTGTCAAAAATGCTCTGCAATAATTTATAAATGATGATTGAAAAAACTCCCGTGATGTAGTATAATAAAAGAGAACCCCAAATGATAACAAAATCGGGAGCAAAGGAAGTAGTTTATGAAAAATGCCGTATCACAGCCGAAAAACTCTCGGATGTTCTTATATTGTGCGTTCGCTGTTTATGCGGTGCTTACGCTTATCGGCGCGCTCAACCACGAACTGTGGTTTGACGAGGCTCAGGCATGGACGATAGCGCGCGACAATGATATCACCGGAATCATCTCCATGATGAAGCAGGAGGGGCATCCTGCACTGTGGCATTTTATCCTGCACCTGCTCAGCCGCATCGGGATGACCGCGGAATACCTGCCGCTTTTAAGCTGGGCGATAACCTGCGTTACCGCCGCCCTTGTGCTGTTAAGAGCGCCGTTCGCAACTGCTCTGAAATGCCTTGTCGTCTTTTCTGGCGGATTTCTGTTCTACTGGTCGGTTACGGCGAGGTCTTACTGCATTGCAGCGCTTGTTATGGTGCTTATCGCGATAAACTACAAGCGCCGGAACGAGCGTCCCATACTGTTCGGCGTGCTTGTCGCGCTGCTTGCCAACACTCATGTCATGATGTGCGGCATGGTCGGCATTCTGGGATTATACATGATAGCCGACCTGATAAAGCTGTGGAGAACCTCCTCCGTGAGGGAAAACCTCGCAAGGCTTGTCGGACTTGCCGTTTCGGGGCTTGGTGTGATAGCGCTTGTGCTTCCGCTGATTGGCTCGCTGAGTGCGAATAATCTCACACAAGAAAAAACCACGGAGCTTACCATCCCCGAAGTGCTTCAATCAGCTTTTTACAGCTTTGCGAGCACGAGTTACAGCCTGCTGTTCGATTCGCAGTCGAACAGCATAAGCAACAGCCTGCTTTACTTCGTGGCTATGCTGTTCGGCATTGCTTTGCTTATGGTGATATTTTTCATGCGGCATTACAGGAAAGAGTGTATAATGCTTGCGGTAAGCACCGGGATGTATGCCGTTGTATGCGAGGTCATCTGGCATTCGTTCCCAAGCCGCGCGATGATATTCCTGCTTATGTTCTTCGTGACGTACTGGATAGCGCGTGAGAACACAGCGCCGCTGCCCTCAAAGCCGCTTTCGGAGGAGAAGTCGGACAGCGCCCTGTCAAGGCGGCTTGCCGGGAGCTATAACCGCCTTGAAAAAAGCTTTGACAAAACGATTTGCGCGCTGCTGTGCGTATGCTATGCGGCGGCTGTCCCTATGGGAGCGTACCTGCTTTTTGCGGACTATGCACTGGATTATTCCCAATCCCGTAAAACGGCGGAGTTTATAAAAAACGAGCTTCCCGAGGACGCTGTTCTGGTGGTGTCGGAGGACACGGTTTCCGCATACTCGGCGTACCTGCCGGGCGACAGGTTCTATTGCCTCGGCACTGCGGACTATGTTACATATTGTATGCACAGGGACTTTGACGGCGAGCCCGATTATGCGCAGATTTACGACGACCTTAAGGACTGCGCAAGCCTGTACAGAATGGAGTTTTTACTGAGACCCTCAAGCGGTGAGAGCAAGGTGGTTTATAGCTCAGAAGGCTCGCTCAACGGGCTTTCTATACCATGGGACAGCTATGTTGTTATTACGGAATTCGACCTTGAAAAAGAGATTTTGCCATTGATTTGATTTCAACTGCCTACGGCTGAGAAAGGAATGATGATTTGAAGAATGTAATAATCATCGGCGCAGGTCCTGCCGGACTTACCGCCGCATATACACTGCTAAAGGAAAGCAGGGATTACCATCCGATAATAATTGAAGCAAGCGGCTTTATCGGCGGAATTTCGCGCACTGCGCGCTATAACGGCAACAGAATAGATATCGGCGGACACCGCTTTTTCTCAAAGGATTCTGAGATAATGAAGCTCTGGACGGACATCCTGCCGCTTCAGGGCGCTCCCTCAAAGGACGACCTCGCTCTCGGCAGGGAGCAGGCGTGCCCGGGCGCTCCGGACGCCGACCCCGAAAAGCAGGATGATGTATTCCTCGTAAGGCGGCGAATCTCGCGCATTTATTTCCGCAAGAGGTTCTTCGACTATCCGATATCGCTTAAGCCTGCGACCTTTATCAACATGGGCTTTGTCAACACCATGAAAGCAGGCTTCGGATATCTCGGCAGCGTGTTTCACAAGCTGCCCGAGACCTCGCTGGAGAATTTCTACATCAACCGCTTCGGCAAGCCGCTGTATCAGATGTTCTTCGAGGACTACACCGAAAAGCTGTGGGGAGTTCACCCGTCACAAATCGCCGCAGACTGGGGCGCTCAGCGCGTCAAGGGACTTTCGGTGTGGAGGGTGATAACCTCCGCGCTGACAAAGCCGTTCAGGAAAAAGGGCGGCAAGGTGGAGACCTCGCTTATCGAGGAATTCTACTACCCGAAGTACGGCCCCGGACAGCTTTGGGAGAGGCTTGCGGATATCGACAGGGACATGGGCGCAGAGCTGCTGATAAACCGTGAGGTTATCGGAGTCACCGCCGAAAACGGCATAGTGAAGTCCGTGCGCGTGCGCTGCACCGATGAAACCTCTGCGGACTTCGGCAGCGAGCAGGATATCGCTTGCGATTATCTCATCTCCTCGATGCCGGTAAAGGAACTGGTGCAGGCGCTTCCCGACGCTCCTCGGGAGATACGGGATATCGCGGCGGCTCTGCCGTACCGCGATTTCATCACGGTAGGACTGCTGCTGGACAGACTGGCGATACGCAACAAGACCAAAATCCCGACGGTAAACAACATTGTTCCGGATTGCTGGATATACATACAGGAGCGCGATGTAAAGCTCGGCAGGTTACAGATATTCAATAACTGGTCGCCGTACATGGTGGACGACAACACAAAGCACGTCTGGGTCGGACTTGAGTACTTCTGCACCGAGGGCGACGATATGTGGAACACTCCGCCCGAGGAGTTCATACAGTTCGCCGCCGCCGAGCTGGAAAAAATCGGCATAATCGACCGCAAGGACATCCTCGACAGCTTCACGACCAAGGTGAAAAAGGCGTATCCTGCCTATTTCGGAAGCTACTCGCGCTTCCCCGAGGTGAGGGAGTACCTTGACGGCTTCGATAACCTGTTCTGCGTCGGCAGAAACGGACAGCACCGCTACAACAACATGGACCACTCCATGCTCACCGCGATAAATGTAGCAAGGGCGATAATGTCCGGCACCGCCGACAAGTCCGATGTGTGGAACGTAAACACCGAGAAAGAGTATCATGAGGAGAGCAAGAGTTAAGGCTGCGGACGTGAACCATAATTTCGTTGAAAAACCTACAAATATAGCGCGTAGCGATTGAAGTTTTCGCTCCAGCCTTTTTCAAAAGGCTGGCAGGGTGTGGGGCAGAGCCCCACCACTCGGCGCGGCAGCGCCATTTACGCGTTCAAAAGCGCTAAAAGGGGTGTGGGGGAAAAACAAGAGTTTTTCCCCCACAAGCAGCTTTGGATATAGTATGTTACGACTTTTTCGACAAGCAGTGATTATGCAGGGTGGCGAGAAGCCCTCAGATGCTAGGAACGCTGCAAACGACTAGGCTTTGTGCCTGTCGTTTGCAGCAGTGACAACGCAGATGAGGGTTTATCGACAGACTATGATGGCAGACGCTTTTTGCGTCTGCCATCAGCTTGTTGAAAAAGTGATTATGCAGGGTGGCGAGAAGCCCTCAGATGCTAGGAACGCTGCAAACGACTAGGCTTTGTGCCTGTCGTTTGCAGCAGTGACAACGCAGATGAGGGTTTATCGCCAGCCTGTTTGCGTCTGCCATCTTGTTATTATGTAAGTAAGCTTATTTCTGCCTGAACTCCGAAACAATACTCTGAAGTATCTGCGACTGGGAGTTAAGCTCCTGACCGGAGGCGGCGCTTTCCTGAGCGGTCGCCGCGGTGCTGCGTACAGCGTCCTCGATAGAGTGAATTTTCGTGGAAACCTCCTTGACGTTCTCCGCCTGTATCTCGGAGGCTTCGGAAATCTTGATGATAAGGCTGTTGACATTTTCAACATCGGCGGATACTGTGTTAAGCGCCGTTTCGGTATCGGCGGCTATCTGAGCGCCTGTGCGCACCGCCTCGCCCGTGCCGGAGATAAGCTCCTGCGTATTCTTGACAGCCTCGGCGGATTTGGAGGCGAGGTTTCTTACCTCGTCCGCAACCACGGCGAAGCCCTTGCCTGCGGCGCCTGCCCTTGCTGCCTCGATGGCGGCATTGAGGGCGAGGATGTTTGTCTGGAAAGCGATATCGTCTATCGTCTTAACTATCTTTACTATCTCGTCTGCCTTTGCGTTGATGTCGTTCATGGACTCCATAAGCTGGGTCATGCGGCTGTTGCATTCGCTTACGTTGCCCGAAGCAACTCCTGCGAGGGACTGGGCGGTCTCTGCCGAAGCGGCATTGTCCTCGATGCGTGTAACAAGCCTGTTGATAAGCTCTGTCAGCTCATCGATGGTCTGCGACTGGCTGCTTACGTTCTCTGCGAGGAAGTTTGAGGACTCCGCAACGCTTGCCGAGTCGGAGGAAACCTGCCGTGCGGCGTTCTCTATGCCGCCGATGATGGTTTTCAGCTTATCGGAGATGTTGAGGATGGATTGCTTTATCTCGGCGAAATCGCCCACATACTCTCCGTTGAATTCTAACGAGAAATCTCCGCAGGAAAGCTTGCCGAGGTTGCTGTTGATATCGTTGATGTAGCCTGTCCAGACCTTGTTCGTGTCGGCGATACCGGTGCAAAGCTCGCTTATGCTGTCGTTTGCGTAGTAGGTGGGAGTATAGCTGAGATTGCCGTTCTTCATTTTGTCGGCGGCTGTCTTAAGCTCCTCAACGGGCTTGATGATAGCCCTTACAAGCAGCGTTACAACGCCGAATGCCGCAGCGAGGGAGATTATGAACACAATAACCATCGACATTATCAGCGTGCGCATCTGATTGTTGTATTCGATAGAGGCAGCGGAGTAGATGTAGTACCATCCGGTCGATTCAATGCGCTTGGTTACGAAATAGCTGCTTGTGCCGTCGTAGTCGCGGCCGAGCATATTGTTCTGCTCGCCGCCCTGTATCATCTCCGAAAGCTTTGCATACTGCTCTATGTCCTTGAGATTGGTTGTGGACTGCGTGCCGTCATCCTTTATGTAGGGGACATATTCCGCATTTTCGTGCGTGATTATGTTAAGCTCGTTGTCGATAAGGATAGCATAGGCGTTATCGAATATCTTAACCGTGTTTGCGATAGTGGTGAGATAATCCGCATATACGTCAACGCCCATTACGAAATCAAGCGAGCCGTCCTGCTTGTAGAATGCGCGCGACGCGGTTATGCACAGGCTCTTGGTGTTGTTGTCGACGTACGGCGAGGAGATCGCATATTCTCCCTTTGCGGCGATGGTTGCCTTGTACCAGTCGCGCGCCAGTACGTCAAAGTCGTCGGGTAGAACAAAGCCGCTGGCGAAAATAGTTGTTCCGTCGGGCATAACCACATAGTAGTCCATAGTGTATTCGGTTATTTTCTGGGCGAGGAACTGCTCAAGCTCGGTTCGCGTAAAGGTATCAAGCAGCTTGTTGTACTGTATGGAGCTTCCGTAGTAGTCGAGCGAGTTTTCCTGCTCGTATATCCAGCGGTCAAATTCAAGGGATTTGGATGTAAGGGTCGCGTCGATTTCCTTGTTGATGCGCTGATCCATCGCATTTCTCGAGAAAAAATAGGTGCATTGTGCGATTACTATGATCATCGCGGTAAGCATGATCATTATTCCGACAATAAGTCGGATGTGGAATGCAGTTTTCTTTTTCATGTGTTCCTCCTTGCGGATGTAATTTTACATATTACGATATTATTATACTACTTTTCGGGAATAAAATCAAGCGCAAGTATGATTTATGTCTATTTGTACAGATAGCAAGCCTGCGATTGGTGCAAAATGACAATCCTGCCGAACTTGATTTATTTCATAGAAAATGCTATAATAACAATGTATTATTCAGCTTGTCGAAAAAGTGATTATGCAGGGTGGCGAGAAGCCCTCAGATGCACGAATAACACTTCGTGTTACTCTGAA
>JBJESD010000114.1:0-1783 GCA_051882595.1 Oscillospiraceae bacterium | reverse complement strand
GTTATGATATAATTTGCCGATATGCACGAAGTTCGCCAACGGCGAACGAATGTGCGAGGCAATTAAATCGTATAATATACGCTCTGCGCTTATTATACCACATATCATGTGTTATTTCAATATATTTTCGCGATAATTCTCAAATTGCAATAAAGCACCGGCAGGCAGAAAGCTTGATGATAACTGATATTCAAACGCGTCATTGCAAAAATTATTCAAACTCAGAAAAAATCGAAAAATCATATTGACAAATCTCTATCTATACAGTATAATAACAAATAGAAAAACATCAATGTGAGGTGACGATATGAGAGAAAAAGAAACCGCTGTTGTATTCAAGGCGTTCTGCGATGAAAACAGAGTTAAAATTCTTCAGCTTCTTCTTGACGGTGAGAAATGCGCCTGTAAGCTTCTTGAAGAAATGAACATCACACAGCCTACGCTTTCCCACCATATGAGGATTCTTATTGACAGCGGTATTGTCAGCGGTCGTAAGGAAGGCAAATGGACGCACTATTCACTTTCGGACGAGGGCATTGGCAATGCGCAGAACTATCTTTCATATTTACTTAACAGAGGAAAAGAGGACTGAAAATGAATAAAGCAGACAAAGCACTGGAGCTGTTTTCAAACAACTTTAACTGTTCGCAGGCGGTCTTTACGGCATTCGCCCCCGACTTCGGAATTGACGAGGAGCTTGCGCTGAAAATCGCTACATCATTCGGCGGCGGCGCAAGAAACGGCGAAATATGCGGAGCGGTTTCGGGTGCGCTGATGGTGTTAGGGCTGAAATACGGACATTATCAATCGGATAACTACGAACAGAAATCAAGAGCATACGCTATTGCAGTAGAATATACAAAGCGTTTCAAGGAGCAGAATGGCTCTATCGTTTGCCGCGACTTGCTCGGGTACGATTTGACAAAACCCGATGAAATGGCTTGCATCAAGGAGAAAAATCTGTTTAAGGAAATATGTCCCCGAATGGTCAAATGCGCCGTAGAAGTGCTTGAAAGCGTACTTGCCGACTACGAATAAACAAACAGCCGTGCGTATGCACGGCATAGTCTGTCGATAAACCGCCATCTGCGGCGTCACGCCGCACCACGACAGGCACAAAGCCTAGTCGTGGTGCGGGTTCCTAGCATCTGACGATTTCTCGCCAGCCTGATATTTGACTTTTTCAACAAACTGAGCCGTGCGTATGCACGGCATGAATACAACGCTATATATCGACATATTTCAATTTTTGAATATAGGGAATTGTTCTATGGATACACTCAAATCAATATGGGATTTCTTTCAGAACGAAATCCTCGGAATGTCTTGGCTGAGTAGGCTTATCGGCAATCTGCTGAACACACTCGGCTTGGATACAAATGGGAAAATAGGCAGAAGCGTTCTGTTCTTCATTTATGATATGATAAAGATAATGGTGCTGCTGGGCATACTTATCCTGATAATATCCTACATTCAGAGCTACTTTCCGCCCGAAAGGACAAAGAAAATACTCGGACGGTTTCACGGCATCGGGGCAAACATCATCGCCGCCCTGCTGGGTACGGTCACGCCGTTTTGCTCCTGCTCGTCAATACCGCTGTTTATCGGATTCACTAGTGCAGGACTGCCGCTTGGCGTTACATTCTCTTTTTTGATTTCCTCTCCGATGGTTGACCTCGGCTCGCTGGTGCTGCTGATGAGCATTTTCGGCTGGAGGGTTGCCATTGTGTATGTAATCGTCGGATTAGTAATTGCAGTAATCGGCGGTACGCTGATAGAGAAG
>JBJESD010000113.1:0-8364 GCA_051882595.1 Oscillospiraceae bacterium | reverse complement strand
CTTTGGCTCTGCAACTGCGATCTTCTCCTTGCGGGGGTCAACGATGAACAGAGCGCCGGGGAGCTTCTTCATGTTCTTGATACCGCCGAGGAACTTCTCGAGCTTTTCGATCTCAAGGTTGAGCTTGATAACTTCCTTCTTGGGGAGCAGATCGAATGTGCCGTCTGTTTCCATTGTGTGAAGCTGCTCAAGTCTTGCAATTCTTCTCTGGATTGTCTTGTAGTTTGTCATCATGCCGCCGAGCCATCTTGCGTTAACGAAGTGAGCTCCTGCGCGCATTGCCTCTTCCTTGATGGAATCAGCAGCCTGCTTCTTGGTGCCTACGAAAAGGATCTCGCCGCCGTTTGCTGCAACCTCGTGGATGAAGTTGTAAGCCTCGTCGAGCTTCTTTACTGTCTTCTGCAGGTCGATGATGTAGATGCCGTTTCTCTCTGTGAAAATGTAGGGAGCCATTTTGGGGTTCCATCTTCTTGTCTGGTGACCGAAGTGAACGCCGGCTTCGAGAAGCTGCTTCATAGATACTACTGCCATTTGTGTTTTCCTCCTGAATTTTGGTTTGATTTTTTTCCGCCACGGAAAATCACCGGTCTGACGCGTGAGCGCACCGAAGACGGCTGTTTCCGTGTGTGTATTTGCCGATCGGCATATGCCGTCTGAGCATTTACTGAAATATTATACCACAAACAAATAGATTTTTCAAGTACATCAAATCTGATTATTTAAACAAATTTCCGAGAAGTTTCCCTCTTATGCTTGTTGAATTTGACGATGGTTCGCATGATACGAGAATTGTGTCCTCGCCGATTACTTCGATATCACACCATCTGACGCAGAAATCCTCACATCTGCCGAATAGCCCGAAAAGCCTGGGTCTGCCGTAGATTATCAGCCGGCATATTTTTGCCGAGCAGCTGTCGAATTCGATATCGTCGGGATATCCCAGCCTTGTTCCGTTCTTGATGTTTATGATCTCTTTGTTCCTGATATCGCAGAAGCTGTATATCATATTATCACCTGCCTATTGGCAATATATGCGGATTTTGTGCGCATAATGTTACTTTTGGTGAAAAAACAGCTCGATTTCGCTTTTGACATTTACTGTTTTTTATTGTATAATAAGCGCAGAACTCATTTTTTCCTCTCGTCCTTTTACATATATAAATTACCGGTGAATTGTTCGATTTTCTCTGCTTTGCCATGTAATGATTTTCCGGGAAAACTGATATATCCAAAAAGACAACCAGAGGATACAAAGAGGATACAACCGTCTGGTATACTGATATTGCAGGAGGTGAAAGGATGCTGTACAATGTACTGCTGGTCGAGGATGACCCTTCGATTCGGGAGGTAATATCCGACTATTTCGCAGCCAAGGGAGGAGATATCCGCCTGCGGTGCGCAGAGGACGGCAACGAGGGCTTGCGCCTGATAAAGGAGGGCGGCTGCGACCTTATCATGCTGGATGTAATGCTGCCGCATATTGACGGCTTTACGCTTTGCAGGGAGGTGCGGCGTGCGAGCGACGTGCCGGTGCTTTTCCTTACGGCAAGAGCGCGTGAGGAGGATGTGCTTTATGGCTACGAGCTTGGCTGCGATGACTACATAGTAAAGCCGTTTTCGCTGGCAGAGCTTTATGCAAAGACGGTCGCCATGCTTAAGCGCGCAAAGGGAATGGTGATAAGCAGGAAGCTGGTCTGCGGCGGAATAGTAATGGATATGCTGACGCTTCAGGTGACGGTGGACGGCAAGGAGACAGAGCTTGCGCCAAAGGAATATGCGCTGCTCAAATACCTGATAGAGCATAAGAATCAGGTCATCGACAGGGATACCCTGCTCAACAGAATATGGGGATACGACTATTTCGGCGGCGACAGGGTGGTGGATAATCATATTAAGAAGCTTCGCAAGGCTCTCGGAAGCTGCGGAGGACAAATCATAACGGTAATAAAAAAAGGCTACAAGCTTACTGAGTAGAGAGGAGTATAATCATGGCAAAGCAAAAATTCCGGTCATTTTTTCGTAAAAAGTTCATCACTTGCTCAATAGTTGCGCTGATAATCAGCGCCGTTGCAATAGCGGGCTTATATTTGGCATACTCGCTGGTTACCGAATGTATCATACTAAGCGACTTTACGGTAACTCAGAACAAGCTGATGACGCTCGAAGACGTTAACGAACCGTTTCGTGCAAATGCACAGCATATGATCGTCGGAATGTTCTCGGAATCGTCGGATGACAGATATGCTTTTGGCTTCAAAGAGGAGGCGATGGCGCTGTTCAATACCGATACGGGAGAGGCGGTGTGCTATGGAGAGCGGGCTGTATTCACTGTTATCAAGGACGAGAATGATACTAACCTTATATATAAATGTATGGATACGGATGTGATGGAATATCTCCGGAAATTTGATATCAACAGCACTACATTTAATGTAGAAGGGGTTTATTACAAAGCGGACGGCACATTCCGCCCGGGAAAACTGATTATCAGAGAATTTGATGAAAATGCTGCGCTGGGCACAGAGGGCGACATTATCGACACTATGGATTTCACTCCCGTAAATATGGACGGATATACATATACCGACCGCAACAGGATTTTCATATGCTTGGGTGCTGACAGCGATTCCGATATAGTAAAAACCATAAAAACTGCTTCTGCCGATAACAACTATACCATTGACTGCTCGCTTATTAACAAGACCTGCTACGAAAACGTAGCAGAGTTTCAAGTGGATGGAGTTAACTACCTAATTGTGTCAATAGGCTATAAAACCGTATGGAATAATCTTTGCGCAGAAGCGGTGTGGATTATTGTAATTTGTCTGGCAATCGGAGCGATAGTCGCACTTGTTTCGGCGAAGATAGCGTATACGAAATACTCCGCTCAGTATGATTCGGACGAATACCGCCGTACCATGGTTAATGCTCTGGCGCACGACCTGAAGAGTCCGCTTATGGCGATATCGGGCTACGCGGAGAATATAAACAGCGGAATGCTTCCCGATAAGACAGAGCATTATTCAGCAGCTATCATCGAAAACACCAAGTTTATGAACAGCATTATCGAAAGCACGCTCCAGCTGTCGAGGCTTGAGGCTGTAACAAAGCTTTCAAAAGAGCCGATTGACATGGTTATGCTGTGCTCCGAGCTGTATGAGAAATATAGTCCGCAGGCAGAGGATAGGGGCATATCGCTTAAAACAGAGGGAAGCTGTGTTATTCAGGCGGACAGAGAGCTTATGACAAAGGCTATTGACAATCTGTTGGCAAATGCAGTGAAATATGCAGACAATGGCGGAAGCTGCACAATAAAAGCCGACAGCCGCAGCCTTTCGATTACAAATACTTTCACCGGAGAAACGGGCAAGACGCCCGATGAGCTTTGCAGACCCTTTGTCAGCGGCGATGACAGCCGCACGGACCGCACCGGCACAGGCATGGGTCTTTCGATAGTAAAGAGCATATGCGATATGCACGGATTCTCTTTTGAGGTAAAACTCGGCGGCGGAGAATTTACCGCGGCAATCAGATTTTGATAAATAGTCAAGACGGCGCTTATTTTAAGCGCCGTCAGGCTGTCGATAAACCCTCATCTGCGTTGTCACTGCGCCCTACGACAGGCACAAAGCCTAGTCGTAGGGCGCGTTCAGAGTAACACGAAGTGTTATTCGTGCATCTGAGGGCTTCTCGTCACCCTGCAAAATCGACTTTTTCGACACGCTCACGGCGCTTATTTTAAGCGCCGCAGTCTGTCGATGAAGGCACATCTGCGTCGTCTGCGCCTTTCTCGGCAGCCTGGGAAAGGTACTTTTTCGACAAGCAGCGGCGCTTTTACTCAATTTCAGTTAATTATAACTCGAATTCGTATTACAGAAATCATCATCCTCTGTTTATAATCACCTATTGACTATATCAGCGCTTTGTGATATCATAACAGTAATAAACCGCGCTGCGGTATGAAACGGAGAAAAACTATGGAGAAACGTATTCTTGATTGGAATGAGTATTGCGAAACCTCTGCGAATGCAGTTGCAGAGGGTATTGTCATGCTCGAAAACAAAGGCGTGCTTCCTCTCGATAAGAACGAGGAGGTCGCTTTGTTCGGCAGAATTCAGCTGCATTACTACAAAAGCGGAACAGGCTCGGGCGGTATGGTCAACGTTTCGCACGTTATCGGTATCCCCGAGGGACTGGAGAAGTCGGGAGTAAAGCTCAACCAATTTCTGTATAACGCTTATGACGAGTGGGACAGCGCCCATCCGTTCAACTATGGCGAGGGCTGGGGAACAGAGCCGTGGTGTCAGGAGGAAATGCCGCTGAGCGATGAGCTTGTAAAGCGTGCAGCGGAAACATCCAAAACGGCAATCGTAATCATCGGCAGAACAGCAGGCGAGGAGATGGACAACAAAAAAGCGCCCGGATCGTTTATGCTGACAGAGCTTGAAGAAGATATGCTTCGTCGGGTCAGGGCGCACTTTAGCAGGATGATTGTGCTGCTTAACGTCCCCGGACTGTTTGATATGGGATTTGTGGACAGGTATTCCCCCGAAGCGGTGCTGTATATCTGGCAGGGCGGAATGGTCGGCGGTGTGGGAACGGCTAAGGTGCTTACGGGCGAGGTAAGCCCATGCGGCAAGCTTCCCGACACGATTGCCTACAATATCGAGGATTATCCCTCTCACAAATACTTCGGCGACGGAACGCGAGATTTTTACGTTGAGGATATCTACGTCGGCTATCGCTATTTTGAAACCTTTGCAAAGGACAAGGTACGCTATCCGTTCGGCTATGGTATGTCCTATACCGATTTTGAAATCAAAGGGCTTTCGTATGCTGCGGCAGACGGCTGTTCGGGCGTGATATCGGTATCGGTACGTAATACCGGCAGCTATGCGGGAAAGCAGGTTGTACAGGTCTACCTCGAGGCGCCTCAGGGAAAGCTTGGCAAGCCGTCAAGAGTACTGTGCGGCTTTGCAAAGACAAAGACTCTTTCTCCGTCCGAGGAGCAGAGTATCGCTATCGCCGTTGACCTGCGCGACTTTGCAAGCTATGATGACAGCGGAGCGACGGGCAGCCGCTTCTGCCGTATTCTGGAGGCAGGCGAATACAGGCTGTATGTCGGCGCTGATGTGCGCAGCGCAGCCGAATTGTGCAGTATAAGGCTTGACGAGGATGTAGTTACAGAGCGGCTTTCTCAGGCGCTGGCGCCCGTGCTGCCGTTCAGCCGTATGAGAAACGATAACGGAACGCTCGGCTTTGAGGATGTTCCGCTTAGTATGCAGGATGAGTTTCAGCGCCGTGCGGCAAATCTCCCCGAGGAGATACCTCAGACAGGCGACCGCGGAATAAAGCTTGCCGATGTATACAGCGGCAGCAGCACTCTGCGCGAGTTCATTGCACAGCTTAACGATGAGGAGCTTAGCTGCATCATCCGCGGCGAGGGTATGGGAAGCCCCAAGGTCACTGCCGGAACCGCCGCAGCATTCGGCGGAGTTTCCGACAGTCTGCAAAAATACGGAATACCCTGCGGCTGCTGCTCGGATGGTCCGTCGGGAATGCGTATGGACTGCGGCACAAAGGCATTCAGCCTGCCCGGAGGTACGCTGTTGGCTGCAACGTTCAACCCCGAGCTTATCACCAAGCTTTTTGTTCTGATGGGTCTTGAAATGACCGCGAATAATGTAGACTGCCTGCTGGGTCCGGGTATGAATATCCACCGTCATCCCCTCAACGGCAGAAACTTCGAGTATTTTTCGGAGGACCCGTATCTTACCGGAACAATTGCCTGCGCAGAGCTTGACGGCTTGCATTCTGTCGGTGTTACGGGAACTATCAAGCATTTCTGCGGAAATAACCGTGAAACTCATCGCCATTGGCTGGATTCCGTTGTCTCCGAGCGTGCGCTGCGCGAGATTTACCTGCGCGGCTTTGAGATGGCGGTTAAGCAGGGCAGGGCGTCAACCGTGATGACGACCTACGGCTCGCTTAACGGAGTGTGGACGGCAGGCAGCTATGACCTCAACACAACTGTCCTGAGGAACGAATGGGGCTTCACAGGCTTTACCATGACGGACTGGTGGGCGAACATCAACCGCCGCGGCTGTCAGCCGGATAAGCGTGATTTTGCGATTATGGCAATGGCTCAGAATGATGTGTACATGGTGTGCGCAGACGGCGGCAGCCATGACGACAACACGCTTGAGAGCCTTGAAAGGGGCGAGCTTAAGAGAGGCGAGCTTCAGCGCAATGCAGCGAATATTCTCGGGGTTCTGCTGACAACGCACGCAATGAAGCGTGAAATGGGCATATATGACGCTGCACAGATAATCAACCGTCCCGAGGAGAGCGGCAGCGATGAAAGCGAATTGCCGTATTATTATGTGGATGACGAGATAACGCTGGATCTTGGCGGAATGATGTCCGTAAAGGGCGAGGCGTACAGCTTTGCGCTTGACTTTGCGCGCGAGGGCAGATACCGCGTGACTATAACAGCGTCATCGCAGCTGTCGGAGCTGGCACAGACGTCGGTGACCCTGTTCAGCGTGGGCGTTGCCTGCGGATGCTATATCTGGAACGGAACAAACGGCGAGCCTGTTTCTATTTCCAAAGAGCTGAACGTGTTCTCGCGTTTTACAAGCGTGCGTCTTCACTTTGCGGCAAACGGACTTAAGCTGCACAGCGTCCGCTACGAGAGGATAGGCGATATCCCCTCATGATTCGTTAGTTGGCACTGATGAAGCCTTATGATATGATTTTTGTTGGGGATTTCAGTCTTAATTATCACCGAACTGCTTATGCCTGAGAAGACGGCAACTCTTCTCAGGCATTGTTTATTGTGCTTCGCAGGTTTCCAGCATGGTTTCACAGAATATCGCATATCCGCGCTCGGGGTCGTTGAGAAAAACGTGCGTCACCGCACCGACCAGTCTGCCGTTCTGTATGATGGGGCTTCCGCTCATTCCGCAGACTATTCCGCCCGTTGCTTCGATAAGCTTCGGGTCGGTAATTCGTATTACCATACTTTTGGAGCTCGCCATATCGCAAAGGTTGATGTGCTCTATCTCGATATCAAATCTCTGCGGAGTTTTCCCGTCGATGGTCGCGAGTATTTCGGCGGCGCCTGTACAAACCTCTTGCCTGAACGCCATTGGGATAGCTTCGGCTGTGCTGATTTCTTCTTCTGTGGTTCCGAAAATACCGCAGGCAGTGTTATATTCCATTGTGCCTATATCCTTGTCGTTTATCAGCGTGCCGCAAAGCTCACCGGGAGCTCCTGCCTTGCCCTTTACTGCGCCTGTGATTTCGGCAGAGGTTATCTCGCCGCTCGCCAGCGGCATAAGAACGCCGGTGGTGACATCGCTTACCGGATGTCCCAGTCCGCCGAAGGTTCCGGTTTTTGGGTCGATATAGGTCATTGTTCCCAGTCCTGCGGCGCTGTCGCGAACCCACAGACCTATCTTGTATATTCCGTTGTCGCAATAGGGCTTCATTACGGCGAACCTTTCTGCGCTGCCTCGCTTAAGAATAATTCTGCATTCATCTGGGCATAGCTGTATTGCGGAGCTTATTTCGCTGTTTGAATTTACAGGCTGATCATTGACGGATATTATTATATCTCCCTCTTTGACGCCTGCTTGTTCGGCAGGAGAGTCGTCGGTGACAGATATTGCAATGACTCCGCTGGTCTTCATTTTGATGCCGAACGGTGTGCCGCAGGGCACGAGCATCGGACGGGTGCATGGTGAAGTGTTGACCTGCTTTATCGGAACGGCGCCGCAGCGGTATTCCGTGCCGCAGTCGGTTCTGGCTAAGCTGACGCAGTAAAACCCACCGCCGCATTCCGCACCTGCTTCAACGCTAAGTTCTTTCGGAAGCAGCAGGTACAGGCAGCTTATCGCGGCAGCGGCAGATAATATCGCACAAAACAGTATGCGCGATATGATCTTTGCTGTTTTTTCCATTTATATTTATCCTCCTTGACGGCGGCGTTTGTGCCGGATTTTTCTGACTTGATTATATCGGGAAGCACCGCACAGATATTGTCATATGATTTCACGGTCCGGGTTTTTCGCCGGTTGGAGTAAATGCGGCGCGGACAGTTAATGCCGCAGAAAAGATTTATCGCTGCGGCGCTGAATATGCAATAAAATATGCGGAAATTCCGTTGATCGCTTTTTGTGCTGTTGCCTTTACTATTCGCCGAATGAGATAAAATATCATAGGAAAAATTCAACGATGAACAGAGAGCGTTTTGCTGTGCGGTATGGTATTTTAATGATACATAAATTCCATATATTTACATATACTGTTATGATACAATAGATAGGTGACAATAAAAATTGAAGAACAACTCCAAAAATG
>JBJESD010000112.1:0-8404 GCA_051882595.1 Oscillospiraceae bacterium | reverse complement strand
AACAGCTACAACGTCACTCGTTCGGGGGATGTGTACCTCACCAACACGACCGAGAGAAACTCGGCTTCCGCTGAGGGCAGAGTACTCCCGACCGAGCAGAACAGCTATAACGTCACACGTTCGGGCGATGTGTACCTCTCAAACACTACGGAGAACAGCACGACTTCCGCTGAGGGCAAGATACTCCCGACCGAGCAGAACAGCTACAATATCAGCCGTTCGGGCGATGTGTATCTCGCGAACACTACGGAGAACAGCACGATTTCCGCTGAGGGCAAGGTACTCCCGACCGAGCAGAACAGCTACAACGTCACTCGTTCGGGGGATGTGTACCTCTCCAACACGACCGAGAACAGCGCGGCGAATGCGTCTGCGAAAAGCGGCGATGTTCCCGAACGAGCAAACGGTCAATCCGCAGTCGGCAGCTACCGCAGCAGGCTTGACGGCAAGACGCTTGCCGCGCTGGACGAAATGATAAGCAAAGCAGGCAAACGCACCGCTTCTGCCGAAACTGCCGAAGCAATCAAAGAAAAGTATGCCGGCACACAGCGCAGTGCTGATACCGGCGCAGACTTAACGTATACACAACGTGAAGAAGAACTGCGTGAACTGCCGCCGATGCGTACTCTTGCAGGCTCTGCAGCGCTTGACAGGGCAGAGCAGACAAGGCAGAAAACGGCAGACATTATGCGCAGGGGTATGGGAATAGCTCCTGCAAATTCAAGCAGGCACATAACAGCGCTCACACATCGTACAGGCGCGGAGCCGCAGCTCAGCGGCGCGGAGCGGTCATTCCGTTATCGCACTGTTGACAGCGGCGAAAACATGGTGATGCTTATTCCGCCGACCGAGATGGACAGATATCAGGCAGAGTACGGATATAAGCGTCAGATGCCGCCTATCGAGCTTAAACAGCCGCCGTCCGAGCCGCCCGCAACACCTGCTTCAAAGGTGAACAGGGCAGTAAATGTAAAAAGTACACCTGTTCAGGTTCAGACGACGGGAAGCGTTGATAATATGAGCCGCGATGAAATAAATAAGCTGGTTGACAAGGTTTACGATAAGCTTGAGGCAAGGCTGCTGAGAGAGCGCCGCCGCCGCGGCTTGTAAGCCCGATATCTGAAATAACAAAAGGAGGTGCTGCGTATGCTGGGCATGACGAAAGCAAAATTCAAGGTGCTTGACGGTGCAAACAAGCTGCTTAATATGACGGCAGTGGTGGGAAATGTCGGTATACCGTGCATTTTCAATCCCTCTGAGTTCACTATACAGCGCAGCGTTAACTACGCAAAGCACAGTATTCCGGGACGCGACCGTCCTGTATTGCAGTTTATCAGCGGCGAAGCCGAGGTTATGTCGCTTAGCCTGACATTTGACACATACAGCGCCGGCGTAGGCTCTATGCAGCCTACGGTCATCGCTTCAACAGCGGCTCCGGACGCAGCAAAGATGGATGTAAGGACGTTCACTCAGCCGCTTATGCAGCTGTCCACAGTAAACTCCGACACTCATGCGCCGAGCCTTGTTGAATTTGTGTGGGGCTCGATAAGCTTCAAGGGATATATCGAAACGATATCTCAGCGGTTTACCATGTTCAATATGTTCGGAAAGCCCGTCAGGGCAGTCGTCGATATGACGCTTGTTTCGGATAAGAAGGATAACAACATCCGCAACTCACCCGACAGGACAAAGGCAAGGTCGCTTTCCGAAGGCGACAGGCTTTATTGCTTCGCTTATGCCGAATATGGCGACTGCGCCGAGTGGCGAAGAATAGCCGAGGAAAACAACATCGACAATCCGCGGCGGCTTGAGTCCGGAACGGATATTGTCATCCCACCGATACTTGACTGAGGAAAGGGGGCGGCACTTTGACGCCTAGCGATAAGGAAGTAGTTGCACCGCAGTGCGAAGTTCGTGTCGGCGGTATGCTGCTTAAAAGCACCGACTACATGATAGAGTCCGTGGATGTCCGTCTTTCGGCGGGAACCTCTTCAAACAGCTGCGATGTTACGCTGCTGTGTGATTACGACCATTCCTCCAGCAAGATTTCCGGCGGACTTTTATCGCTGATTACTGCAGGAAAAAAGGTGACGGTAAAGCTTGGCTATAAGCAGACAAAAAAGGTGTTTATGGGCTATATCAATTCCGTTGTCTCAGAGTTCTCCTCCGACGGTGTTGTGGTAAGCTTTTCTTGCCTTGACGCGCGTGGTCTGCTGATGGGAAACACCTCCTGGCAAAACTACGAAAATGAGAGCATAAGTCAGATAATCACCAAGCTGCTTAACCCTGTCAGGTCTTATACCGAGGGCGTTCAGGTAAGCGTCCCCGGAAAGGCGGATAAAGAGTACCCTATGACGCAGCGTGATGTAGATGACTTTACATATATATGCAATCTCGCAAAGCTCACAAACAGCTCATTCTGCATGACAGATACTAAATTGCGTTTTGTGAAGAATATTTATAAGACTGCAAGGCTTCAAGAAAGCTACACATGGGGCAAGGATATACTTAACTTCAGCCGCACGGTTGAGCTTGCCGAGCAGCTTGGCTCGGTAACTGTATCGGGTAACTCGCCCGATACGATAAAGGAGTTTTCCGCCACAGCAAAGCCGCCGTCCGGCAAGGGAAAAACAGGCGCCCAGCTTTGCTCCGAGGTCAAGGCAAAGGAAAAGGAGATCGTCAGCAGCCTTGTAAAGAACCAGAGCGAGGCGAAAGCCTATGCAGAGGCGATCATGCTTGAGAGCGCGATGAAGCTTTGCAACGGCTCTGCTACGGTGCTTGGAAACCAGAAGCTTACGCCCGGCGGAAAGGTGAAGTTCTCAAAGCTTGACCCGAACATCGACGGAGAGTACTTCATAAATACTATCAATCATAAATTCAGTGCAGGCGGATTTCTGACAACAATCGGATTTTCTGCTGTCACTGCATGACGGAGGTACCTATGTCAGGAATTGTTGATATGCTTGCCGGCGGCTCCGGCAGCAATAACGGCGGCACAGCCGCTAACATTGGTATCTCACTGGCTAAGATAACCAACATCAAGGACCCGAAAAATCTGGGCAGAGTAAAGTGCTCATACATCACAAGCGACAAGGACGCCGGTGAAACGGGCTGGATCTACTGTCTTACGCCTTTCGGAGGCAATAAGTACGGCAGCTTTTTTCATGCTAACGTCGGAGATATCGTGGCGCTGGCATACGAAAACGGTGATATTCACCGACCGTTCGTTATCGGTTCACTTTGGGTCAAGGACGCAAAGCCGCCCATAACTGTGAAGGACGGCGAGAACAAGGATTATCGCTTTACAACGCCAAATAACAGCGTTGTGGATTTTTTCGATGAAAAGGGCAAGGAGAAAATAACCGTTTCCACGCCTAAAAAGCGCACGGTTGTTATTGATGATGAAAAGCAGCTTCTGGAGCTTGACGACGGCAAGAATAAGCTTACTATGAACGGCAAGGACGGCTCGGTTGAGATCAATTGTAACAAGAAGCTTACTATAAAGGTCGGCAGCGGCGTGACAATTACCTGCGACGGAACCGGCGGCTCGCTTAACATCAAGACCAACAAAGAGATAAAGCTTTCCACAGCACAGTTCAATGCGAAGGCAAGCGGCACGGCTGAGGTTTCAGCAAACGGCTCATTAACCGTAAAGAGCAGCGGAGTAACCACGATCAAGGGCTCTATGACTAAGATCAACTGATAAAGGAGGAAAGGGCAATGACTGATAACAAGAAATATATGGGCAGGGGCTTTAAGTTTCCTTTCAGTGTTGACCCTTCCACACGCCGCATAGCAATGAGCAGCGCGGAGGATGACATAGAGGAGGCTATCCGTGTTATTCTGCGCACCAATCTTGGAGAGCGTGTTATGCTTCCGGAGTTTGGAACAGCGGCAGGAGATTTTGTTTTCTCCGACAACAGTGCAGAGCGCATCGCTGCCCTTGAAAGCAGCGTCCGTGAGGCGTTGGAGCAGTGGGAGCCGCGTATCTGCGATTTAGAGGTTACTGCACTGGACAACGGCGGCAGCAAGGGAATGCTGGAGCTCAGCATTAAATACACGATAAGAACGACAAATAACCAGTTTAATATGGTTTATCCGTTCTATATGATGGAGGGTGAGGGTAAATGATATCACCAAAGCTTGACAGCAGGACGGCAGAGGATATTCTCGCCCTGATAAAGCAAAAGAGCGAGGTATATACTCCCGAATGGCTGCTGGATTATGATAATACCGACGGCGGTGCAGCACTTGCGCGGCTTTTTGCCGAAATGTTCCACGGAACGATAGACAGATTTAACCGTTTTCCCGATAAGTGCTATCTTGAGTTCCTCAATATGGTGGGCGTTTGCGCAAAATCGGTTTCGCCTGCATTGGGAATGGCTTGTGCAGAGCTTGTTGAGGGTGCGCCGCATAACGTGTACATAAAGGGCGGAACACAGCTTTTCACTGATGTCACGGATGACAGCGGAGAGGATAAACGCGTTGTTTTTGAGACGGCATCGGGTTTTTTTGCTACCCCTGCTGAGCTTAAGGCGCTTTATACTACTGCGCCGGAAGCGGATATCATCAACCGCACCGACCTTTCGGAGGAAACTGCACTTCCGCTGCTGCTTTTTATGGCAGACAGCACAAAAAATCTGGAGAGGCATATTTTCGGTATTTCCCATACTCAGGTGCTTGATCTTGCCGGCAAATCTGAGATTTGCGTAAAGCTTACCAATTCCGCCATGGCTTTCAGGGACGCTCAGCTTATGCAGCAGCTTTGCAGCCCCGATTTTGCCGAGTGGTACTATATCGCTGCAAGCGGCAGAACAAAGCTTTCGGCAAGGTTTGAAAATGACCATATATCGCTGATAAAGGGCGATGGAGCGATCGTATTCACCGATGACAGCGCTGCGCTCAATGAGGATGAGGAGCTGTCCGCATGGCTGTTCTGCGAGATGAAAAAGACATCCTCCGCGGAAGAGATACGCGCCGATCATATCAGCCTTAACAGCCGCAGCCTTTCCAACGAGGAAACCGGCGCGGGAATCACCCCGACGCGGTTGTTCTTTAACGATACCGAGCTTAATACTGTTGACAGCGGTTACTGCTTCGGCAAAGAGCCTGCTGTGTACGACTCGCTTTATATAAACTGCTCCGAAGCTTTTGGAAAAGCCGGTGCCGAGATAACAATGCAGCTTTCCGTTGCAACAATGGTGCTAAAAGATGATGTTATCACGGACGAGGTGGGTCAGGAGTTCAACAACAAGCTTTTGGTGGATAAGGAAGATACCAAAGCAGCGCCCCCCGATGACATCTACATCTCAGAGGTACAATGGGAGTACTGGAACGGCTTCGGCTGGGCACGGCTTGATGTGCGCGGCGAGATAAACCCTTTCAGCTGTCACGGCGACAACTCCAAGAAGATGATTTCTTTCGTCTGCCCGACGGATTTTGCAATGTCCGTGCAGAATGCCTATGACGGTCTGTGGATTCGTGTGCGCATACTGGAGGTGGCAAACAGGCTTAGCACTCACAGTCGCTGGCTTGTGCCATGGCTGAAAAGTGCTGATATCTACTTCGATTATGGCAGCAGCTATCTTCCTGCGCAGTCGGTAAGCATTACAAATAACTGCCGGAAGGATGTGTTTGCGGTGGGTGAATCTGCCGCAGACATGAAGCTTTTTAACGTCATGCCCGATAAGCATGATACGGTGTACTTTATGTTCGAGGGTGCGCCCTCGGGATATCCCGTAAATCTGTATTTCGAGCTTTCCGATTCGGACGAGGACGGGCGCGATATTGTATATGAATATCTTGCAGAGGAATACGGCGGCGCTTTTGTATGGCGTGAGCTTAAGACCGAGGACAGAACAAACGGTTTTGCAAACAGCGGAATACTGTCGGTTTTCGCACCTTCCGATTTTGCCGAGGCGGAGCTTTTCGGGCAGAAAGGCTGCTGGATAAGGGCAGTGGATATCTCGGCTAAAAAAGTATACTGTCCGCGGCTTTGCGGTATTTACAAGAACACAGTGGATATCGTGCAGAAAGAAAGCGTATCCGGTGAGGAGCATGAGTATGTCGCAGGCAGACCATGGCTTGAGATAACGCTTCAGAATAAGCCCGTCATCAGCTGCGACCTTTGGGTCAACGAGTACGGCGAAACCTCGGTATCGCAGCTTAACGAGCTTAAGCGCGCCAGACCCGATGATGTGCGTATGGTAACGGATGACGACGGACAGCTTACCGAGTGCTGGGTAAAGTGGCAGCCAAAGGCGACGCTTTCTGACTCGGGAAGCGAGGACAGACACTATGAGATAGATTACAGCAGCGCAAGGATAATCTTCGGCGATGGAAACAACGGCAGAATACCTGCGTACACGGCAAACGTGCAGGTGAGAGCAGACTATTCCTTTGGCGGCGGAAGCACGGGAAATCTCCCTGCGCAGGCAATAGACGGACTTATTGTCGGAATACCCTTTGTCGAGCGCATGACCAATATACTGCCTACCTGCGGCGGAAGCAACGGGCATTCTCTTGAGGCAGTGCGCAGGATAGGCGCAAAGCGCCTTAAGCACAGGGGCAGGGCAGTAACCGCAGAGGATTTTGAAACGATTGTTATGGAGGAGTTCACCGAGGTTGACGAGGTGCGCTGCTTCAGCTCCAAAAACAGAAACGGCGCTTCCGAAAACGGAACTGTCACTGTGGTGGTAAAGCCGCGCGACTTTGGAACGGCAACCTATTCCTCGGCGCTTTGCAAAAGGATAGAGTCGCATCTTTCAAACGTTGCAGGCTGTACGCTTATTGCGCAGGAGGGTTTAGCGGTTATTCCTGCCAAAATCATGCGCGTCAGCGTAGAGGTTACGGTACAGCTTGATAATTACGAATATGCCGCAGTGACCGAGCACGCGGTGATAAATGCGATAAACGATATGATGGGCAGCTCCTCGGGCGGCAGGATAGGCGATATCCCGACGGTAAGCAGCGTATATTCCGCACTTAAGCGTGTGGAGCATATTTCGTATATCAGCAAGGTACTGCTTACAGGCGAATACTACAACAAAAGCGAAAAGATTGTTGTTCCGCTTGAAAGCAGCGAGGATTACCGTTACTTTATTGCGGCGGCAGGCAAGCATACCGTCAGGTTTTAATTAATTGATGAAAGGGGATGTGCGGAATTGATAAAGCTGCCAAACCTTGATGACCAGAATTATTCGGATATAGTAGAAGCGGCAAAGCGGCGGATACCCGTGATTTTCCCCGAATGGACCGATTTTAACGAGCATGACCCCGGTATCACCATGCTGGAGCTGTTTGCATGGCTTAAAGAGATGCAGCAGTACTACCTCAACAGGATATCGGATAAAAGCTATGAGAATATGCTCAGGCTGCTTGGCACGCAGGTATACGGCTGTGCGCCGGCAGAGGTTTCGGTATGCTTCGAGGGTGACGCCGCACCAAAGAGTATAGTCCGCGGCTGCACTGCGAAAGCGGCGGATGGTACGGTGTTTACTGTACAGGACAGCTTCGAGCGCGCTCCTTTCAGAAAGGGAAGCATTTATATCGAAAACTCCGATGGCTTTGTTGATATCACTGATATCGCAAAGGGAAATGATACGGCGTTCTTTCCTTTTGGAAATACGCTGTGCAGCGATTGCTGCCGACTTTATATAAGCCTTGAGGACATAGACAGCTCGCGGTTTTTTGATGGCGTTACGCTGCATTTTACCGTAGTTGATAAAAATGCCGTTGCAAGAAATCCCGCCGGCGGTGCAAGCCGCACTCCGAGGGACATAGTGTGGGAGTATTCTGCCGGAAAGTATTTCAAAGAGTGCGAGGTAATAAGCGACAGCACCTGTGCGCTTTCCTATTCGGGAGCGGTGACGCTTCGCACAGGCAGGGATATCGCTCCCTGCGGCAGAGTCGGCTTGCCCGAGGGCGTATGGCTGCGCCTTAGTCTTTCCTACTGCGGCTGCGAGGATATGCCGCAGCTGAGGATGATATATACGGACGAGGTAAAGCTCTCCCAGCGAAGAGTAGACGCGGCATACATGGATTTTGTGCTTGGAGAGGACATCATCGTAAATGATATGCTGGCGGCAGAGGGTATGTGCTTTGTGCTGATGCGCGACAAGCACGGCTGGCAGTACATACAGGATGCTCCGATTGAAAAGTGCAGCTCCGGCGTCAGGGTAAGGCTTGACGATTTTGCCGCATTTGCTGCGGCGGACGGCAGTCCTGATGTAAGGGTAATTTATTGCAGCGAGGACTTCGGCAGGACAAAGATGTTTATGTCCTCCGATGGATTGCCCTGTCAGCAGTTCGATTTTGACTCCGATGGAATGCTGCTGGCTTCCGATTTCAGGATCATGGTCTGCGACCGTGAGGACAGCCGCAATCCACGCTGGAGAGAATACAG
>JBJESD010000111.1:0-8423 GCA_051882595.1 Oscillospiraceae bacterium | reverse complement strand
GGTCTTGAGCAGACGCTTATCTTTGAGTCGGAGCAATACGGCGGAGAAATCACATGGATATCCGCTTCCAATGACTATGCATATTATGAGAAGCTTGCTACCCTCATTGCAGCCGATGATTCTCCCGACCTTATGACATACGAGCCTCTTGCTTTTCCGTATGGCGTAAGCAGAAATATGTTTGAACCGCTTGAAGATTACTTTGATATTGACGATCCCCTGTGGAGTGACATGAGAAGAATCATCGAGTCCTATGAGTACAACGGTCATTACTATTATTTCCCGCACAGAATAGTAACGAGCTTTGCGCTCAACTATAACCGCAAAACGGTAGAACAAGCAGGCATGACCGATCCGTATGAGCTTTATCGCGCAGGAGAGTGGACATGGGACGCATGGCGTGAGATGATGATAACTTTCTGCAATCAGTCTGATGATAATATCGGCTTCTACGGCACGGATACTATGATTTCTTCGTTTATTCATACGACCGGAACACCTATCATCGAAATGAACTCAGATGGCAGTATCGTCAACAATCTTAAGCATCCCGATATAACAAGAGCGGTTGAGTACTTTGCAGAGCTTGGCAGAAACGGTCTGCTTTATCCCTCTGATCATCCGCACGGCGACTGGGTATCTCCTCAGATATGGGCAAAATTGTCGGATAAGATACTGTTTCTCGGCATGGAGCCCGAGTGGACTTACATCGCCGCTACCGAAGAGATCCAGAACCCCAAGGGCGTTGATAATGATATCCACGATACCATTTCCGATTTCGCGTTTGTTCCGTTCCCGAGAGATGTCAACGCAGGCGCTTACTATACTTCGACAGGCACCTTCGGCTATATGATACCTAAGGGCGCGAAGAACGCCTCCGGTGCAGTTGAGTTCATCTACTGCAACAGACTTTACGAAACCGATCAGGCAATTATCGATCAGGTAAGAAACGACCATATCGCCCCCGAAAAGATAACATATACAAGCGGACCTAACGAGGGCAAGCGCAGATGGCAGATCACATGGGATCCCGAGGTTTACGACCTTTGGAGAGAGTGTGTGGACAGCGATGCATTCGACTATGTCGGCGAGCGTATGTTCGGCTTTGACGAGGAGCTTAAGACAAGCATCTGCACATCCATGTACGACAGTACCTTCAACGATGAGTCATGGACGCAGAAGTCAGAGGAGATCATGCCCATAGTTGAGAGCGTCCTCGACAAATACAGATAAGCTTCCTTTTGATTTTTAGTAGACAAAGCAAGCACCCGATGTCAGTCAGTGGCGTCGGGTGCTTTGCTTTTATCATCCTTTCCCGAGCGGATAAGTTCCTTTATCCCGAACGAAATCAGAAAAAGGGCATACAGCTTGCGAAGCAGCTCGGCAGGTATGATCTGCATTGCAAAGGTACCCAGTACTACTCCTGCAATTCCCCCAAGCAGGTATTTCTTTATTATGCTTTTGTTGATAAGTCCGCCTTTCATGTGAATAATAAGCGATACCAGCGAAATCGGTAGAAAGAAAAGCAGATTTATACCCTGTGCGGCTTTCTGGCTGATATCGGTAAACAGCGAAAGCCATATCAGCAGTACGAATCCGCCTCCCAGACCCATCGAGGCGATTATTCCCGTTATCACTCCTACAATAGCATTCATCATGATACAAGCATCCTTACAGCGGCAGCGATTATTAATATCCCGAAAAGTCGGTGCAGCCATACCGAGCTTATTTTCCTCAGCAGCAGTGAACCTGCGGCTGCGCCGAAAACTCCCCACGGGATGTATTCCCATGCAGCCGCAGCGTCAATATCGTTGTTAAAGCTGTATAGCAGTGTAGTCAGAGTGCTCAGAATGAATATCAGACATACCGAGCTTGCGTGTGCCTGCTTTGCGTCACACCCGTCGTGTTCAAGCAGAGGTACTGCAATAACACCGCCGCCCGAGCCGAAAAAACCGTTAAGTCCGCCGCAAAGCATTCCTTTGAAAAAATTCTTCATAAATATCACCTGTCATTATGCTGTGCATTTCGTGATGAATTTATTCCATAATAAGTTTTGCGCTTGAGAAATGGCATGGATACCTAAAGCAGTAATTTTTTGCCGATATTTTGTATTGGAATAATTATTCACTTGACAATATCGTGTATATATGGTATTATATTTATGGCGATGATACATAATCTTGTATCATATAACCAATTTTATGTGTAATAACGAGCGCTAGTGCAGAAAGATACTATTGGCGCAGAAAGGATATAATTATGATGAGTCGTTATGCTGAAGAATGGAAGAATTTCGTGCCCGGCAAATGGAGCGAAGGCATAAATGTGCGTGACTTTATCGAGCGCAATTATACGCTGTATACAGGGGACGAGAGCTTTCTTGCGCCGGCTACGGAGGCAACGAAAAAGCTCTGGGCGCAGGTTATGGAGCTTTCCGAGAAAGAGCGCCGGGCAGGCGGTGTCCTTGATATGGACACAAAGGTAGTATCTACTATCACTTCCCACGGGGCAGGTTATCTTGATAAGGAGCTTGAGCAGATAGTTGGCTTTCAGACGGACAAGCCCTTTAAGCGTTCTTTGCAGCCCTTCGGCGGTATAAGAATGGCACAGGCGGCCTGTCGTGAGAACGGATATGAGGTTGACGAAGAGGTTACAAAAATCTTCACCGAATACAGAAAAACGCATAATCAGGGCGTTTTTGACGCGTATACTCCCGAGATGAAGCTTGCGAGAAAATCCGCTATCATCACCGGTCTGCCGGACGCATACGGCAGAGGAAGAATTATCGGCGACTATCGCAGAGTTGCTCTTTACGGTGTTGACAGGCTTATCGAGGACAAGCAGCAGCAGCTTGCGACAGCTCCTGTGCGCATGACGGCTGAGAACATCCAGCTAAGAGAAGAGCTTGCTGACCAGATAAAGGCATTGCACGAGCTTAAGAAGCTTGGCGAGATCTATGGATATGATATCTCCCAGCCTGCAAAGAATGCAAAGGAAGCAGTTCAGTGGCTGTATTTCGGCTATCTTGCTGCTGTTAAGGAGCAGAACGGTGCTGCAATGTCACTCGGCCGCACATCAACATTCCTTGATATCTATATCCAGCGCGACCTTGACCGCGGTATTATTGACGAGCAGCAGGCTCAGGAATATATCGACCACTTTATCATGAAGCTCAGACTCGTCAAGTTTGCGAGAACTCCCGAGTACAACGAGCTTTTCTCGGGCGACCCCACATGGGTTACCGAGTCTATCGGCGGCGTGAATATCGACGGTAAGCCGCTTGTCACAAAGAATTCGTTCAGATATCTGCATACACTTGATAATCTCGGTCCTGCACCCGAGCCTAATCTTACTGTGCTCTGGTCGGTTCACCTGCCGCAGAAATTCAAGGAGTACTGCGCTAAGATGTCGATACGCACTTCATCTATCCAGTACGAGAACGATGACCTTATGCGTGTTACTCACGGCGACGATTATGCTATCGCCTGCTGCGTATCTTCCATGAGAGTCGGCAAGGAGATGCAGTTCTTTGGCGCGAGAGCAAATCTTGCAAAGTGTCTGCTTTACGCAATAAACGGCGGTGTGGACGAGCGCATGAAGGTACAGGTCGCTCCCAAGTACAGAGCCGTTGAGGGCGACTATCTCGATTTCGACGACGTAATGGAAAAATATGACCAGATGATGAACTGGCTTGCAGAGCTTTATGTAAACACCCTGAATGTAATCCACTATATGCACGACAAATACAGCTACGAAAAGCTTCAGATGGCGCTGCACGACAGAGAGGTCAAGCGGTATTTTGCAACCGGTATTGCCGGATTGTCTGTTGTTGCTGACTCTCTTTCAGCAATCAAGTATGCAAAGGTAAAATGTATACGCGACGAGGATGGAGTTGTCGTGGACTACGAGGTAGAGGGCGATTTCCCCAAGTACGGCAACAATGATGACCGTGTTGACAGCCTTGCAGTCTGGGTAGTGGAGACCTTTATGGATAAGATAAAGAGATATCACACCTACCGCAACAGTGTTCCGACAACGTCTATTCTCACTATCACGTCTAATGTTGTTTACGGCAAAAAGACCGGTAATACCCCCGACGGAAGAAAGATGGGCGTTCCGCTTGCTCCCGGAGCAAATCCAATGCACGGACGTGACACCCATGGTGCAGCGGCATCGCTTTCCTCTGTTGCAAAGCTGCCGTTCAAGTATGCGCAGGATGGTATCTCCAACACATTCTCCATCGTGCCGGGCGCACTTGGCAAGGATGGTCTGTCTATGCTGGAGGAGATGGATTTCGACCTCGATATATCCGAGGAAGAGCTGAAAAAGGCGGCTGCCGATGTGCAGTAATGATGAGGCTAAAAAGCTGGCGGAGATGCTTGACAGGCTGTGCTCCAACGGCTCAGAGCATATAAATGTCACACGACGGGAAGATGTTCCTGACGATGACGCAGATTTCGACATCACGGAGAAGACGCAGAAAAATACAGATTGCTGCAAGGGCAACCTTGCGTGCAATATCCCGACCCTGCACAAGGGTATTGATGACGAGGAGGAATAAAAATGGATAACAATAAGCTTCAGATCGACAATCTTGTTACGCTGCTTGACGGATATGCCATGAAGGGCGGACATCACCTTAACGTCAATGTGTTTACAAGAGAAACACTGCTTGACGCGCAGGCGCATCCCGAGAAGTATCCTCAGCTTACTATCAGAGTATCCGGATACGCTGTGAACTTCAACAAGCTTACCAAAGAGCAGCAGGATGATGTAATTGCAAGAACCTTCCATACCAAGATATGAAATATAAAGGACGCGGTTCGCCGCGTCTTTTGGTCTTTACAGTACAGAGGTGATAATTATTATCGGTAAAATACACTCTACCGAAAGCTTTGGCACTGTCGATGGTCCGGGGATACGCTTTGTCGTGTTTATGCAGGGCTGTCCGCTGCGCTGCAAATACTGTCACAACCCCGATACATGGAAGCTCGAGGGCGGCAGGGAAATGACTGCGGAACAGCTTCTGGAGGAGTACAACGGCTGCCGCGAGTTCTACAAGGATGGCGGCATTACTGTAACCGGCGGCGAGCCGCTTATGCAGATAGATTTCGTGACGGAGCTGTTCGAGCTTGCGAAAAGCCGCGGCATCCACACCTGTCTTGACACATCCGGAATAACATTCACACAGGCGGTTCGTGATAAGTTCGACAGGCTTATTCGCAGCACTGACCTTGTTCTGCTTGATATCAAGCATATTGATAACGCTCTTCATTCCGAGCTTACAAGCAAGCCTAATGACAACGTGCTTGCATTTGCGCGGTATCTTTCGGATAACCGTATTCCCATGTGGATTCGCCATGTGGTTGTTCCGGGTGTTACGGATGACGAGCAGCATCACTATAAGCTTGGCAGATTTATCGGCACTTTGCACAGCGTCAAGGCGCTTGACGTACTTGCGTATCACGATATGGGAGTGCAGAAGTATAAGGCTCTGGGGATAGAGTATCCTCTTATAGGAACAGAGCCTGCCACAAAGGAGCTTGTGCTAAAAGCAAAGCAGGCTATCATGAAAGGAATAAAAGATGTCCGCGCAGGAAGCTGACCGCATAGATAGGTGACACAATGAACATTTACGGAATTACCCCGAAAAAGCTGGAGCGCTATTTTGAAGAAAACGGCGAAAATCCGGCAAAGTCAGCGATAGTGTTTGACGGAATATACCGCAGGGGGATAAAAAGCTTCAATGAGCTTTTATTATCGTCGCGTGTTACCGACAGGCTTAACGCGGATTTTTCATTTCATCTGCCCGATATAGTCGAAAAGCTTGAGTCGGACGATACTTCCAAGCTTCTGCTTAAGCTGTCGGACGGGGAGTACGTTGAAACGGTGCTGATGCGGCAGCATTTCGGAAACAGCATATGCGTGTCTACGCAGATAGGCTGTGCAATGGGCTGCAGTTTCTGTCAGAGCGGCAGACTAAAGCGGCGCAGGAACCTGCTTCCCGAGGAGATCACAGGTCAGCTTATTGTGGTGCAGAACGCGTTTGGCGTAAAGATAAGCGGCGTTTCCGTCATGGGAATTGGCGAGCCGTTTGACAATTTTGACAGCGTCAGCGATTTCTGCGATATCATATCTGCGCCAAAGGGGCTTGCAATAGGCGAAAAGCATATCACCGTATCTACCTGCGGAATTACAGACGGCATATACAAGTGGGCAGAGCTGCCGCATCCATGCAATCTGGCAATAAGCTTGCACGCACCCAATGACAGGCTTCGCTCGGAGCTGATGCCGATAAACCGCAAATATTCGCTTGCAGAGGTGATAAAGGCGGCGGAGTATTTCTCGCAGCGGCACAATCGCCGAATAACACTGGAGTATATTATGCTTGACGGGATAAATGATACTGTGCAGCACGCGCAGCAGCTGGCTCAGCTTATTGCCGAAAGGAATTTCTACGTAAATATAATTCCTTACAATCCTACACAGGCAGATAAGTACCAAAAAAGCCGCTTCGATCAAATAATGGCATTTTACGATGCGCTGAAAAAGAACGGGGTAGGGGTCACAATGCGACGGGAGTTCGGCTCGGAGCTAAAGGCTGCCTGCGGACAGCTCAGCGCGGATCACTGCAATTCGCGAACGTAGTAAAATGGACTGTTGTATTAACAGTCCCTTCAGTCTGTCGATAAACCGTATTGCTAGACGAAAATATACTTCAGGGCTGCTTTACCACACATAATCATCCTAAAAAGTATACACAGTATTCGTTTAGCTTTGAAGATTTCGACTTTACGAGAGAGATTAATGGAAAGCGTATGAGGGCGTTCGATTTCAAGTATGAATATGAAGCAGTTTTCCCTAATCGACAGATTTCTCAGGAAGAGATGGAAGATGCTTTTAGTGAAGCTAAATATCAGAGATATGCTCTGTTTGATACAACAGGTTTGCCCGAAGAAGAATTTGAGGATAAAATACAGCATATCATTGTCGAATATGCCTGCAAAAAGCTCGGAATAGCCTATACAAGGAGACTGAAAAATGGATAAACAGGAAGCTAAGCGCCAAGAATTATTAGAGCTTGGTAAAGAACAATCTGCAGAGGAACGAGAAATATGGCGTAAGCATGGCTGTCTTGACCCAGAATATAAGCCGAAGGGATTTATTGACTTTCCCGAAATGATAGAACTCACAGCGAAATACAAAGCTAAATACATAGCTATATGTGAAAAATATAAATAACGCAGCACTCCTAGCAATGGGGGTGCAATTTTTATCCCTAAATTCAATAATCAGCACTCCCACGGGGGTGCTTTTTATATACCTTTTAACTAATTAAAAGGAGGTTTTTAAACTATGGAAAAGATCATAGCACTGCTGAAAAAGCTTGGTATCGAGCTTACAGCAGACCAGACCAAGCAGCCACAGCTTTGGATGTAGTATGTTTCGACTTTTTCGACAAGCAAAAGGGACTGCTGCAATAACAGTCCCTTTCGTGTTGTTAAAATGTATGGATTATGTTGCTATTCCTGCAAACTGGCTCATATAAAGATTGTAATATGCACCCTTTTGTGCGAGAAGCTCCTCATGGTCACCGGCTTCAAGCACTCTGCCGTTGCCTAGAACAACTATCTTATCAGCGTCGCGGATAGTTGAAAGACGGTGTGCGATGATAAGGCTTGTTCTGCCTTTCATCAGCGCTATCATAGCCTGCTGGATATGCATTTCTGTTCGGGTATCAATGCTGGAGGTGGCTTCGTCAAGTATCAGTATCTTGGGGTCTGCCAGTACTGCTCTTGCAATCGAGATAAGCTGCCGCTGACCCTGAGAGAGGTTGCTTCCGCCCTCTGTCAGCTTGGTTTCGTAGCCGTTTGCAAGCTTTGAGGCAAAGTCATCGACGCGTGCAAGCTTGGCTGCCGCGATGACCTCCTCGTCTGTTGCGTCGATACGTCCGTAGCGGATATTCTGCGCAATGCTTTCGGAGAAAATGACGGTGTCCTGCAATACAATTCCGATACTGCCGCGGAGTTTATTGATCGGTATGCTGCGGATGTCCTGTCCGTCAAGCGTGATAAGTCCGCCGTCTATGTCATAAAAGCGTGTCAGTAGGTTTACAACGGTTGTTTTTCCGCTTCCCGTAGCACCAACGATTGCGATTTTCTGACCGCTCTTTACCCAGAGGTCGAAGTCCTTAAGCACCGGCTCGCCCTGTTCATAGGAGAACTCAATGTTCTTGAAGTTGAGGTCGCCCTTTACGTTTTCTATCTCAAACGGAGCGTTACCGCCAACATCCTCGGGCTCGCTGTCCATTATCTCGAATACACGTTCTGCACCGGCGAGTGCAGACTGTATCTGTGCAAACTGGTTTGCGATCTCGTTTATCGGGCGTGTGAACTGCTTTGAGTACACAATGAATGCCTGTA
>JBJESD010000110.1:0-1811 GCA_051882595.1 Oscillospiraceae bacterium | reverse complement strand
ACCGCAGAGGAAAGCGCTGCGGCAAGTGAGGAGCTTACCGCACTGTCAAACGCTCTGACTGTTTCTGTCAGCAGCTTCAAGCTGAGATAACAGTAAAAGTACATAAAGGCACATTTTGCATATAGGTGTGCTTCGGTATGTCGAAAAGTCCGGCGAAAGCCGGGCTTTTTTGCATATTCCCGATTCGTGTATGTATTGCTGAAAGCCAGAGCCGCTAATGGCATACTAAAGCGTCGCGCGAACCTTTCCGCTCATCCATCCTCAAACCGCTTTCGCAGCTTCTCCAGAGCTTTCTTCTCTATCCGCGAAATGTAGCTGCGGGATATACCCAGTTCCTTTGCGATTTCACGCTGTGTGAGCGCTTTCCCGACATATCTCCTGCCGTCACTGATTCCGTACCGCTTGCAGATTATCTCGCGCTCGCGGTCGTTAAGCTCCTCGCTGATAAATCGGTAGAGCTTTTCGGTGTTGATCTTAAGTATCACATCATATTCGATGTTGATATCCGCGCTGCAAATATCAGCGAGAGTCAGGGCATTACCTTCGCTGTCCGAGTCGATAGGCTCGTTTATCGACATTTCTGTAAGCTGGTGCTTGATTTTGCGAAAGTGCATTTTTATTTGGTTATCAATACATTTTGCCGCATAAGTAGAAAAATGATGTCCTTTGCTGTAGTCAAAGGTTTCTACAGCTCTTATCAGACCGATAGTTCCTATGGAAATAAGGTCATCGGTATCGTTGGCGTCCGGGTAGTTCTTGTTGACAATGTAGGCGACAAGGCGCAGGTTGTGTTCGATAAGCGTGTTTCTGGCATCCTGGTCACCGTTTGCTATTCTTTCAATGCATTCACTTTCCTCTTTCTTTGAAAGCTGCTTTGGAAACATATTTCTGCTATCGAGATGCAGACCGATGAAAAGCAGGTTTTCAAGCGCAAACTGTAATAAAATATCTAGCATATCAATACCTCCCTGCGTAATTCTATTAGCCTCTGCCTGTACGAAATTACTGAATAGTGAAGCTCACGTTGACACTGCCGCCGCTTTATGTTATACTAATATTAATGCGTTGAAAGGAGAATATGATGGATAATATCATTGTATATTCAAATAAAAACAAAATGAGCAGGGAACAGTTTGATGAATGGTTCTCACTGCTTGAGATATCATTTCCGACATCCGAGCGCCGAAGCTACCGCGGACATCTTGAGGAGTTTACATCTGCGCGGTTCAACAGCCTGTGTTTGCGCAAGGAGAAACTTAACGGCTTTATCAACTATTGGGATTTCGGTGAATTTGTGTATATCGAGCACTTTGCGGTGCAGCCCGAATTAAGAGGGCAGGGAATAGGCGCAGCAATCATTCGGGAGCTTTGCAGCAGGGCAGGGGGAAGAACAATGGTACTGGAGGCAGAGCCATACGATTCCGGAGAGCTTGCAAAGCGGCGGATCGCATTCTATGAGCGTCAGGGCTTTGTCGTTAATGAATATGAATACATTCAGCCTGCAATAGCAAAGGGTGAAGAGCCGATCCCTCTGATAATAATGTCCTCGCCCAAAGCGCTTTCCAAAACGGAGTATGAGGCTATCCGCGATGCGATTTACCGCGAAGTTTATGATAAAAGGTATTTTTTTTGACGAAATCAATAAAAAATACTTGATAAATTGTAAGAAATGTGCTATACTTATTTCGAATTAAGGTTCAATTATCTCTAGCAGTGTAGAACATCAGCCACCGCCGCAGGCAGTGGCACAGCTTGTCGATAAACTTAGTTTATGCTCGCGCAGCGAGCATTTGAAATCTATTTTTTGCGAG
>JBJESD010000109.1:0-1821 GCA_051882595.1 Oscillospiraceae bacterium | reverse complement strand
GAAGCTGCTGTGCGGCTTTTGTGAAGTTTTCTTCTCTTGCAATCGCTAAAAAGTAGTTTAATACACGAAGTTCCAATGTGCTTGCCTCCGTAAACAGTATTTCATAGAATAAAAAAAGCCCTCTTTATGCTGACAAACCAAATCATACAATGAATTTTGAAACGCAAAAACAGTCAGAATAATGTCAGGCAAGGTAAGTGCTTCCCCACTTAGCCATTTCATAATAAATGTGAAGCATTGCTTTTCCGGCCTCTGTTAAAGAATACTCAACACGCAGGGGCACTTCGTTGTATTGCACTCTCTCAACGATTCCCCGTTCTTCTAAGGTTTTCAGCGTGGCGGACAGCATTGTGTTGGTTATACCGTCTAAATTCTTTTTTAACTGACCGAATCGAAGTTGATTTGCTTTTTCCAATTCATAAATAACGCGGGAAGTCCATTTTCCGTTCAGAAGCTCCAGCGTTTTTGAGACCGGGCAATTATCCTTCGGATACTCATTTTTGATATATTCCTGAAATTCTTCAAAAGTCATTGCTATGTAACCTCCATGGTACGAAAAATAATACTTAGTAAGTATAATCTGCGTACTTGCTTTTCAAAATGAAATATAGTATGATTATTATACCAACCAATCAACTTTATGTCAATATATCAGGAGGTTATTTTATATGGAATTACTGAATGCCGTTTCATCAAGAAGATCAATTCGTTCTTACAAGGATACAGCCGTTGAGGACAGCAAGCTTGAGCAAATTCTGAAAGTCGGTTGTGCCGCACCCGTCGGCAAAGGTCTTTACGATAATTTGCGTATTACCGTTATTGAGAACAAAGAAATTCTTCGTTCTATTTCCGAAGGATTAAAAATGAATATGCACGTGGATTTTGACCCGTTATACAATGCACCTGTGCTGATACTTGTTTCAACGAAAAAAATGCCTTTCCCCAACATCGAATTTGCAGACGCAGGCTGTATCATGCAGAATATGATGCTGGAGGCAACGGAGCAGGGGCTCGGAAGCGTTATTATCTGGGGAAGCAGTATGGTCGTAAATGCCGTGCCCGATTTGAAAAAAGCGTTGCAGCTTCCCGACGAATATACGGCTGTGTCGGGTATTGTTGTCGGCTATGCAGAAGAGAAGGTTGAACCCAAAGACCTAAGTATTTCCATTCAAGTTGACAAAATCTAAGGGAGGAAGAAAAATGTTTTTGGTAACAGGTGCCGGCGGACAGGTGGGAACACATATTTTGCAGGCGCTGTCTGCCAAGGGAATCAGCACCCGTGCATGGATTCACGGTGAACAAAACAAAGAAGCCGTTCTGACAGCGGGAGCCAACGAGGTTTTAATCGGTGACTTGAACTCCCATGATGATGCAGTCAAGGCTACAAACGGAATTGACACGATATATTTTATCTGTAACACGGTGAATCCCAAAGAGGATGAAATCGGAGCAAGTTTAATTCAAACAGCAAAAGAAAGAGGCAACATCACCTTTTTTTATCATTCGGTTATGCATTCTCTGTTGTCCGATATGCCCCATCATAAAAGAAAACAGGCGGTTGAAAAGACCTTGGTGGATTCCGGTATTCCGTACATTATCATTCAGCCGACCGTGTTTATGCAAATGCTCACGCCTGCCGTCAGGTCTATCAGGAACGGCGGACCTTTTGTGCAGAAATTCTATACCTCTGACCAAACAAGGATGAGTTATGTGGATATGAAGGACTACGCCGAGGCAGCCGCCGAAATTGTTGCTTCAGGCAAATACACCTACGGCACTTATGAGCTTTGCAGCGAGGGTGCATACTCCCGTACCGATATG
>JBJESD010000108.1:0-8607 GCA_051882595.1 Oscillospiraceae bacterium | reverse complement strand
GGAAAAATACGGCTGGGAGTTTTTGTTCCTCGGTGCTAACATCGACGCCATAGCGACTGCGAAAAGCTTTGGAATAAGCGCTGACCGTGCCGTTGAATTCACCAACGACAGCAGGGGAACGCGTCTGAATTACGAAACGGTAAGCAATGCCGTTAGTATGTTCAGAAGCTGCGAGGCGGTAGGCGCTGAGTGGAAGAAAGCCATCGAGGAGGATCACGCCAACAGAAGATGACCGTCAGCCGAAGTGCCTTGCTGTGACCGTATACAGCAGTAAATGATGTTTCTGTCCCGACAGTTGTGAAGCTTCACTCTGTCGGGGCTTTTTCGCAGTTTCGCGTTTTATTTAAGAAATTTGTAAGAATAATATCACTTCTTTTATAAGAAATCCATGATACAATAATTTCAGCAAAGCAGATCTGCGTTCAATGCCTTAATGCTTCCGGACATTATGGACAAACGCACGGCAGATGCAATGCTTTGAAAAAAAGGGGGAAAGCCAATGTCACAGCAAAAGGTACTTATCGTTGATGATGACCGAGAGATCGTTGCCGCCATATCAAAGCTGCTGAAGCTTGAGGGCATTGATACGGTTTGCGCATACAACGGTGCTGAGGCTGTAGAAAAAATCAGCGATGAGGAGATACATCTTATCATTCTCGACATAATGATGCCGGAGATGGATGGTATTTCCACAACCATAAAAATCAGAAACGAGCGGAATATACCGATAATCATGCTGTCGGCAAAAACCGAGGAGAGCGATAAGATACTCGGTCTGTCGGTGGGCGCGGATGATTATGTCACAAAGCCATTCTCTCCGCCCGAGCTTATCGCAAGGGTGAAGTCGCAGCTGCGGCGGTATATGATGCTCGGCGACTATACCAGCCGGCTTGCGGGGCTTGATGTGCGGCTGGGCGGTCTGCTGCTTAAGGCGGACGAAAGGGTGCTTGTCGTGGAGGGTGAGCCCGTAAAGCTTACCGCAAAGGAATACAGCATCGTGGAGCTGCTTATGAACAATCCCGGCAGAGTGTTTTCGGCAGAGCAGATATATGAAAAGGTCTGGCATGAGACCTCGTATGCGGTAGAAAACACGGTGATGGTGCATATTCGCCGGATACGCGAGAAAATCGAAATTAATCCTAAAGAACCGAGATATTTAAAGGTGGTGTGGGGCGTTGGATACAAAATGGAGAAAATTTAGCAGAAGCCGTGCCGTAAAGGCGGCGCTGGTTGTTTTATACATAGCGTGCTTTGCACTTGTCGGAGTAATAATGGGGTATGCGCCTGCCAACGGCTACGGAGACGGCGACTATTATAACTGCCTTGATTCGCTCATTTCCGACAGCTATATGGAGTCGGGAGCATTTACCAAAATGCTTATCGACGATTTTTATAATGCCAAATACGAAATAAGGCTTAACAGAAGTTCGCAAAACTATGTCAACGGCAAAAAGCAAATCGAGCTTGATTTTTATTGCTCCGCTCGGGTGGACGGCGATTATTATTCCGCCGATAAGCCTGCGGACTATGTGTACAGGATAGATTATACCGGCGGCATTGCCAAGCTGCAATGCGACAAAGGCTTATCGAACAGACTTGAGGATGTTCTGTTCGATTCGACCGACATAATGCGCAATGCGGGCGACTATATCGAGATAGGCTATACCTCAGCTCGGATAGCCTCGCTTGAAAGAAGCTGGAACATAATGCGGTACAATGCCTGCGTTATTATCCTGTCCTCTGCTGCGCTCGCTGTCGTTGGCTTGGTGCTGATGATAATGATATGCCGCGTAAGCGGCGAAGCGGCGGACGGCACAATCACCATGCGCAAATGCTTTTCTGTACCGTATGAGCTGTCGCTTGCAGTCTGGATATGCGTTTTCGCACTGTACTTAGGCTTGCTTTTGAGCGCCGAGGATTTTGACAGCTTGTTCAAAGGCGAAAACGGCAAAATGCTCTTCATGGCATTTTGCGGAGTGATATCTGCGATTTCTGCGGCGGCGGCGCTGTATATGGTGGTCTGCTATGCTGTGCGCCGAAGGAACAACACAGCAATGCGCGGCAGCATTCTGGCTTGGGCAGTGTTAATGTGCGTAAGGCTTGCAAAGTATGTCTACAACAAGGTCATAAAGAGAATTATCGGACTTGTGCCGCGCTTTTTCCGCTTTGTGAAAGAGGTGCTGACCGGAGAGGTTTACGCCGCGGACACGGCTGCAAGAAAGCTTATCTGGCTTGACGCGATAATGATTATCGCTACCTGCATGGTATTCTTTCTGACGCTGATATTCCGGCAGCCTGCCATAATCCTGCTTGAGCTTTTGTTTGCGGGATTTTTCATATATGGCAGGACGCTGCTGATAAAGGACGAGGCTCTGCTCGAAAAGCAGATAAAGGCTATATATTACGGTCAGTATGATTACAAGCCGCAGCTCAGCAAAAATTCTCCGTATGCGCAGCGCTCCGAGCAGCTTGCAGCAATCTCATCCCAGTACCGCAAGGGTATTGAGGAAACTGTAAAGGCAGAGCGCACCAAGATGGAGCTTGTCACCAATGTGTCGCATGACCTGAAAACTCCGCTGACCTCGATAATCGGCTATATCGAGCTGCTGTCCAAGGAGGAGCTGCCGCCGGAAGCGGCAGAGCACGTCCGCGTGCTTCAGCGCAAATCGGAGCGCCTTAAGAACATCGTGGCGGATGTTTTCGAGCTTGCTAAAACCACCAGCGGCGAGATCACTGTTGAGAGAGCGCCGCTTGACCTGACAAAGCTTTCCTACCAGACGCTCGGAGAGATGGAGGACAGCATCTCCTCCTCCGGTCTTGATATAAAGGTTAATATATGCGAGCCGCCCGTCATTGTGGTAAGCGACGGAAAGCGGTTGTACAGAGTGATTCAGAATCTTCTGGACAATGCCCTTAAATACTCCCTCCGGGGCACTCGCATATATTACACCCTTGAAAAACGCGGCGATAACGCTTTCGTTACCATCAAGAACATCGCAAGCTATGAGATGACCTTTACAAAGGAGGAAATACTTGAACGCTTCACGCGTGCTGATAAGGCGCGCAGCACCGAGGGCACCGGTCTTGGGCTTTCCATTGCGCAGGGCTTTACGCTTGCCTGCGGAGGAAGCTTCGATATCGAGATAGACGGCGATATGTTCAAGGTGGTGCTCGGTTTCCCGATGAAGTCAGATGAACCGGTGACGGGAGATGAATAAGAAGCGCTTTTTCAGCGGCAGCAGCGACCTTTTCCTGTTCAGGGAGCGGTCGCTGATGGCTGTTGCGGCTGTTGTATCGCTGCTGCTGCAAATAATATCGTTTTTTACAACTCTGGACGGAGCGAAAGCATATTTTGCCGCAACATTTGCATATGCGCCGCTTTTGTTTGCGCTGGCGGTGCAGTCGGTCGTATATTTTCTGGAGAACGGTCTGCGCAGGCGTGTTTCGCCTGCAAAGGTGGCTGCACTGGTCATGGCGATATGCTGTTCAAGCTACTTTTCGTTTGTGGGAATATACAACAATGTCAATCCGCCGTCTCAGTATCTTGAGCGCACCTATAACGGATATGTAAAAGAGCTTAACTTCATATGCGACGGTATCGTTTCGGAGAAAAACGCCGAGTATTCCTCCGCGATAGACAGCGGAATGAACTATATCATCGGTGAGTATACGACGCTCTCTTCGCAGCAGAAAACGCTTGAAGCGCTGGCGCAGGAGCTGGACTCCGCTGAAAACGAAACGGTATACGGCATGGCGCAGCCCTATCGCTGGGAATACAGCACCTATGAGGAGTATGCGCAGGCATATTCGGCTTACATCTCGAGCTTTTCGCAAAGCAGCAACACCGAGCGTCAGGCGAAGCTGGAAGCGGTGCTGAATAAATACGGAATAGAGGACGTCTCCGAGATAAGCAGGCGGACGGCTGATATTGCGGCAGACCTGTCGCTGATAGAGGGCGCATTCGCATATTCGCAGGGTGAGTCGTTTCGCGAGCGCGCGGAAAATCTGCGAAACATGGCGAAGAGCGGCGATAAGCAGGCGGCTGAAAGCATTTCGGCACTGTACAGGTCGCTCAGCGGAGAAGCACTGGATGTTCCGGCGTATCTTCCGACGGACGGGCTTTCGCTTGTGCTGCCCGATTATGCCGAGCTTGCGGCGCAGGATACAGCCGCAGTTGTACGGGAAAGGCTTATCAGCACGGTATCGGCAGCCTGCAGCGAGCTTGAGGCTGCTTCGGTAGAAATCTGCGCGGATAACTATACTTTTGAAAACGTATATACGCTGCCTGTACACAACCTTGTCAGCGGAGATTTCGGCGCAGACGCGGTGGTGTCACTTCTGCTTGCGATACTTGTGGATGTGATGTCGCTTATGTTTGCGATGATATTTGTTCAGAACAAAAGCATCCTGTCAGTCTCGGATACAGCTCAGGCGTCCTTGTCCGACAGCCTGTTGTTCGAGCGCAACATTGTTATGGCGGTGCGCATCGGTATGTCGGAGGGCGATACAGCCCTTTCCAAAGAGCCCGAGCTTAACGAGGTCATGGACAAGCTCGGCGAGTTCATCAACCGTTTCAGTGCGGTGGGCTTTGCCGTTGATAAGGGCTTTACAATGGCTGCGCTGCGTTCGGATATCAGCGAATATGAAGCGCTGACTGCATTTTTGTGCCAGTTCGGACTTGCGCAGCTGCTTTCCGCAGAGGAAATGTCGCTGCTTAGCGGAACAGAGAGCGGCGAGAGCGTATTGCTTAAAACCAAGTTCCTGCTGTGGCTGAGTGAAAAGTGCCAGTCGGAAGCGTCTGCGCGCATTCCTAAAAAGGCGGTGACGGAATGATTACGGATGTTTTGTGCGTGGGGGCAGCGGCAGTGCTGGTCACCGTGCTTATCAGGGGCTTGTCCGACACGCTGAGAGGTATGGTCTGCTGGACGTTTGCCTTTATTGCGGCGGTTGTATCACTGGTGATATATTGCTGTAACTATGCAGGTATGACCACCGACCTTAAGGCAGTGATCCGCGGCTTGTGCGGCGCCGCTGTTATCGTATCCGTTTCGCTTGTTATCGAGCTTTTCAGCCCGACAAAGCGGCTGCGCAGCAGGCAGCGCGCCGAATACGACAAGGAGCGCTCCGAAATGGCGATAAACGTAATTATGATAATCCTTGCCGCAGCCGCGGCGGTCTGCTCGGGAATTGCGGACAGGCTCGGTTATTCGGAGTACAGTGTGCTTGGTATCATTCCATGTGCGGGGATATCGCTGAGGCAGCTTACTTATTTCGTGTATCGCGCAAAGCTTGATACGCTGCGCGTTGATAATACGGCAGCCCTGCGTGAAAAGCTGCTGAAAAGGCTGTCCTCTCACAACCGAACTCTGTAACGGTGCTGTCTTGCAGCGGTGAACAGAGCGCTTTTGCGGAGTGTTCACTGCATGGTCGGATGAAAATGCGAAAATGCATAAAAAAGCCCTTGCATTTTTTGTGAAAATGATGTATAATAAGAATATAATTTAACAGACGGGAGCTTGTGTTACAGGCTGAGAGGAAGGTATGACCTTCGACCGATAACCTGATTTGGATAACGCCAACGTAGGAATGACTGTGACAGCACTGCCGCTGACACGTCGGTGCTGTAAAAATAGCGCACATTTGGAAGCTGTCGAAATCGATGGCTTCCTTTTTTGTTATCAGGAGGTGTATCAATGGTAAAAATAAACGGAAACGAGGTAGAGTGCGACGGTGTTCTTCTGTCGGAGTATCTTTCGGGAACACAGTATGACATAAGGCGTATCGCTGTTGAAAAAAACGGAGAGATCGTTCCTAAGTCGCAGTACGAAAGCACGGTTCTGAAAGACGGCGACAAGCTGGAGATCGTCAGCTTCATGGGGGGCGGATGATATGATTCCCACAAAGGAGGAGATGTTTAGCGCGCTTTGTCAGCGTCACGGAGGTGAGCTGCAAAAAAGGCTGTCCGCTGCTTGCGTTGCGGTGTGCGGTCTGGGCGGACTTGGCTCCAATGTCGCGATAGCGCTTGCAAGGGCAGGAGTAGGCAGGCTGCATCTGATCGATTTCGACAGGGTGGATATATCAAATCTCAACCGTCAGCAGTACGCGGTGTCCCAGCTTGGCATGGAAAAAACCGCGGCAATGAGGGAGATAATCCGCAGTATCGCCCCATACTGCGAGGTAACCGCCGATACTGTAAAGCTAGCCGAGGATAATATTGCAGAGCTTCTTTCCGGCGAGCAGATAATCTGCGAGTGCTTTGATGTTCCCGAGAACAAGGCAATGCTTGTCAATACTGTCTGCGAGCAGCTTCCGGACAAATTCATCGTTGCGGCGTCCGGAATGTCGGGGCTTTCCTCTGCGAATACGATATGCACAAGAAAGCTCACTTCAAAGCTGTATATCTGCGGCGACGGAAAGAGCGATGTGCTTTCCGACGGAACGCTGTTTTCGTCAAGAGTGATGTGCTGTGCGGCACATCAGGCAAATATGGTGCTGCGCATCATTGCGCAGGATTATGAAGTATAAGGAGTTATTGTTATGAACGATGATAAGCTTGTTCTGGGCGGGCATGAATTCAGTTCCCGCTTCATTCTGGGTTCGGGAAAATATTCCCTTAACCTTATCGAGGCTGCGGTAAAGGACGCAGGCGCCGAGATAATCACTCTCGCCGTTCGCCGCGCAAACACAAAGGAGCATGAAAACATACTCGACTATATCCCGAAAGGGGTTACGCTGCTGCCTAACACCTCCGGCGCGAGAACAGCAGAGGAGGCTGTGCGCATTGCAAGGCTCGCAAGAGAGCTCGGCTGCGGAGATTTTGTGAAAATCGAGATAATGCGCGATACAAAGTATCTGCTGCCGGATAACCGCGAAACCGTAAAGGCGACAGAGATACTTGCAAAAGAGGGCTTTGTGGTGCTGCCGTATATGTACCCGGATCTTTATGCCGCAAGAGAGCTTGTCGAGGCAGGCGCAGCCGCCGTAATGCCGCTGGGCTCGCCGATAGGCTCAAACAAGGGACTTGCAACTAAGGACTTTATTCAGATACTTGTTGATGAGATCGACCTGCCGGTAATTGTTGACGCAGGAATAGGCAGACCCTCACAGGCGTGCGAGGCTATGGAGATGGGCGCGGCAGCCGTTATGGCGAACACCGCGCTTGCTACGGCAGGCGATCTGCCGCTTATGGCTGCTGCATTCAGACAGGCTGTCGAGTCGGGCAGAAAGGCTTATCTTTCCGGTCTTGGACGCGTTCTTACCAGAGGCGCTTCGGCTTCCGATCCGCTTACGGGATTTTTACGGGATTAAGGAGATAGTATGGAAAATCGGTTTTTTGTGGATTCACAGCAGCTCTCTGCTGCCGCCCTTGAGAAAAAGCATCGCCTTGAAACCGACCCGTCTGCCCGTACAAATCATATGGAGTATATGGAGGGCATGGAGCAGATAGAGTCCGATATAATGGAGAATGTGCTGTCACAGGTCGAAAGCTTTGATTACTCAAAGTACACCGCCAAGGATGTAAAGGCGGCGCTGGAGCATGAAACCTGTACCATCGAGGATTTCAAGGCGCTTCTGTCGCCCGCCGCCGAGCCCTTTCTGGAGCAGATGGCACAGCGTGCGAGAATTGAAACAAGCAAGCATTTCGGCAATACGGTATACCTGTTTACACCGCTTTACATAGCCAATTACTGCGAGAATTACTGTGTATACTGCGGATTTAACTGCTATAACAGCATTAATCGCATGAAGCTGAATATGGAGCAGATAGAGCATGAAATGCAGATAATCTCCGAGAGCGGAATGGAGGAAATACTCATCCTTACGGGAGAAAGCCGCAGCCGGAGTGGCATCGAATACATCGGCGAAGCCTGCAAGCTTGCGAGGAAATACTTCCGCATGGTGGGACTTGAGATATATCCCGTCAACACCGAGGAGTACCGCTATCTCCACGAGTGCGGCGCGGATTATGTCACGGTATTTCAGGAAACCTATGACAGCGACAGATATTCCGAGCTGCATCTACTGGGGCATAAGCGTATCTATCCGTATCGCTTCAACGCGCAGGAGCGTGCGCTTATGGGCGGAATGCGCGGCGTTGCATTTTCGGCGCTTCTGGGTCTGTCGGATTTCAGAAAGGACGCTCTTGCAAGCGCGCTTCATGTATATTTCCTGCAAAGGAAGTACCCTCATGCAGAGATGTCGCTGTCCTGCCCGAGACTTCGTCCTATCATTAACAACGCTGCGATAAATCCGCTTGACGTGCACGAAACTCAGCTGTGTCAGATAATCTGCGCATACCGTATTTTCCTGCCGTTTGTCGGTATCACGGTGTCCTCGCGCGAGAGCGAGAGCTTCAGAAACGGCATTGTAAAAATCGCCGCAACCAAGGTTTCCGCAGGAGTTTCAACCGGCATAGGCGACCACGAAAGCAAGTACATGGGCAAAAAGCAGGAGGACGGCGCAGAGGGCGACGAGCAGTTTGAAATAAACGACGGCAGAAGCTTTGACACGATGTATAATGACATCCTCGGCGAGGGACTTCAGCCTGTGCTGAACGATTATTTATATGTGTAAGGGGGCAGTGACTTTGAAGCAGCTGGACACTAC
>JBJESD010000107.1:0-34712 GCA_051882595.1 Oscillospiraceae bacterium | reverse complement strand
TAAGTGGCTTGGATACAGCTCGCGCGAGCATTATTCGCGGTACGATGGCGCGACGGTGCTGACGGATGATATTTTCGGCGTCAAGTATGTGCTTGCTAAGGACAGCAGGACAGTGCCGTATACCGAAACTGTTGACCGGGCGGCGGCAAGCGGAATAAGGGCATACGTCAATCCGGACGCGCTTGGCTTTGCATATCTTGCCGACAAATCGGTGCTCGAGCTTACGGTGGATGACTACATCGTTCATGAGAATCCGACAGATGATGACGGCGAAAAGATCCTTGAAACCGAGCAGCCCTTTCTGCTTCAGAATGAGCTTGCAAAGTCGCTTGCCGGCGAGGGTCAGCAGGATATTTTCCTGCCGCTGACAGACATCGAGTTTGATTGCCACAATATCCGCACCGGTTCAACGACCGACGCGCATTTCAGCTATCGCAAGCGCGACGAGGACAGTGACGGCTGGATAAGCTATACGGTCAAGGCAGAAGGCGACGGCGCAGTGTATATGTATCTCCCGACAGCATACGAGCGCGAGTGCGATTTGTATATTAATGACGCGCACAGGGGAACATATTTCCTCTATGAGAATTACAGCATAGAGTATCTCGGCACATACAAGGAGGGAGATACCTTCGATGTGCGGCTTGAGCTGAGGGAAAACGCCGTATATTTCAAAGAAGCACAGTTTTATTACGCCGACGGGGACGCGTTATCTTCGTTTACCGCAGCGATGTCACGGATTAATCCTGCTACATCTCCGGAGCGCACCTCGGGCGACAGCATGAAGCTGGATGTCGTGGCGGAAAACGACTGCGTGCTTTTCACTACGATACCTATGGAAGAGGGCTGGAGCGCGTATGTGGACGGTGAGCAGGTTCCGCTTCAGACGACAATGAACGGCTCGCTGATCGCTTTATCGGTTCCCAAGGGGCAGCACACGATAACGCTTGATTTCTTCCCGGCAGGACTTAAGACAGGACTGCTGTTCACGGCAAGCGGAATTCTGCTGCTGATAATAATGATGTTATCCGCAAGGCTGATGGAAAAGCAGGGACTTACGGCAGAAGCGGAGGAATTAAGGAGTGATGAAGATGGACGACAAGAATAACACACAGCAGCCGAAAGCACAGGAGGAAAACAACGAGCTTTCGCAGCAGACGTGGGTAGATGATATGAAGCAGGAGCTCGAGGATTACATCGAAGAGCAGGGCATTTATATCAGGCAGTGATACAAATAAACAGGTCATCGGAGAACCGTCTGCCGCAGCAGAACGGTTGATAAGATGTCGAGTGCGCTCGGTTTTTGCGGGCGCACTTTTTGTGTGGAAAGAGAGGAAACCATGAAAGAAAAAGAAGAATTGAAATTATCGGATCATTTCACTTATCGAAGGCTGATAAAATTTGTTTTTCCATCCATTATTATGATGATTTTCACTTCAATTTACGGAGTGGTGGATGGATTGTTTGTATCAAACTTTGTCGGCAAGACGGAATTTGCTGCACTTAATCTGATAATGCCGATGATAATGGTACTGGGTGCGGTCGGCTTCATGATAGGCGCAGGAGGCTCTGCACTTGTTGCAAAAACTCTCGGCGAGGGAGATTCACCGCGTGCAAACCGCTATTTCTCTATGCTGATAATGGTGGATTTCGTTGCAGGAGTAGCTCTGGCGTTTATCGGCATTGTGATAATCGAGCCGGTTTCGTTGCTGCTTAAGGCGGACGCTGAAATGCTTCCGTTTTGCGTTGAGTATGGCACGCTGGTGCTGATAGCGATGCCTGCATTTATGCTTCAGAACGCATTTCAGAGCTTCCTTATCACAGCGGAGAAGCCCAAGCTGGGACTTGTTGTGACGGTGTGCGCAGGAGCAGCGAATATCATCCTTGACCTTGTGCTTGTCGGGATACTCCGGCTTGGACTATCGGGAGCCGCTGCCGCTACGGGCATAAGCCAATGCATAGGCGGACTTATTCCGCTCGTGTACTTTATGCGGCGTAACAACAGCCTGCTTCGGCTTTGCCGGACAAAGGTCGAGCTGAAGCCAATTGTTCGCGCATGCGCAAACGGCTCTTCCGAGCTGATGTCAAACCTATCTATGTCGATTGTCGGAATGCTTTACAATTTTCAGCTTATGAAGTTCGCGGGTCAGGACGGAGTGGCGGCATATGGCGTAATAATGTACGTCAACTTTATCTTCATTGCATTTTTTATAGGCTTTTCAATTGGCACTGCGCCGATCGTTGGCTTTCACTTCGGAGCACTGGATTCATCCGAGCTTAAAAATCTGCTCAGAAAAAGCCTTGTAATTGTAGGCACTGTCGGACTTGTGATGACGTGTCTTGCCGAGGCGCTTTCATTTCCGCTTGCAAAGCTGTTTGTCGGATATGATGAACAGCTGTTCAGGCTTACGCGGCGCGGCTTGATGCTGTCCTCAATAAGCTTCCTGTTCTGCGGCTTCAACATTTTCGGCTCTTCGTTCTTCACCGCGCTCAATAACGGCGTAGTATCGGCTGTAATATCGTTCCTCAGGACTATGCTGTTTCAGATCGGAGCACTTTTTATTCTGCCTGTTTTCTGGGAAACGGATGGTATTTTCTTTGCAATTGTAGTTGCGGAGATTTTTGCGCTGATGCTTACGTCGTATTTCATCGTAATTAAGCGAAAGAAATATAACTATTGATAGTTGACTATTTGTATTTGATATGATACAATAAACTCAGGCGTTTTGTGCGCTATCGGTTATTACATAATTGACGCACATTCGCAAATCCAATTGTTCTACCGAAGAAAGGAAAAACTAAAATGACTTATGAAGAGATCGTAGCTTCCGCAAAACAGATACTGGAACCAAAGGATGTCAGCGATATGAAAGGCCATCTTGCTGTTCAGATCAATGTTACAGGCGAGGGTGAGGGTGCTTTCTATGTGGAGCTTAAGGACGGCGCAATGCACGTTGAGCCTTATGAGTACTATGACCGCGACTGCAAGCTTATTGCATCTGCCGATACCCTGACGAAGCTTATTTCCGGCAAGCTTGACGCAGTTTTCGCATTCACCACCGGCAAGCTTAAGGTTGAGGGAAGCATTGAAAAGGCTCTGGAATTCCAGAAGCTTCTCAGTGCCACATCCAAGAAGTCCAAGAAAAAGTAAGGTACGCCGCTGAGTTATCGGCTTTGTGCGCAAATCCGTTAATTGTCCGTTAATTCAATATGCACTGTTGACCGCTCAGCCGTCGGAATTTTTCGTTGGTTGGGCGGCAGTCTTGCGTTTGTGCAAAGTTTTCTCGCGAAAATTGCCTTGACCTTGTTTTTGCTTACTTTTGACAGTTTATGCTCCTATTTTTTATACACTTTTTCATGCAGTAATCTATTGAATAATATAGAAATATGTGGTATAATAAACACAAGCGTTTATTATACATCAAAAATACTCACACATACGCAAATCACAGATTTGCGTATGTGCGTATCGGAAAATTATACCATATCCCAAATCGGTGAATTCTGCCGATTATAGGATGTGCTCCGGGTAAGCGTAATTTCAAAAATAAGGTAGTATAATTGGCAGCGCATGCTGCCGAAAGGAGATCATAATGTCCCCGAAACTCAGTGAGCTTATAACCTTGCTGAAAGGTCATCGTGTATTTATTCAGACACATAATTTCCCTGACCCCGATGCTATTGCTAGTGCATTTGGTCTGCAGGTTCTGCTCGGAAAGTTTAATATACCTACTATAATCTGCCATCACGGTCATATTGAACGTACCGCTACCGCAAACATGGTTGCGGAGTTCGGCATTTCCATGACCACCGATAATGATCTCAAGGATATGCGTGAGGATGATTATATCATCACGGTTGATTCCCAGAAGGGAAATGCGAACATACTTGATCTTGTGGGCGATGAGGTTGCGTGCATCGACCACCATCCCGTGTTTAATGAGGCAGAGAGCTACAAATACAAGGATATAAGGATCGTTGGCAGCTGTTCAACTATCATCGCTGATTATTACAGACTTTACAACATTGATATGCCTCAGGATGTCGCAACAGCGCTTATGTACGGACTTAAGATGGATACAAAGGACTTCACCCGCGGTGTTACGGAGCTTGATGTTGATATCTACAAGTACTTGTTCCCGAAAGCCAACAATACCCTGATCCGCCGTTTTCAGTCAGGTACTATTCAGTATGATGAGCTTGAGGCATTCGTCGATTCCATGAAGAATATCGACATCTATAACGGTGTTGCGTTTGCTTTTCTTAACTTCACCTGTGCAGACGCATTTATTGCAACCGTTTCGGATTTTATACTTAATCTGGATGTTGTCAACTTCTGCGTAGTTTATTCCAGAAGAGAGCACGGCTTCAAGTTTTCGGTGCGCTCTGAGCTTGAGGAGCTTAATGCAGGACAAATCGTAATGCGAGCACTTGAGGATGTCGGCAGCGGCGGAGGTCATAAGTCGATGGCAGGCGGTTTTGCGGTTGAAAGCAAGGTGCTTGATATAAGCATTGATTTCAATCGTGTTATCCAGAACCTTTTCCTTGATGTTATTCGCGATATCCGCAAGACAAACGAGCTTGAGGAAAAACAGGAAGAAGTCGTCGAGGTACAAGAGCTCAATAATTAATCATATAAATTCAGAATGACTTTCGCTTGCCGAAGGTCATTTTTGTTATGTAAAGTCCGCCGATTTCTTAGCATATTGAGTTTTCGATTATTTTTGTCCTGCTGTATATTTTCTCTTGTAATTTGCGGATGTTTGTGATACAATATACAATGTAGAATTGTGTAAGAAAGGAAATATACATAAAATGACCCCTCATGATTATACCGTGATAAGTATTCAGGGCGAATACGCAACGCTTAAGGACGATGACAGCGCAGAGGAGCTTTTCATCTCTCTTTTCCTGCTTCCGGAAGGAACGGACATCGGCACAAAGCTGCATTATGAAAATCTCAGCTATGAGATAATGGATTTAGAGGTGATTTGAATGCCTCTTATGCTTCTCGTTGTTGCGTGCTATACCATATGTTCATTGAGTGATAAGTACGCTGTTGCTAAGCTTAAATTTGACGGAAACACGCTGACCTTTCTGATGGCGGCTGCCACCTCGGCATTAATGCTTTTATATCTGCCGTTTGACAGCAGGACGTTTGTGCTTTCATGGCAGAGCTTTGCCGTAATTCTTCTTATGGCGGCGTCAAAAATGCTGGAGTTTCAGCTTGCCGCGGTGATACTTAAGGAGATGTCCGCTTTTGAGCTTAAGGCATGGCTCGGAGTAACGGTATTCCTGTCCTATGCGACCGACCTGATAAACGGTACCGAAGCTTTTGGCATAGACGTTTTGTGGAAGACGTGCTTTATTGCATTTTCTGCGGCAGGACTGTTCATGATTGCAAGCTCCGGTAAAAAGAAAATCAACTACAAAAAGATAGCTCTTCCGCTGATTTTTTACTTGCTCTCCAAGTATGGCTACGGACTTGTTGTAAATCTCTTTTGCGGCGAGGGAGAAAGCTGTTGGATTTCGCCGACACTGGCGCTGTTTATTGCGCTTGTGCTGCTTTCTGTTATTCTTGCGCCAAAGGTGAAGCCGATAAAGCTTTTCAGGGAGAAAACCGGCGGCGCTATGTTCGTTTCTCTGACAAAGATACCGAATGTAATTGGTCTTGTCTGCGAAAATATTGTTGCAACTCAGAGCATGGCAAACTATGCCTTTGTTCAGCCTATGATACTTGTTGCGCTGTTTTTCATCGGCGTGATAAGGCGTGAGGAGTGCACAAAGCTGAATATTATCGGCGGAATTGTATGTATTATCGGAATACTCGGATTTCAGCTTATATGATATAAATAACAGGAGTTCAAATGAAGGATTTAACAAAAGGCAGCCCGATGCGGCTGATTATTCTGTTTGCGCTGCCTATATTGCTGGGAAGCTTGTTTCAGCAGGCGTATAATCTCACCGACACAATAATCATCGGTCGGGAGCTTGGAAAATCGTCAATCGCTGCGGTCGGCTCTACGGCGTCCGTTGTGTCGCTGATGTTCAGCACGGTTAACGGTCTGGTCACAGGCTTTTCGGTAATTATCGCAAAGAATTTCGGTGCAGGAAATCATGAGGAGATGCGCCGTTCTATCGCACGCACTATTTTGTTTGCCGGAGTCGTTACATCGCTGATAATTGTAGGAATAACCTGCTTTATCACGCCGCTGCTTCATGCGCTGGACACTCCCGATACTATTTTTGAGGAAGCTAAAACCTATCTGTTCATTGTGGCGCTGGGTCTTGTTGTAACGCTGATATACAATCTTGAATCGGGAATACTTCGTGCAGTGGGCGACAGCATTGTTCCGCTGGTAATACTTATCATTTCTGCAATACTTAACATAATACTTGACATCCTGTTCGTATGCGTATTGAAGAAGGAGATAGAGGGCGCGGCAATTGCTACCGTACTGGCTCAGCTTATTTCCGCTGTTGTGTGCTTTATCTATCTCGTAAAGCGCAGACCCTTTCTGCTTGTCAAGCCAAAGGATTTCCGCTTTACTGCGTCCGAGGCAGCCGAGATGCTTAGCTCGGGCTTTGGCATGGCGCTGATGTACTCTATCGTTGATATCGGCTCGATAGTTTTGCAGAACGGAATAAACGGCATGGGCGAGGATATCATCGCTGCTCATACCGCCGCCCGAAAGATACTCAGCCTGCTGCTTATGCCATTCTCCGCCGTGGGAGCGACGCTTGTGACATATTGCAGCCAGAATCGCGGCGCAGGAAAGTATTCACGCATCCGCACGGGAATACGCGATGGATTGCTGTTAAGCTTCGGCTGGTGCACGCTTGCCATTGTGATGATATATTTCGGAGGAATACTGCTTGTCCGGATGATAATGCCCGATGAGGGTGATTTCATAATAAATACCGCGCTGCAGTATCTTAAGGTCAATGTTCTGTTCTTCTATCCTCTTGCGGTTTTGCTTGGTGTGCGTTCATCGCTGCAGGGGCTGGGAAAAAGCATTGTGCCTATCGTTGCAAGCGTTATTGAATTATCATGGAAGATATGCACAGTACTGATTATGATACCGATTTTCGATTATTTCGGCGTCATCATTTCAGAGCCCATTATATGGACTGTATGCGGAATTATGATAGGAATAATCGCGTTGCTGACGCTGCGTGATATGCCAAAGGAGGATATGCCGTCCGATACGGCAGGAAAGGAAAAGATATGATAAAGGCACTTTCTGATAGGCTTGCAGATAATATTTCCACGATAATTAAGGGCAAGAGGTCTGAGATAAAGCTGGTTATTGCGGCGCTTCTGGCAGGCGGTCATGTGCTTCTGGAGGATGTCCCGGGAACAGGAAAGACCTTGCTTGCGCGTTCGCTTGCAAAATCAATCGACTGCGGCTTCAGGCGCATTCAGTTTACTCCCGACCTGCTGCCATCCGACATCACGGGCATTAATTTCTTCAACATGAAGCAGCAGGAGTTTGTCCTGCGAAAGGGACCGGTTTTTACCAACATCCTGCTTGCGGACGAGGTAAACCGCGCAACGCCGCGCACGCAGTCTGCTCTTCTTGAGTGTATGGAGGAGCGTCAGACGACCATCGACGGCGAGAGCTATCTGCTAAGCTCACCGTTTTTTGTTATGGCAACCCAGAATCCCACCGAAACGCAAGGAACCTATCCGCTGCCAGAAGCGCAGCTGGACCGCTTTATGATAAGGCTTTCGCTCGGCTATCCTTGCCGCAGCGACGAGATCAATGTCATAGGCGGCTCCTCATCCTTTTCGGATGTTGAGAAGCTTAGCGCCGTGTGCACCTCTGACGAGATAACAAAGGCGCAGCAGCTGGTAGCCGAGTGCAGGGCAGGCGAAGCTGTATGCGGATATATCGCAGACATCGCAGCGGCAACAAGAGAACACGCCGCGGTAAAGCTTGGACTCAGCACGCGCGGCGCGGTTGCGCTTAAGCGGATGTCCGCAGCAATTGCCATGACCGAGGGCAGGGACTATATCATGCCGCAGGATGTTGCGGCAGCAGCGCCGTATGTTGTAAAGCACAGGCTTATCTGCCGCGGATATTCCGTATCGGGCAGCGCAGACCGTACCGCTGACGAGGTGGTAAAGCAGGTGCTTGACAGCGTGCGCGTTCCTACGGAAAATATAGATTGATATGGAGCTTATTGTAATGGCATTGATACTGGCGGGGGTGCTCGTCGCGCAGTATCTTGTATATCGCAGCTACGGACTGAGCGGCGTTGAATACAAGCTTGGTATCAGCAAAACCGAAGCCTTTGAGGGCGAGGAAATCGAGATAATCGAGATTATCGAGAACAATAAATGGCTGCCTTTGCCGTGGGCACGTTCAGAAATATCCTGTTCGCGCTGGCTTACGTTTTACGGCGGCGCACAGAATATCGGAAAGGATTCGCAAAAGGGTCTTGTATCGGGTATTTTCATGCTAAAAGGGCGTCAGAAGCTGCGCCGAGTGTGGAGGGTCCGCTGCGAAAAACGCGGAGAGTTCCGCATAGATAACGTGACCCTTTCGGTCAGCGACCTTTTCGGCTTGTGCAAGCCGTCGGTGATGATCGCTCTTTCGCAGAGCATTACGGTACTGCCATCCCCTAGCGATATGGTAATTGAAAGGCTGTCTGCCGAGCGTTTCATTGGTGACAATCCGGTGGAAAGGTTCATACTTCCCGACCCGTTTGCAATCTGCGGCGCAAAGGAATATACGGGGCGCGAGCCGATGAATCGTATCCACTGGCAGCAGACCGCGAAAACCGGCTCTCTTATGGCATATAACAATGAATTTACTACCGAGCGCAGCCTGCTTATCGTGTTCAATTTACAGCGCACTCTGTCGGATGAAAGGATACGCCTTTCGGTAACGGTATTGGAGGCGCAGATAAAAGCTGCGGCCTTTGTGATGGATTACTGCTACAAAAATCATATCGTGTCCGCTTTTGCCGTTAATTCCGTTGAAGAATGCTTTATCGCGGCGGATGATGGCTATCAGCATACTATTGATGTGCTAAGGGCACTCGCTAAGCTGAAAAACCAATGCGGAATACACATTGACGAGTTTGCCGAAAATCTGGATTATTCCGATTATACGGATGTGCTGTTTATCAGCAATGTACTGAGCGACAATATGTCGGAGCTTATGCAGCGGCTGCGGTATATGGGAAAATACCCTGCGCTGCTGTCCTGCGAAGCGTTTGAATCGGAGAAATTCGATGTGTACCATGTTCCGCGCACTCGTAATTATCCTATGGAAAGCGGTGATGATATATGAGTAACACCATGCTTCGGCTGATATCCGCGCTTGGAATATTCGTAAGCGTATTCCCGTTTGTGGTTCTTTGTGAGGGCGTGGGGAACAAGGGATTTGTTCTGTGGCATTATGCCGCTTTATATGGGGTGTTCCTCGTTTTCTTCCTGATTGGCGCAGTCTGCTCTTCATGGGGAAACAGCAAGTCGCACTCGCGCGGTTTTCGCCCTGTCGCAGTGTTCCTTTCAAAGTCGGCTGTCGTGCTGCCGCTGATCGCCTACTGTGCGGTAAGTGCCGCTCTGGAATTGTCGGGCGCGTTTTTTCTGTATATAATTCCTGCTGTGCTGATTATATACAAGGGCGGTTATTCATCGTCGGGCAGGGATTACAGCGAAATATTCGGCAGGGGCTGGTTCGCTTTGTTTTTCGTCAGTGCGGTCATCGTATCTGTTATTACTTGGTTTACACGGGATAACGCGATTATTTCCTCGGCAAATCTTCAGCTGTGCATGGCATTCGGAGTGATTATTGTCATTTCGTCTGTGCTTACAAACCAGACTAATATTGATATATGCACTCATCAGCGCGACTCGTCGAGAGTGTCACTGCCGAACGGACTGCGCGGCTATAATTTCGGGCTTAGTGCAATGGTATCTGCCGCAACGGCTGCGCTGTTTTTGCTTGTTCCGCCGCTTGCAAGGGGAGCGGCATGGCTGATTAAGAGGCTTATTGCTTTGCTGCTTGCGTTGTTGCAGCGTGGGGATGAATCCGGTGCGGAGCGTGATTTGCTGACGCACGAGGGCGAGAGCGGAGCGCTTCCCGGTGCTGACAGCGGAGCAAACGCAATTAATTTAATGTGTTATGCCGTTGTGTTGGTCATAGTAGTACTAGCCGTGAAATTCCGCAGACAGATATGGGAGTTTCTGCGTGATGCGTTTTCGTTTATGCTCAAGGAGCGTGAAGAAAACAGCGACATAGCGTATTATGACGAATTCATAAGCACCGACGGGCATTCCTCTTCGGTGCGCGATAACAGGCGCAGCCGCAGAGAGGTGTATAAAGCATTCGTCAAGGAAACGGACGCCGCAAGAAAATACCGGCTTGGTTACAGATATATGCTGCTGCGGCTTTCCGATACTCCGTTTGCCGTGCTGCCGTCCGATAATACCGACATACACAGCATAAAAGGCGAGAACGGACTTCGCAACTCCAAGGTTAATGAAATAGTATCTGTATACAATAAAGTGCGATATTCGGATTATGTACCGGATGAAGAAGAAATCAGCTTTGCAGAAAGCTTTATAGAAGAGATAAGGAGATAATTATGACTTTCAGAGAGCTATATAACAGCGAAAACTGTGTGTTATTTGACGGCGCTATGGGCACAATGCTTCAGCGCAGCGGATTAAAGCTGGGAGGACTTCCCGAGGAGCTTAACTTCACTTCCCCCAAGGTGATAGAGGATATTCACCGCCGCTATATCAGGGCAGGCGCAAAGGCGGTCTATGCCAATACGTTCGGCGCAAACAGACATAAGCTCCAGAACAGCCGCTATTCTGTTACCGAGGTCATAGAGAAAGCAATTGAGATTGCGCGAAAAGCGTGCGAGGGCACGGATGCGCTGGTCGCGTTGGATGTCGGCTCTATCGGAAGAATGCTTCGCCCTACGGGAGATATGCCTGTCGAGGAGGCATACGATATCTTCAAGGAGATAATGCTGGCAGGCAAAAATGCGGATTTTATCGCTATCGAAACCATGACCGACCTAATGGAGATAAAGACGGCGCTTCTCGCCGCTAAGGAAAACACCGACCTGCCCGTTGTGTGCACGATGTCGTTCGAGCAGAATATGCGTACATTCACCGGCTGCAGTGCGGCTGCAATGGCAATCACATTGTCCTCTCTCGGGGCGGACGCGGTTGGCATGAACTGCTCACTCGGTCCGGCAGAAGCAATGCCTATCGTTGACGAGCTCCTCAGGTGGGCGACTGTTCCGGTGTATATCAGACCCAATGCAGGTCTGCCCGACCCTGCAACAAACGAATACAATGTAACTCCCGAGCAGTACGCGGCGCTTATCTCGCAGATGGCTGACAGGGGAGTAAAGTTCTTCGGCGGCTGCTGCGGAACCGACCCCGACTTTATCGCCGCAGTGGCAAAGGTGCTTGAGGGCAGAAAATGCACATGGAAGAAGCCTGAGCTGCCGGCAGTCGTTTGCAGCGCCTCAAAGGTGGTTGAGATCGACACTGTCCGAATTATCGGCGAGCGCATCAATCCCACGGGCAAAAAGCTGTTCAAGGAGGCTCTAAAGCGGCGCGACCTCGACTATATCATGAAGCAGGCTATCGACCAGACAGCCGCAGGCGCCGAGATACTTGATGTAAATGTCGGACTGCCGGATATTGATGAAACCGATATGATGCTTGCGGCGGTGGACGCAGTGCAGAGCGTGACCGACGCACCATTGCAGATAGACACCACCGAAACAGGCGTGCTTGAAGCCGCACTGCGCGTTGTATCGGGAAAGCCGATAGTGAACTCGGTCAACGGCGAGGATGAAAAGCTGGACAGCGTGCTTCCGCTTGTCAAGAAGTACGGCGCAGCGGTTGTCGGACTGACGCTTGACGAAAACGGAATCCCTGCGTCGGCAGAGGAGCGCTTTGCTATCGCGAGCAAGATACTTGACCGCGCCCTTGCTTATGGCATTCCGAAGAGCGATGTGTATATTGATTGCCTTACCCTGACGGCTTCCGCGGAGCAGGACGGCGTTGCCGAAACCCTGAAAGCACTGCGGATGGTTAAGGAAAAGCTTGGGCTAAAAACAGTTCTCGGCGTATCGAATATCTCGTTCGGTCTGCCTAACAGAGAGCTGGTTAATTCCACGTTCCTTACAATGGCTATGCAGTGCGGTCTTGACCTGCCTATCATAAATCCCAATATTGCCTCTATGTCCGGAGCAGTGCGTGCTTACAGGCTTTTGTCCGGCTATGACAGAAACGGAACGGAGTTCATCGGTGCTTATGCGGATATCGCCGCAAAGCCTGCCGCGGCTGTTGCGACAGCGGATATTCCTACTGCAGTTGCAAACGGTCTTAAGGCGGAGTGCGCCGCTGCCGCTCAGCAGCTTCTGGACGGCGGAACAGAGCCGATGGCGATTATCAATGAGTACCTCATTCCGGCGCTTGATACCGCAGGAGAGAAATTCGAGAGCGGCAAGGTATTCCTGCCTCAGCTGATACAGTCTGCTGTTGCTGCTCAGGCTGCCTTTGATGTGATAAAGGCTCACATCGTCAAAAACGGCGGAGAGAGCACCTCGCGCGGCAGGGTAGTGCTTGCGACCGTAAAGGGAGATATCCACGACATCGGAAAGAACATCGTAAAGACGCTGCTTGAAAACTACGGCTTCGAGGTTATAGACCTCGGAAAGGATGTTGACTATCAGGCAGTTGTTGACGCGGCAATAAAATATGATGTGCGGCTTGTGGGATTAAGCGCATTGATGACCACAACGCTTAAGAGCATGGAGGCGACCATTGCCCTGCTTCGCGAGAACAATGTCAACTGCAAAATCGTGGTTGGCGGCGCAGTGCTTACTCCCGAATATGCCGAGAAGATAGGCGCGGACTTCTATGCCCGTGACGCAAAGGAAACCGTAGATATCGCAAAGCAGATATACTCATAAAATGAGTTTCGCAAAGCCCGAAAATAATGGATTTTTGCCGAAACACGCTGAAAAACCGCACTCTTGAATATCGAGGGTGCGGCTTTTTGTGCTTGGTGTTTGTTCAGCGTTAAGCTGCAAATGCCTTAATGTTAAGGGATGCCAAAAAATGAAAACGATATCAGCGGCAAATAAGGCAATTTACGCTCTTTTTGTGTTGACATTATTGACGAATTAATATATAATATAGTATATGGCTATCTATATGATTATAAGGGGTTTCTGATATGCTTTTGTCAGTTGCGCAGTATCGTATATCGTATGAGAACAAAGCGGAGAATATGCTTGCGTGCGAGCGTATGTGCGCTCTCGCCGAGGGAGCAGGCGCACGGGTGATAGTATTCCCCGAGCTGTCGCTTACGGGGTTTTCGCTGAACGCTGCCCTTGCGGAGGAGTCTGACGGAGATACGGTGCGTTTTTTTAGCAGCTGTGCGGTGAGATACGGGCTTGTTGTCGTCTTCGGCTATGCCGAAAAGTCCGGCGATAAGATACGCAATATCCTAGCGGTTGTTGACGAGTGCGGAAATGTCATCGGCAGATATGCAAAAATCCATCCCTTTTCGTATGGAGGTGAAAACAATGTTTTTTCTGCCGGAGATACCATTGTTTCTTTTACGGTTGACGGGATAAGCATCGGGCTTTCCATATGCTATGACCTGCGTTTCCCGGAGCTGTATCAAAGGTTGGCGGAACGGTGCAGCTGTATTATAGTCAGTGCCAACTGGGCAGCAGCAAGGGCAGAGCATTGGTCGGCGCTGCTGAGAGCGCGAGCGATAGAGACCCAGTGTTATGTCGCAGGATGCAATTGTATCTGCGATTGCGAAGCGCCCAGTTCGGGAGATTCGGTTATTTTTTCTCCTTATGGAGAGGCGCTGGCGCTGGCGGGCACCGAAGAGCAGCTTATATCGGCAGAGATTTCAGCGCAAGCTGTTGACAGTTATCGTTGCGCATTTCCTCAGAGAAAGGACAGACGTAACGAGATATACAGAAATTTTTATGAATGAGGTGGGGATTTCATGGAAATTGAAAAAAAGATCGAATGGTTGAAGCCTGAGAGGGTACTTAAGCTTACCGACTCTCTGAAAAGTCAGTTCGGCATGAACAGACTGCTGATTATCGGTCTGGGCAGGAATGGAGTGGACTGTGCTCTCAACTGTAAGCACCTGACAGAGAAAAGGTTCGGCACAGACGAAACAAAGGTGCGCTTTATCGGCATTGCCGAGGATAAATATCTGGATAACGCTTCCTTTGAAGGAACTGTGTTGAGTGCTTCCGAAAAAATTCCGGTCGTTCCGGAGGACGCGATATATAAATACCTCAATAATCCCGGAAGACTGCCGCAGTATGCGCTTGATTGGTTTGACAACGGACTTAAGAATTACTCTCCTGCCGCACCTGTATACGGAATGACCAAAAGGCAATGCGGAAGAGTAGCGCTGTTCCATAATATAAAGAATATAATCATGACGCTGGGCGACGCGCTTAATGCATTCAACGGCTCCGATAAATCGCTTGAGGTCATTGTTACCGGCAACATGGGCGATATCTTCTTCGGCGGAATGTTTATTGATATCCCGTATATCGTTGCAAAGCTTTTCGGAACGTGCTCGTATCCGGTTAAGATCAACTGCTATATGTTTGCGCCGGATACCGCCGCTATGTTTGAGAGCGACCAGCGCGAGCTGGGTAACTACTATGCCAATACCATCCTCACGAAGCAGGAGCTGGATATGTTCCAGTGCGCAAAAAAGCCGTTTTCGCAGAAATATACCGCGTCCTTTGAGGTAACATCCGAAAAGGTGCCGTATAATGCCGTGTTCATCGCACAAGCAGAGAAAAACTATCGCTATACATTGAGCTGTGCCGCGGAGAAGATACTCAACCGCATGGAGATACTGTTTTCAAAGGACGACGACGCCGAGCGCATAATGTCCTATAATATGCTAAGACCGAATGATTCTCATGATTTCCGCTATCTTACTTACGGAGTAACGGTAGGGGAAATCCCGCTGGGAAAGATAGTATCATACCTTTGCATAAAGGTGTTTACGCTTATCAATCACTCTTTGAACAAGAATAATGTCGGTCAGCGTCTTCTCGGACATTACGCAGAGCTTGTTACTCCCGACGAGCGCTATCTCGCCCAGAAAGCGGGAGACCTGCCTGCGCTGGAGTTCGACGAGCGTATCAATCCCGTCTTTTCGGCGCGCTCGCTTAAGTCCAGCAGCGATGGAGCCAATGACTACATCGACAAGTGGCTTGACCGCATAGACGGCTCTACAAAGCGCGGCGCGCAGATATGCACCGAGGAGATATACAACAGCGTCATCAAGGTCTGCGAAGAGGCTATGAGCGACTTTTCAAAGGGTCCTTTCTATGCCGAGGAGCTTGTCAAAAAGTGCCTTTCGGCGCTTCGCGTAGCGATAGTCAAGGTCAACAGCGATGTCGAGGATATGAAAGAGCAGGTTGAGCGTGCGCGCAATCTTGAGCGCACAGCATATATGAAGATCAAAACCACTCCGCTGTTTTTCGGCAAAGCGATAGAGCAGTACCTGTTCGAGCTCAGGGAATATGCCAACGCAGCCTGCAAGGTGCGCACAGGTGCAACTCTTATAGAGTTCTATCAGGGGCTGTCCGATAAATTTACGGATTATCTTGAGAACACCATCGGCAAGGCTACCGAAGCCTTTGCAAACATCGCGATGAACAGAAAATCCATTATCGAGGAGTTTTCTGCCGACACCTCCGAAAACTCCTGCGTATTTGATATCTTTTCGCTGTCCGAGGTTACGGAAAAGCTTGACGAGATGGTAAAGTCCGTTCCCGATGATCTTCTTTCGAGAGCATTTGTTTCCTCCGGAATACTCGAGGTGCCGGGGGATGACGAAACAGCACTGGCGCGTGCAGTGGTTGAAATCGTGCTTAAGTGCTTCGGCAGCAAGCTGTCAGTGCCGATAGGCGATTTCTGCGGCAGCTTCGGCATAGATAACGCCATCACAGCAGCCGTTGATAAGTGTATTGAGACGGTGCATATACACGCTGCGGTAAAGGATGATTTTGCTATCAACAGGGTCATCTGTCCAAAAGCCACCAAGCAGGATGATATTACAGTCCTGCGCGCTGCATATAAGGGAATGAACTATATCTGGAACGGTTCGGTCATGAATCTGACTGCTTGCGTATCTCAGATAAAGGCAGATGTCGAGCTTGATAAATTCCCGGATTATGAACAGTGGCAGAATATGCACTATGCATATGTCAACGATTCCTTGAAAAAGCATGGTATTCATATTTTCAGATGATTGCGGCAGCTTCCGTCTGGTGACGGAGGCTTTTGCCGTGTATAAAGGATAAATTTATATGAAAAAAAACGCCCCCTCCGATGGTATTCTTGTGTTTGACAGATACTACGGAAGAAAGCCGAATGTAGGCTTGCTTATGGCATTTCGCCTTTTGTTCTGCGCTGCTATGTCGGCTTCAGCTATGGTTTTTGTTTTCTCAAACTATGGCTTCCGCTCTGTTTCTCTGAGCAGTGTAGCGGTGATTTCTGCATTGTCGGCTGCCGTTTTCTGGCTGTCTTTTGTTGTATTCAGACGCAGATATGTTTTGCCTGCGCTCTTCATTATCACCGGAATAATTGTGCACTTTAACAGGGATACGATTTTCGAGAGATATTCATATTTTTTTGATGAGTTTTTAATGCTGTTCGACGGCAGATTTTTTTCGCCGCAGACAGTTCTTTTCAATGACATCGAGGAGCTGTCCTTGTTTAACGTCGCATACAAAGAGAGCATGGCACTGGGAAGCTTTACATTATGCTGTCTGTTTGGCTTGGTCTGCGCATTATCCATGAAACGCAGGGTGCGTGCTTTGCCGGCGCTGCTTACTACTGCCGCGCTTTGCCTGCCTCGCTTGTTTTCAGAGGATTTTGATTTTAACGCGAGCTTTGTTCCGTTTATTTTGCTGATAGCTGCGGCTGTTGCCATATCATTGAATTACGGAAATGGACTTGCCGTTGTGCGCGACGGAAAAACCGCTTATTATTCGCAGATAAAAGAGGACGAACGGTCATTTTTGCATAAATCAAATAAGGCTTCCGTCAGAAGCCGTATTTCAATGCAGCTGTGTTATTATTCCAAATATGCAACCACCGGTGCATACTGCATACTTGTCGTGCTTGGCGCTGTCGCAGTCGGCTGCGCAGTATTTGACGAGGGCGAAGCCTTAGACTTTACCGGATTGTATGAGTATATAGACAGCCTCGGTGAGGAAGAACCCGATGTGCATATCAGTATGGACGACGAAACGGATTACTTCACGAGTGCAGACTCACAGCACCAGATCAATATTTCCGCACCTGCAAGAAGCAACCGCGATGTTATCAAGGTCACCTTTGACGGAGACCGCCCGATATACCTGCGCGGAGACATCGGCGTGGAGTTTACCGGAACGGGTTGGATATCTCCGATAAATGACAAGGAACGCTGGAGCTCCTTTAAGTATGCCCCGTATTACCGCCCTGCCGAGCTGCCTATACTCAGCATTCTTGTAGAGATGCTTGCTGAGGAGTCGGCACCGATATCTGCTGTGGATAATATCACGATAGAATATCTTTGTCAGACCGACGTTGTATTCCTGCCTGCATATACCGTTGAACATTCATTCTATAACAATCCCGATTTTGATGTCTACGGTGATTACTGCGTAAGGGTAAGCGATTCTGCCGATAATTACGTCAATACCGTCAAATGCAGTGCGGTAGTTCCTTGCTTTGACGAAGCCCCCGAGCTTGTTATCGAAAAAACGCTTGCTCTGCTGGAAGAACACGGCACATATACAAATGATATTTATTCGGCTGTCGTATCGGATGTCGCAGAGCGTGAAAATGTTATCGACAATTACAGGAATTATGTCGAAGACAACTATCTGGGCGTACCCGTGGATATTGAGGCAGAGCTGTTTGATTTCATGACAGAGAACGGTTTGTATCATAAGATATTCGCCGATTATGACGACTCACTTCATGAATCCGTATTCAGGTACAAAGCGGCAGCAGTGATCGATGAATTTCTCAATACCAACTATAAATACTCTCTCTCCGCAGTAAATCGGGGTGACGGGGCTGTTATGAGGTTCCTTAAGGAAACCAAGAGCGGTCACTGCTCGCTTTATGCGACCGCCATGACGCTTATGCTGCGAGAGATAGGAATACCCGCAAGATACTGCACGGGCTTCGCAGTGCATCCCGACAGCATAAGCGGCAACAGCAAGGTACTGAAAGAAAAGGATATGCACGCGTGGGTCGAGGTTTATATCGACGAGTTTGGCTGGGTTACATTTGACCCGACAAGCGCAGCGGTCAATGCGCCCGGGTCGGAGGATACTTCCGAAGAAGAGCACAGACCCGAGCATACCACGCGCCCGAAGCAGTCATCGCAGACAACAACTTCAGCGGACGCACCGGATGAGACCCAAGACAAATCGGGCAGCGAAACCGCAGAGACTTCCGCCGAGGAGCTTTCCGACACATCCGAGATAGGCTCCGGCAAGCCTCAGCCGCTGAGAATACCATTGTCGGTCATAGTTATTGCGTCGGCGGCAGCGGCGATAACGGTTATTCTGATATTTGCCGTATGGAGGCTTCACTCCATTCGCGTCATGTGCGAAAAGCTGCTTAAGTCGCGCAAGCGCAGTGTTAAAGCTATGTATAACTGCATTGTTGATATTCTGTGCTGCTGCGGATTGCAGCCCGAGCCGGGCGAACAGCCATCGGCGTTCTATCTGCGCGCGGACAAGCAGTATAATGCAGGGCTATCCAAGGCGGCAGCGGTGCTGGAGGCGGCAGCCTTTGGCTCTGATGAAGCTGACAGCTTGAGGGCGGATGTATCGGAGCTGCTTAATAATCTGTATAATTCTGCGGTCAGAAAAAGCGGATTTGTCCGCAGATACCGCATTCGCAGAATTATTATCAAATCCGCACGGCATGACTGACAGCCATTCGGCAATACAGAAAGTAAACTAACGCCCGAAAGGGAGAAAAAATAATTAGGAGAGAAAAATGTCTGAAACCAAATATATCGGCGGCGAAGCCGGAATGAAGATACTTGATGAATTTCTGCTTAACATACAAAAGCCGTCAAGGTACATCGGCGGCGAGGTCGGCGCTGTCATCAAGGATAAAAGCAAGGTGGATGTCCGCTTTGCATTCTGCTTCCCCGATACCTACGAGATAGGAATGAGCCATCTTGGCATAAAGATTTTATACGGCTTGAAGAACCGTGTGCCAAACTACTGGTGCGAGCGCGTCTTTATGCCGCTTCCCGATATGGAAGAGGAGATGCGAAAGCGCAATATTCCGCTGTACGCTCTTGAAAGCCTTGACCCGATAAAGGACTTCGATTTTATCGGCTTCACTATCCAGTACGAGCTTTGCTATACCACCATCCTGCATATGCTGGATCTTGCAGGTGTTCCGGTTCTGGCTTCTGAGCGCGAGGGGCTTACTCCCATCGTGGTCGGCGGAGGACCCTGCGTATGCAACGCCGAGCCATTGGCAGATTTCTTTGACCTTTTCATAATAGGCGAGGGCGAGGAAGTAAACCTTGAGCTGATGGCGCTTATGGAAAAGTGCAAGAAATCAAACACCACACGCAGGGAATTCCTGAAACAAGCCGCACAGATAGAGGGCATCTATGTGCCGTCGCTGTATGATGTTTCGTATAACGATGACGGTACTGTCAGCAAAATCGTGCCGCTTGATAATGCGCCTGCACAGGTAAAAAAGCGTATCATTTCGGATTTTGACAAGGTTTATGCGCCGGATAGCTTCGTGGTTCCGTTCTGCAATATCGTACATGACAGGGCTGTCGTTGAGGTGCTGCGCGGATGTATACGCGGCTGCCGATTCTGCCAGGCAGGCTTCATCTACCGTCCTTACAGGGAGAAGAGCAAGGATACAATTCTTTCACAGACGCGTACCCTCTGCGAGAATACGGGCTATGACGAGGTGTCCTTGTCCTCGCTTTCGACCGGCGACTTCAAGGATATCGAGGGTCTGCTTACCGAGCTTACGGACTACACCACTCAAAACGACATCAATCTTTCGCTGCCATCCTTACGAGTTGACCGCTTCAGCGACGAGGTGCTTAAAAAGATAACCGATGTACGAAAAAGCGGTCTGACCTTTGCGCCCGAAGCAGGCACCCAGCGGCTGAGGGATGTCATCAACAAAAACGTTACCAAGCAGAATGTTCTCGACAGCGTTAAGATCGCGTTTGAGGGCGGCTATACCAATATCAAGCTGTACTTTATGCTGGGACTTCCCACCGAAACGCTTGAGGATATCGAGGGTATTTATGAGCTTGCACGCGCCGTTGTCGAGCAGTTTTATGCCAACCCCAACCGAAAGAAGGGCAAACCCGTAAGCGTTTCAATCTCTCTGTCAACGTTCATACCAAAGCCGTTTACGCCCTTTGAATTCGAGCCGCAGCTTGATGAGCAGAGCATAATACAGCGTCAGAAGCACCTTATTTCTATGGCATCGGATAAAAAGATAAGCATAAGCTGGTCAAAATACAACACTTCGCTGCTTGAGGCAGTCCTCGCAAGAGGCGACCGCCGTCTTGGCAAGGTCATCTATTCCGCATGGAAAAAGGGATGCAGGCTGGATAGCTGGGAGGATTACTTCGATTTCGGCAAGTGGCAGCAGGCATTTGAGGAATGCGGACTGGACATGGCATTTTATGCCAACCGCCGCCGCAGCTATGACGAGGTCGCTCCGTGGAGCCACATCAATATGCTGGTAAGCCACGAGTTCTTCGTTGAAGAGAACAAGCGCGCTCATGAGGGCGTATGTACTCCAAACTGCCGTGAGCAATGCTCGGCGTGCGGAGTTTCAAAATGTGTGGGAGGTGAAATCTGCCGTGCCATCCGTTAATACAAGAGTGTTCTTTTCCAAAATGGACAGAGCAAAATATATCTCTCATCTTGACCTTAATCATTGTGTACAGCGCGCGATCAGGCGCAGCAAGCTGCCCGTCTGGCAGACCGAGGGATATAACCCTCACACTTATGTAGCATTCATGCTCCCTCTTTCACTCGGGCAGGAGGGCGTCTGCGAGGCTTTGGACTTCCGTCTGACAGAGGATGTTTCTCCCGAGGACGTTATGCGAAAGCTGAACGAGGCGCTGCCGCCCGATATAAGGGTCATCCGAGTAGCCGCGCCTAAGTATAAAAACACCGATATTGCCAGCGCCGAATACAGGATAGAAGCCAATATCGACATGGATAAGTTCAGGGCATTTACCGACTCCGAGCAGATACTTACCGAGAAAAAGACGAAAAAGGGAGTATCTGTAATAGATTTGAAGCCTTTGATACAGCAGATCTCATTTGACGATGGAATACTGCTGAGATTGCCGGCAGGCAATGATTTCAACATCAACCCGTCGCTGCTGTTCGAAGCGTACTGCAACGCGACGGGCGAGAAGACAGAACGCCTGAGAATAGTGAGAACACGCATTTTCTGCAGTGATGGCATGGAATTTGTGTGAAATTTCCGCGAATGCTGCATAATAATATTGCTTTTTTTTGAATTACGTGCTATAATTCAGTTGTGCTGTAATATTAGGTAAAATCAGGGGGAAATAATAGTGAGAAACAAAAATAAACTGCCTACTTCAGTTGTCGTTTTGAACATAATTATGATAATTATCGTTATCGTGATCTGCTTTCTGCTTATCAGTCTGCTTTACGGAGATCAGTTCAAGTCAAATCAGAACAACAGCAGCGATATATCCATAAGTGATACTTCGGATAATTCCGATTCGGGTGAGGGTGCGCCGACTTCAACATCGGCTACCACCACAACAAAGGCTTCCTCGTCTGTTTCAATGACAAAGCGCTCGACCGAGCCGACCTCTTCTGCCGAGCCGACGGAGGCGACCGATGACCCTCAGGAGCCGAATTCCGACGACGCTCCGCAGGAGTCTGATGACCTGTCATACAGCAAGCAGTTTTTTGAAAACGACCTGTTTATCGGGGACAGTATCACAACGGGACTTCACCTGTTCAGCAGACTCAACATGAAGAATGTTGCAGCCGATAAGGGACTTACACCTTATAAGGCATATACCGACGAGATTCCTATGTATGACGGTAGCTCTATGACAGCGGTTGACTATGCCGAAAAAATGCAGCCCAAACGTATATTCATCATGCTCGGCTCCAATGGACTTGCCGCAGCAGGAGCTATGGAGGACAGCTACAAAACGCTTATCAACAAGCTTAATGCAGTATGTCCCGATTCGGTTGTCTACTGTATCTCAGTAACACCGCTTGCAAAGGGAAGTATGTATGAGTCGCCGACAGGCATCAATAATGATAAGGTAAAGGAGTTCAATAATTTCATAAAGAGCGTATGCTCTGAAAACGGTATACGTTATATTGACTTCTATTCACAGATAATCGGCTCTGACGGTTATTTTATGCCGGAGTATGCCGAGGTTGACGGAATGCATTTTAAGAGCGTCACCTATGACAAGATGCTGCATTACATTCAGAAAACTATATCATAATATATGTCCCATGAATCGGCAAAGCCGATAGCTGCGGAGCAGCGTACATATATTACAAGGTTCTCTCAGCCGTTGAAATCTATGATTTGGGCAACGGCGTGAGGTTCATACAATATAAACAAGAAAGGAAACACAAGATATGAACAAGTTCAAGATGACAATTGCCGCGCTTACAATGGCGTCGCTGCTTCTGACAGGCTGCAGCAAGGATTCCAACGGAAATACCTCCGGAGCTTCCGATGCAACCGTTGAGTCGGTCAGCACAAAAACTCCCGCAGAAAAGACCGCGGAGCTTATGGCTCAGCTGGAGCTTCCCGAGATGGCTGAGGTATCTTCCGATATGCTTCTGGCATATTACGGCGTAGAAAAGGAGGATGTAAAGGAGATGTCCGCATATCGCGTAGGCTCCGGCGCATTCCCCGATCAGTTCGGTATTTTCGTAGCCGTTGACGCAGCTGCTGCGGAGAGGGTAAAGACCTGCGTTGAGGCGTATGTTGAGAGCGAACGCAACAGCTTTATGGATTACACCCCGAATGAGATGTATAAGTTTGAAGATTGCTTTGTAAAGATTTCGGACACAACGGTATATTATGCCGTTTGCGCTGACAACGCAAAGGCAGAGACAATTCTCCGCTGATGACGCTCCGCATCTAAACAAGGGCAACACCGCATAATTATTGTCGTGCGATTGCGCCGTCAGATTTTTCGTCAGGTTGTACAAATTGAGCGTAGGTGGGTTGACGCCCACCAAGCGAAATATGCGCAAGATGACGGAAAAGGTGCAAGCAAGCGTGCGGCAAAGGCGGTAGCCGTTAATTGTGCGGTGTTGCCCAAGGTCAAATGACTAAGCGTTTAAACAGAATTTGTGCGAGATAACGGAAAAAGCAGGTGCTGCTTCGGCAAAGGCGCCGTCGCGGATTATTCAGCGTCGCACCGAATATACATCTTTTCAAATACTAGGAGGTAGTTATGGCTATCGAGTGTGGCATTATTGCCGCCGTATTTGCTGTAATGGCAATCGGGTTCTTTGTAAAGCACAGGAATTTTTGGGCATTTGCAACGCTGCCCCTTACCTTAGTTCCGCTTGTTGAGTTTATGCTGGATCTGGTTTTCGCGTCTGTAATATCGCTTAGCATTACTCCCTATGTCCGTGTTATGGGACTGCTTATCGCGGTGGCGATATCCTGTGTATGGATCGGGTTTGTTTCGGTCGGTATGAAGAGCAAGTCAAAGCGCTTTACCTACATCGGTACAACTTATGTTTACAATGTGCTGATGGTTGCTATTCTGACTTACAACATACTCAGCGAATTTGCATAATACCGCATTGCGCATATTCAATTAAGGCGATGTTGTTGAATATGCGCAATAATTATGCCCTGAAATACCTTATTGCAGCACGAGGTTTGTATAAGATGTACAAAAATCATGCTGCATTTTCTGTATGCTTATTAAGCTATATCTCCTTGACAAAAACCGCATACGACTATATAATAGATGTAATAGGCTTTGAAACACAATATGTTGTGCCTGACATAATAAACAAGGAGCAAGTAATAATGGCAATGATAACAATGATCAAAAAGCGCGACGGCAGACAGGTTGCCTTTAATATCGAAAAGATAGCAGGCGCCATCTTCAAGGCTGCTCAGGTTGTCGGCGGTAACGACTACAACGAGGCTATGCAGCTTGCGGACAAGGTTTGCCAGCGTCTTTCTGTTGGGATCATAGGAAGAAACCCTTCGGTAGAAGAGGTTCAGGATACTGTTGAAAAAGTGCTTGTAGAGGAAGGCCATGCAAAAACCGCAAAGGCATATATCCTGTATCGTGCGGAGCGTACCAGAATCCGCGAGATGGACTCTACTCTTATGAAGATTTACGAGGACCTTACATTCAAGTCCGCAAGCGACTGCGATATCAAGCGCGAAAACGCCAATATCGACGGTGATACCGCAATGGGCACAATGCTGAAATACGGCTCGGAGGGCGCAAAGCAGTTCAACGAGATGTATGTCCTCGACCCGACCCATTCCTCGGCGCACATCAACGGTGATATTCATATCCACGACCTTGATTTCCTCACGCTTACTACGACCTGCTGTCAGATCGACCTGCTTAAGCTTTTCCACGGCGGTTTTTCGACAGGTCACGGACATCTGCGTGAACCGAATGATATCACAAGCTATGCTGCGCTTGCGTGCATTGCTATCCAGTCCAATCAGAACGACCAGCACGGCGGTCAGTCTGTGCCTAACTTTGATTATGCGATGGCAGAGGGCGTTTCAAAGACATTCCGCCGCCTTTACATCAATAATCTTGCCAAGGCAGTGTGCTTTGCAGATGGCAGAAGAGATTTCTCCGAAGCGCTGGAGGAGTTCAAGACTCTTTCCAAACAGGTTGAAGAGCAGTATAGTCTTTATCCGAAGCTTTCCGACAACTACGACTATAAGGCTAAGGAATGGGATATCGCCGCAGGCAAGTACGGCGAGAAGTTCAGCGAGCTTCAGGATACTGCAGAAAAGCTTGCGGAGAGCGAAACCGACCGCGCCACATATCAGGCTATGGAGGCGCTTATCCACAACCTCAATACCATGAATTCGCGCGCAGGCGCACAGAATCCGTTCAGCTCCATCAACTACGGCACAGATACATCACCCGAGGGCAGAATGGTAACGCGCAATGTTATGCTTGCCACCGAGGCTGGTCTTGGCAACGGCGAAACTCCTATTTTCCCCATACATATTTTCAAGGTAAAAGAGGGCGTCAATTATAATGAGGGCGATCCCAACTACGACCTGTTCAAGCTTGCCTGCCGTGTTTCGGCAAAACGGCTGTTCCCGAATTTCTCGTTTATTGACGCGCCCTTCAATCTGAAGTACTATAAAGAGGGCGATTATAACACCGAGGTCGCTTACATGGGCTGCCGCACGAGAGTAATCGGCAACGTTCACGACAGCAGCCGCGAGATCGTTACAGGCAGAGGCAATCTCAGCTTCACATCAATCAATCTCCCCAGACTTGGTATCGAAGCAAAGGGCGATATTGATAAATTCTATAATATGCTGGACGACAAGATCGACATGGTTATCGACCAGCTTTACTTCCGTTTCAAGATACAGTGCGATAAGCTTGTAAAGAATTACCCGTTCCTTATGGGACAGGGTGTATGGATCGACTCTGAAAACCTCGGTCCCAACGACAACATCGGCGAGGTGCTTAAGCATGGCACGCTTTCCATTGGTTTCATCGGACTTGCAGAGTGCCTTAAGGCGCTTATCGGCGTCCACCACGGCGAAAGCGCAGAGGCTCAGAAGCTGGGACTTGAGATAATCACTCACATGAGAGAGCGCCTTGACTTTGAGAGCAAAAGGACAAACCTCAACTATACTCTTCTTGCTACGCCCGCAGAGGGACTTTCGGGCCGCTTTGTCCGTCTGGATAAGAAGAAATACGGCGAGATTCCCGGAGTAACTGACCGCGATTATTACACAAACTCTTTCCATGTCCCCGTATATTACGGTATAAGCGCGTTCAAGAAGATAAAGCTCGAGGCTCCGTATCATGCGCTTACAAACGCAGGTCACATCAGCTATGTTGAGCTTGACGGTGATCCGCTCAAAAATCTCGAAGCATTCGAGCAGATAGTTCGCTGCATGAAGGAGGAGGGAATAGGCTACGGCTCTATCAATCATCCCGTAGACCGCGACCCCAAGTGCGGCTATACCGGAATAATCGATGATGAGTGTCCCTGCTGCCACCGCACGGAGGATGAGGTTAAGTTCGAGCGAATTCGCCGCATCACGGGATATCTTGTAGGAACGCTTGACCGCTTCAATAATGCAAAGCGCGCAGAGGAATCCCAGCGCGTTAAGCATGGCATAGACAGATAATAAGTGTATACCGTCGCTTTTGCGGCGGTTCAGACTGTCGATAAACCGCCATCTGCGGCGTCAACCACATACGGCAGGCACAAAGCCTAGCCGTTATGCGGTTTCCTAGCATCTGACGGCTTCTCGCCAGCCTGATAATTAACTATTTCGACAAGCTGTACCGTCGCTTTTGCGGCGGTATTTGCATAGGATATAGGAGGTATTTCCATGGAAATACGGATTGCAGGAACCGTGCAGGACTCCATTGTTGACGGGCCCGGATTAAGGTACGTTGTTTTCGTGCAGGGCTGTCCGCATCATTGCGAGGGCTGCCATAATCCGGAAACTCATGATTTTTCGGCAGGAAAGCTTGAAGATACGGATAACCTGTACGAGGAGTGTGTTGAAAATCCGCTTACAAAGGGCGTGACCTTTTCGGGCGGCGAGCCATTCTGTCAGGCGGAGGCATTGTATTGTCTCGGAAAGCGCCTTGCAGAGCGCGGATATCATCTCATGGCATACAGCGGCTGGACGTTTGAGGAGCTGCTTCAAAAATCCGCTAAAGAGGAATATGTAGGAAAGCTGCTTAGTATACTTGATGTGTTGGTCGACGGCAGGTTTGAGCTGAAAAACCGCTCGCTTACACTCAGCTACCGCGGCAGCACCAACCAGAGAATTGTGGATGTGCAGAAAAGTCTTGCTGAAAACTGTGTGACAGAGGTTGATTTATAATTCTCGTTATGATATACTTAATTTAGCACCGCACGATGAATAAATACCTTGACTGCACATATGCGCTAATCTTTTTACAATCTGACATTTCGCATTTTTGCGCCAATACTTTTGCGGTGCTCAATTCAAAGTATTCAATATAACTAAGGAGTAACAGTGAATTTTCTTAAGCGTCTTATTTCAGCTGCGCTGCTGAGTATATGCCTTGTGACGTTCACAGCCTGTACAGAGGATGACGGCAGCAACGGAGTGTTTAAATATAACATCGCGGCAAATCCTCAGAGCCTTGACCCTCAGACTGCTGCTGACAGCGTTTCCGATTTGCTGATATCAAACATATATATGGGTCTGCTTGTTGTCAACCCCGACGGCAGCCTGGGTTCAGGCGTTGCGGAGGATTATTCGGTTTCCGACGACGGACTGATATACACATTCAGATTGAGAAAGGATATATATTGGATAGACAGCGGTGATTTTGAGGCTCAATGCACAGCGCATGATTTTGTATTTGCATTCAGGCGCCTTTTTGACCCGAATACCAGAGCCGCACGCGCCTCCGATTATTACTGCATAAAAAACGCCGAGCGCGTCAATAAGGGCTACATACCGATAGTGTCAGAGGTCGGGGTAGAGGCTGTTGACGACTTTGTGCTGAAGATAACTCTGGAGTACCCAAATCCTCAATTCCCACAGCTTCTGACCAATACCCCTGCGATGCCGTGTAACGAGGAATATTTTGTGAAATCGCAGGGAAAGTATGGGCTTTCCGCAGAAGCGACGCCCTCAAACGGCTCGTTTTACCTGCGCACATGGGAGTACGACCCGTATACTATCACCGATAATAATTTTATCGTTCTTCGCCGTAACCATAAAACCAATGAGATAAACAAGGTATATCCCTCCGGACTTAATTTCTTCATCGTTGATGAAGAGCGTTTTGTAAGGGATTTCGTTTCGGGCACAACCGATTGTATCGCGGTGACCGACGACCAAGCCGCAGCTATCAGCGGTGAGTATACTGTTGAAGCTTACAGCAATATTTCGGTGGGTATGATCTTCAATACGAAATTTGATCTGTTTTCAAGCACCGACTTCAGACGCGCGCTGGCTTGCCTTGTCAATCGTGAGGAAATCTCGGCGTCATTGGCGCAGTACAATCCCTCGCGCGGAGTGGTTCCCGATGAGGTTACTCTGCTGGATAAAGCCTATCGGGATTATGTCGGAAAGGACCTTGTTGCAGGATATGACAGGGATAAGGCAATGGCATACTATTCTCAGGCTGAAGACAGCCTTGATAAGGACCTTTTTGCAGGGGCGCGGATAATCCTGCCGGATGATACAATGGTGGACGCTGTGTCGTACATCATGCAGGAGTGGCAGAAGCAGCTCGGCTTCTACTGCGTTGTTGAGGTCTTGCCCTTGGAGCAGTACGAACAGCGGCTGCAAAGCGGAGACTTTGAAATAGCTGTCGTTGAGCTGACAGGCGGCTACAATAGCCCCGAGGCATATCTCGGTGCGTTTTTGCCGGACAGCAGTGCGAACTATTCATCCTACCGCAACAGGATGTTCCAGAATTATATCCGACAAGCGAGCAGAGCGCATGATCTGTCAGAAAGCGCCGAGCTATACCTGAAAGCAGAGGAAATTCTGCTGGACGAAGCGGCATTTGTTCCGCTTTGCTGCAAGAATGTATATTTTTTCATGAATGAGGATGTATCGGATATATATTACAATCCATTTTCAAAGACCGTAGGTTTTTCACAAGCAAAAACTGATTAGCAAGCAGTATCGCTTTGAGCGATACTGCTTTCAGCTTGTCGAAAAAGTATCTTTCCCAGGCTGCCGAGAAAGGTGCAGATGCTAGGAAGCGGCATATCAGCTAGGCTTTGTGCCTGCTGATTATGCCGCTGACGACGCAGATGTGCCTTTATTGACAGACTGAAAGCAGTACCGCTTTGAGCGATACTGCTTTGTTTATTTGATGTGTCGGATATGTCGTTCCAAACCGGACTTGCTTGAACAAGCTTCCGGCGGTATGCACAAGCTTTCAAGCGGCTGGCGCAGCGGCGCACTATTCGCTTGTGGAGTGACAGCAGGATGCCGCAAGCCGGCTGACATATTTCGCAGCTTCTTCAACCGGAATGCGTTCTTCGGAATAGAACCACTCGGAGTAGAATGCCAGCAATCCTCCTGCAATGAATGCCGCAGTAAGCTTTGAGTAAATAAGCGGTGCGGTTAACGCGTCTAACATAGTTTCGGTTGCAGTCGAGAAGGCTTTTTTCAGCCTTGATTGCAGAAATGCTCTTGTGTCCAGACGCATTATGCGGAAATAGTAGTTGAATTCCTCGGTGATAATGCAGTGAAAGCGCATGAATAGTTTTTCAACACTTTCCTTATAATTCCCGTAATCAATATTATTAAGCATATCGATCAGCGCCGCAACAAGATCGTTTTCTATCTCATCAAGTATATCGGTTATTGAGCGGTAATGAGTATAAAACGTACGGCGGTTAACATTTGCCGCAGAAGTCAGCTCGCTTATTGTGATGACCGAGATGTCTTTGCTTTCCAGTAATTTGAACAAAGCACTCTTAATTGCTTTTTTGGTGCGGATGACACGCTTATCTGTATTGTGACGTAGTTCGGGCGACATATTGATCCTCTCTTAATATTTTTTGTCTGTATTAATTATATACTAATTTATTTTGAATGTCAAGGCAGATTGAAAAAGCTTGCAAAAAAAACTTAATGCTTTTGAGGCGTCTGCAATGAATATTGCGCCAATTTCATAATATTTAGTGAAAACCTCTTGATTTTTTCGCCGAAATGAGAGATAATATATATTGACGTATTATAATATGCAGAACAGCCGTGGTTGTTCCGTTTAGAACGAAAGGTGAAAAGATGGCGCAGTTTTTTAATTTTAAAGGTGATTATTTCGGCTTGACCGATTCGGATATACAAAAAAATATCGAGCTGTACGGACACAATGTTTATACGAAAAGCGAACGGCAGAAAGAGACTTTTTCCGTCTCTGCGATTCTTTTGTCGCCGTCTTTTCTGTTGATGCTTATTGCCGGCGTGATAAGTATGTTCGGCAAGAACATACTTGGCGGCATTCTTATTCTGCTGATTGATTTGCTGTATCTTGGAGCAGAGCTGTATTTCGGCAGGTCCTCAGACGCAAGGCTGAAAGAGCTGGCAGAGTCCACTGACGTAAAATACCGTGTTATCCGCAGCGGCAAGCTCCTGTACATCAGCAAGGAGGACATTGTTCCCGAGGACCTTATCGTTGTTCAGGGCGGAGAACGCGTTCCTGCCGACGCGTTTATACAGGAATCGCGTGATCTGACAGTGGACGAAAGCGTGTTCACCGGCTCGAATAAGCCGATAGCTAAGTTCACCGGCGCCCTGTCGAAATCCGAGCTCAGCCAGTCGTTCATTTACAGCGGCACGCTTGTGCTCAGCGGTGTTGCCATAGCAAAGGTAAGTGCGGCAGGCGTGGATACAAAGTATTATCAGAAGATAGGCGAAAAGGAGGACAAGCATACATATACCACCGGTATGGAGCGCATTGTAAAGGGAATTGTCCCAATAGCCTCCGCAGTTGCCGCAGTGCTTGCATTGATATCGCTTATCGTATGGAATATCACCGGCAATACCATAGTAGATTCCGCACTGCGCGGAATAACTTTGGGATTATGTTTTGTCCCGACAGGAATATCTACCGTTATCCGATACTATTATGTAAAGGGAGCAGTGGATTTGCTCTCAAAGTCGGCTATCGTCAAGTCATTGGCTGATATTGAAAGGCTGAATTCCGTTTCGGTTCTTTGTATAGAAAAGCAGGGGGCGATATCGAAAGCTCATCTTGAAGTTAAGAGCATATTTACAAAAAGCGAAGAATTGCTGTATAAGATAGGAATGCTGGCGTGTGACCCCGATTCTACCAATGAAGCGGAGCGTGCATTTTTTGTCAAGGCGGGCTTTTTTGACGAGGATATCCGCAATATCTATGATGAGAACAAGCTGATTGAGAAGATTCCCGAAAGCAACGACATCATGAGCGGAGCACTCTGGGAGGTCGGCGATTCACGTCTGTACTGCATAAAGGGCGCGCCGGAGCAAATACTGCCGCTGTGCAAGTTCAAGGGCGATCAGCTTTTCAATGTTCAGAAAAAGCAGCAGGACTATTATAATGCAGGATATAGCGTAATGGCTATCGCCTGTGCCGATGCTGCCGAGCGCGATTGTGACTCTACCGCAGGATTTGCATACACCTTTATCGGTTTTGTGGCTTTTTCTGCCCCTTTGAGGGATACTGTCTCCGGTGCGGTAAAAAGCTTTGGTCTTGCAGGAATAAAGCTTGTCATGCTTACCGAGGATGAGCCCCATGTGGCAGAGGCAACTGCAAAAAGCATAGGCTTATCCGGAAAAACAATCACAGGCAAGGAGATATCGCGATCCGTCAAATACGGCGCGGAGCTTAGCTTTGACGCGGATATCTACGCAAGAGTTACGCCCGAGCAGAAGCTGTATATTCTCGATCGCCTTAGAAAGAACGGCGAGGTCGTCGCTATGACGGGCACAGGAACCACCGACGCCGAGGCGCTTGAGCTTGCCGACGTCGGAATTACTATCGCACAGCACAGCGCAGGAAGCGCCTGCGAAGCCGCAGACATAATCATGAACGACGATAATCTGTCTGCAATTGCGTCCATGATTACATATGCAAGGCAGGTGCACAGGAATATCAAGCGTGCAGTGGGAGCAGTGCTGTCGGGATATTCTGCGTTCCTTGTGCTGACGATACTTAATTTGTTCCGTGATGATACTCAGCTTATGCTTAATCCGCTTCTGCTTGCACTGCTTAGCATGATTCTGCTGCCGATTGCTGCGCTGTCCTATCGGAATTACCGCAGGGATATGACGAGTGATATGCCTCCCTCGGATTATGTTGCAAAGCGAAAGGTAAATTTCTCCTTTATTGCGCACTCGGTGCTTATCGGTGCTTTGTGCGGCGGTGTTGCATTTGCGTCGTATATGTTCATGTATAATGGTGCAACCGATTTTGCCAGAAGCTGCGGCTTGATTTCTTTGGGCATGAGCTTTTGTATGTTCGGGCTTATGAGCACCTCTTTCAGCAGACCGATTTATGCTGTCCTGAATACAAGGTTGGACAATCTTATCGGATATGGTTTGTTCGCCGTGCTGCCCGTTATTCTCATCTATACACCATTTGTTAATTCAGCCTTTGGTCTTGCTCCCATTGACTCTCTTGCGCTGTTTATTTCTCTTGTAACGGGTATAATACCTGTTATCGGCTATGTTATTGTAAGATCATTGATTAGATTCAGATAAGGTTATTTTTATGGTTAATTTTGTGCTATATCTCAGGTTTTTTATCAGCGGCATTGCATTTGGTATTGCTAATGTTATTCCCGGTGTAAGCGGCGGTACGATGCTTGTCGTGTTTGGAATTTATGATAAGCTTACAGAGGCTATCTCGGGCGTAAAGTCCATCATCAGGAATTTCTGGTTTCTTTTGTGCTTCGGTTTGGGCGCAGTTACAGGAATAGTCGCCTTTGCCTTTGTGATAACATGGCTGTTTGAGAGCTTCGGCGTGCAGACAAATATGTTCTTTATCGGACTTATTCTGGGCAGCATTCCGATAATTGTGCGTACAGCTACCGCGGAGCAGAAGATAAAACCTTTATGTGCGCTCCCGTTCATCGTAGGTCTTGCTGCGGCGGTTGGATTGTCTTTGCTGGAGAGCGGAGGCACCGCTGAACAATATCGTCTTGAAACAAAAGTCAATAATGACGCAACTTATGTAACCATCTATAACGACAGCAGTCGGTATATTGACAGCTGGGAGATTGAGTTTGATAACGAGGACGTGGTTCTTGATTATGACATCTCGGGTGCAACGGCTGTTGCCGATTATTCGACGGTTGACAGGATAAAAATGGCATTAGGCATGAAAGTGCCTGCAAAAGCGCCGGATATGCTGATATCTCCCGATGATAAGACGTTTGAGGTAGCTCCCGGAGAAAGCTACACGATAATCTGTAACGGAGCGCTTGACGAAGCAACAATGTCGCTGGCGGTGCGATACAGAATGGATGTCGGATTTTTCATTACAATGCTTGCGGCATTGTTTATCGCGGCAGTCGCAATGATAATCCCCGGAGTTTCGGGAAGCTTCATAATGATGCTGTTGGGAGTATACACCACTGTAATCGGAGCGATTAAGGAGCTTGATATCCTTATTCTCATTCCGGGCGCTATCGGCGCTGTTCTGGGAATAATGCTTGGTGCAAAGCTGATATCGACTATGCTTAAAAAGCACAGCCTTATGGTATACAGCGGTATCATGGGCTTGGTCATCGGCCCTGTTTATGCAATTCTGCCAGAGGGCTTCGGCTTTAATCTGTCAACCGGATACGGCTTTATCACCTTTATTTTTGGAATACTGTTATCTCTTTTGATTGACCGTATAGGTAAGGGCTCTGAGAACAACGCGTGATAAAATGCGTCACGCAGCGAATAAGGCTGCTTTTTGTGACGGGATAAGAAAAAAATACCTCAAAGAATAACAAAACCACTTACTGACAATAATACTTGTACATCAAGTATTCAGTCGGGGAGTGGTTTTTTGTTCTACAATAAAGTTGAGATATGCGGCGTAAACACCTCAAAGCTAAAGGTGCTGAGAGAGTCGGAGAAGATGGAGCTTCTGAAAAAAGTCAAGCAGGGCGATATGCAGGCGAGAGAGGAGCTTATAAACGGCAATCTGCGGCTGGTGCTAAGCGTAATTCAGCGCTTTACGGGCAGGGGAGAGAATGCCGATGATCTTTTTCAGGTTGGCTGTATAGGACTTATTAAGGCAATCGACAACTTTGATATAACACAAGAGGTAAAATTTTCCACGTATGCTGTTCCGATGATCCAGGGAGAACTCAGGAGATTTTTGCGCGATAACGCACCGGTGAGGGTAAGCCGTTCAATTCGTGATCTTGCCTATAGGGCGATGCAGGCGAAAGAGCAGCTTACAACGCAAAACGGCAAGGAGCCTACTGTCGAAGATGTTGCGAAGGAAATCGGCGTCAGCCGACAGGAGGTCGTCATTGCGCTTGAAGCGATAAGCGAGCCGATATCGCTGTACGAGCCGGTTTTTTCCGAGTCCGGAGATACGATATATGTTCTCGACCAGTTGGGAGATCACAACGATGACGACAACTGGCTGGATGAGATATCCTTCAAGGAAGCAATGCATCAATTGGGTCAGCGTGAAAAGCGTATACTGGGTCTCAGGTTTTTTCGCGGAAAAACACAGGTCGAGGTTGCAAAGGAAATCGGAATAAGTCAGGCGCAGGTTTCGCGATTGGAAAAGGGCGCACTGCAAAAAATCAAGAACAGAATATAGAAATACAAAACAGAGCCTGCTTGTTAGCAGGCTCTCAGCTTGTCGAAAAACCAATAAATATGGCGCGTAGCGATTGAAGTTTTCGCTCCAGCCTTTTTCAAAAGGCTG
>JBJESD010000106.1:0-8768 GCA_051882595.1 Oscillospiraceae bacterium | reverse complement strand
CGCCGGGGTTATTATCTGCCTGCCGTCGCGGATGGCCGCAGCAGCTGTTTCGTCACAGGAGCTTTCTATTGCTAAAATATCCATTTTATCTTGTCCTTTTCTGTTGTTCATCCTCTAGTACGCTGTTATTTAACATCGGGCTTGCGCGATGTCAGGAACTCTATCGCCCTTTCAACAGAGCTGCGAACGTGCTCCATATCCTCGTTGTGCAGCTTGCCTGCATTGCGGTAGTCGAAGCTGTTGCAGAACTCGTTTACATCGTCGTTAAGCTGCTTTATGTAGTTCTCGATGAGCCGGTCGGTCGCCTCGATAAAAGGCTTCTGCTCGTTTTTGGGGAGTTTTGTCGGAACGTGCGACATTAAAAGATTGTAGTGCGGAATACAGATGTATTTCTGGGAAGAATAAAGATTGCGGAACTTTGCATCCTCTCTGAACATGGTGAACACCGTATCCAGCATATGCTCAACGCCCCAATCCACCTTGCTGCATACAAAACAGGTGGACTCCATCTCGCTGCACTTCTTTGCCTTTGCGCCCTTAGAGAAGAATATGCTTTTATTCTCAAACACATTCGCCCTGGCAGACTGGAGATATGTGTTGAGCATCAGTCCCAGCGAAAGACGATTGTTCTGCCTAAGCAGAAAGTTAAAGTGGGTATGGCAAAAGCCAAGCCGATTTGTTTCGATACGCACATCCGGCTCCATCATCGCAGCGCCCATGATATACTCCGAGATATGCTCCTCTACGGTATTTCTCATTGCGCAGATAGGACAGCCCTCGCGCGGCTCAAACACTTCATTTACCGGGATGGTAAGTATACTTTCTCTCATGTCGGCATTCCTTTCTCTTACAGGCACGCGACCGCAAACCGCCGCAGACGCATACCGAAAATTTGGTGATAAAAAGCTGAAATCATTTTTGCATCACTTGATTTTATATCTATATTGTATTATAATTAAGATAAATAATCAAGGGGTTTGCGCAAAAAACATGGAATTTACTATTCAAAACAACAATTTCGACATAAAAAGAACATTCCTGTGCGGACAGTGCTTCCGTTGGTCGGAAAATCCCGACGGCAGCTTTTCCGGTATAGCCTCCGGGCGAAAAGCCGAGCTTGTTCAGGGCGACGGCTGCGTAACGCTGCGCGGCATCCGCGAGGAAGACATCCCTTTCTGGCAGGACTACTTTGACCTGTCAACAGACTACGGCGATATAATCAGCAGGCTGTCCTCCGACAAAACGCTGGCGCTTGCCTGCAAAAGCTCATGCGGAATACGCATACTAAGGCAGGAGCCGTTTGAAACGCTTATCAGCTTTATCATAAGCCAGAACAACAATATTCCGCGTATCTCCGGAATAATCGGGCGGCTTTGCGACAGCTTCGGAGATGTCGTTGACGGGGGCAGAGCGTTTCCTACCGCAGAAAACCTCCGCGGCGTCACGCCCGAGCAGCTTGGAGTGCTTCGCGCAGGGTTCCGTGCAAGATATATCTGCGACGCAGTAAACAAGGTAAACAGCGGCGAGGTCAGCTTTGAGGAAATTGCCGCTCTTCCGCTTGAACAAGCGCGCGAAAAGCTGAAGCTCATCGTCGGCGTCGGCGACAAGGTGGCTGACTGTGTGCTGCTGTTCGGCTTCGGAAAACGCGACGCGTTTCCTCGCGATGTGTGGGTAAAGCGGCTTATGGCACAGTTTTATCCCGATGGTCTGCCCGAATGCACCAAAGGGCTTGAGGGCATAGCACAGCAGTACCTGTTCGATTATGTCCGAAACAACGGCGGACTTAATGACAACCAACATAATCCGTAGACATACCTATTCTGCGTATTTCACGCCGTATATGATCAGCTATTCTAACGAAAGGAAATTATAAAAATGTATTGTAATCAATGTGGCAACATTCTTCCCGATGGCTCTATGTTCTGCTCCTTCTGCGGAGCAAAGAATAATCTCCCGCCGAAAAGCACAGCTGTATCGGCAAATTCCGACGCCGAGGCAGCGGACGTCAGCGCAGCAGTAAAGCAGCCCGAGGCTTCCCCTGCGCACAGCAGCGCTCCATCAGCGGACAGCTTACACGCCGAGCCGATTTGCAGCCAGCCGGAGCCCATGTTCAGGCAGCCCGAGCCTATCCCGGACGTCCGCGCCGAAACCCCGAGAATGGCGCCCAATTTCGGCAGCACCGTGCAGCTTAAAAAAGAGAAAGCGGAAAAGCCCGTAAAATACTACACCTTCGGTCACATAGCGCTATGCTTGACAGCAGTGGCGATTATGGCGATCGTCGCAGGAGTGTTCGCCGGTCTTTATTTCACTGCTGTGTAAGCCCACCCGATATTGATAAAAAGCCTCATGTCTGCCTTAGTTCATGAGGCTTTTTTCACAACAAAACAAAACCCCGACTTTATGGTCGGGGTTGTTTTCTCGTAAACAGATGTTCAGTTTTACATCAGATCCAATTGCTTACGCTTCCTTAGCGATAACAACCTTATCATTGTAATAACCGCAATTTCCGCAAACTCTGTGAGGGAGCTTAAGCTCGCCGCACTGCTTGCAGCGTGAGAAAGCAGGTGCGGATAACTTCCAAACCTGGGAACGTCTCTTATCACGTCTTGCACGAGATACTTTTCTCTTCGGAACTGCCATTATTGCACCCCCTTAATGTAGTGTTAATCGTTTCTAAGAACCCATCATGAATTCTTTTATAGGCACGGTTAACATTATACCATGCAGAAAGCGATTTGTCAAGCGTTTTCGCAAAAATCAGTTCATAAACTTTTTAACATTGTCAGAAAGTTCAGAATTGTCAGCGGAAATTGTCAGTGTGATTGTGGTATCTGCTGAAATCTTATCAAGCTTTTCAAGCATAGCGCCGACTTTCTCGTAATCTCTGCCTGTGATCTTGAGAGTTCCGTCAACGAAAATATCAGTGCAGTCGTGGTCGGAAGAAAGAATACCTGCTACAAAGCCATAGAATGCGTCTACGCCCTCGACATCGTAATCCTCGATATTTACCAGACGAACCTTGTAAGTAATGTCGGTGTTGAGTGCAGAACCCTTCTGGATAGCGACAACGTTACCGTTGGAGTTCTTCTCTGCCTCGTGGATAGCATCGATCAGAATCTTGGTCTTGCCGGAACCTCTTTTGCCTGTAATGATCTTAATCATAGTGGTGACCTCCGTGTGTTTTATATTAAATTAAGGAAGCTTAAAGATACCCTTAATTAATGCCTAATTTTGCTTCAAGCTCTGCCTTTGCAGCCTCGTAGCCGGGCTTGCCGAGCAGTGCGAACATATTTCTCTTGTAGCTTTCTACGCCGGGCTGGTCGAAAGGATTAACTCCCATCAGATAGCCGCTGACAGCGCACGCCTTTTCAAAGAAGTAGATGATGTAGCCGAGGTTGAACTCGTCAAGCTCGGGAACCTCAAGCACCATGTTGGGAACGCCGCCCTCTGTATGAGCGATAACAACGCCCTCGAAAGCCTTTCTGTTTACAACCGACATATTCTGGTTGGAGAGGAAGTTCAGTCCGTCGATGTTATCGGGCTCGTCCTCAAGGAAGAAGTCCTTCTGGGGCTTTGTGAACTGGATGACGGTCTCGAACATCAGCCTTGTGCCGTCCTGAATGAACTGACCCAGAGAGTGCAGATCCGTTGAGAAGATAGCAGAGGAGGGGTACAGACCCTTGTTGTCCTTGCCCTCGGACTCGCCGAAAAGCTGCTTGAACCACTCGTTCATCATGGCAAAGCTGTTTTCGTACGAAATCAGCATCTCAATGCTCTTGCCCTTGCGGTACAGGATGTTTCTGAGAGCAGCGTAGCGGTAGCAGGAGTTCTTTTCGATGTCGCATACCGAGTATTCCTCGCGAGCTGCGGCAGCGCCCTGCATAAGCGCGTCGATATCACAGCCTGCGCAGGCGATAGGAAGCAGTCCCACAGCGGTGAGAACGGAAAATCTTCCGCCGATATCATCCGGAACAACGAATGTTTCGTAGCCCTTCTTGTCGGAAAGCTCCTTGAGAGTGCCCCTTGCGCGGTCTGTTGTGGCATAAATCCTCTTGTTGGCCTCAGCCTCGCCATAGCGCTTGATAAGCAGGTCGCGGAACACGCGGAAAGCAAGCGCCGGCTCTGTTGTGGTGCCGGATTTAGAGATGATGTTTACAGAGAAATCCCTGCCCTCGACAAGCGATACTACCTCGCTTAAATATGTGGGGCTGATGGAGCTGCCTACAAAGTATATCTCGGGCGTATCTTTCTTAAGGTTGTTGTACAGTGTGGACTTCAGCGCTTCGATAACGGCTCTTGCGCCAAGGTAGGAACCTCCGATGCCGATAACGATAAGAACCTCGCTGTCCTGCTTTATCTTTGCAGCGGCAGCCTTGATTCTTGCGAACTCTTCCTTGTCGTAGTCAACGGGAAGATCCATCCAGCCGAGGAAGTCGCTGCCCGGACCGGAACGCGAAACAAGCAGGTCATGCGCAGTCTTTACCTGAGGAGCTATATTCGCAAGCTCATGTGCGGATACGAAGCGTTCTAAGTGTTTGTCATCAAATTTGATGCCCATTGCAATATTGTTCTCCTTTCGGGTGCGCGGCAATTTCTATGTCTTTTCCCCACAAAAAAAGCAGGGGATATCCGCGCAGATAGTTGTATAATTCTATTATATATTATATTTTATTTTTTTGCAACAAGTTTTAAGACAACCTGTGAATTTTGGACAAACATCACTAAGATATCACATATCATATGGACATTTTTCACAAAAATGATTTGCTATAAATATCGCAATAATATTGATTATTTGTGCCTGATGTGCTAAAATAAGATAAACGCAATACCACACAGCTATTTTTGCAGCTGTACCGCCTGAATAACTGTCCTGTTGTTCTGTTCGAGCCTAAGACAGTTTTTCACAATTCCCGAGGTTTTCTGAAAGGCGGCTGCCGGTTGTGCGGTATTTATAAATCTTTTCCATCGGAGGTATTCCACATGAATATTGAAGCACTTATCGCCGGACTTATCGATTATGCGCTGGACAACAGGCTTATCACGCCGAACGATGCAATCTTTACGCGCAACAGACTGCTTGACTGCCTTGGCATATCCGAATGGAGCGACGCTCAGCCGGAGCGTCCCATAATGACGATCGACGAAATACTCGATAAAATCAATGACTATGCAGCAGAGAACGGAATAATCACCGATACAGCCGAGTCGCGCGACCTTTTCGATACAAAAATCATGGGTCTGCTTACCCCATACCCGAGAGAGGTGATAGGCAGGTTTTATATCGACTTGGCAATATCGCCCAAAATCGCAACAGACAACTACTTCAAATGGAACAAGAGCATCAACTATGTCCGCGCAGGAAGAATAGCAAAGGACCTGAAATGGGAATATCCCTCGGAATACGGTACGCTTGATATCACGATAAACTGCTCAAAGCCCGAAAAGGATCCGCGCGATATTGCCGCTGCAAAATCAGCAAAGGCTGCCGCTTATCCGAAGTGTCAGCTGTGTCTTGAGAACACAGGCTATTCCGGACGAATAGGTCATCCGGCGCGCCAGAATCTGATACCTGTTCCTATGACGGTACATAATGAAAGCTGGTTTTTCCAGTACTCGCCCTACGGCTACTACAACGAGCACTGCATTATCTTCAACTCCCGACACATCCCGATGAGGATAGATGACGCAGTATTCGGAAAGCTTTTTGATATTATTGATACGCTTCCGCACTATTTTGTCGGCTCCAATGCCGATCTGCCTATCGTGGGCGGCTCAATCCTCAGCCACGAGCATTTTCAGGGCGGCAACTATACCTTCGCAATGCAGACTGCGCCGATTGAGTGTGAATTCACCATGAGTAAATTCCCCGAAATCAAAGCAGGCACGGTAAAATGGCCCATGTCCGTTATCCGCCTGAGAAGTGCTGACAGGGCGCAGCTTGAAAAGGCTTGCTCGCATATTCTTGCCGCTTGGAGAGCTTACAGCGACGAAAGCGTTGGCGTGTTCGCCTTTTCCGGCAATACTCCCCACAACACGATTACTCCTATCGCTCGCAAAAACGGCAAGGAGTACGAGTGCGACCTTGTTCTGCGCAACAACCGCACCGATGAGAGCAGGCCACTTGGAATATTCCACCCCAATCCCTCGCTGCACCACATCAAAAAGGAGAACATCGGACTTATCGAGGTTATGGGTCTGGCTGTGCTTCCCTCGCGCCTTAAGGCTGAAATGGAGCTGCTCGCCGATGTACTGGTAAATAAGGGCGTCGCTGCCGTGCGAGAGGATGAAACACTCTGCAAGCACGCAGACTGGGCAGAGGAATTCTCTGCACGATACACCATCACCGCGGAAAATGTAACCGAAATACTCCATAAGGAGATCGGCGCAGTCTTTGCCAGAGTCCTTGAGGACGCAGGCGTATTCAAGCGCGATGAGCAGGGCAAGGCTGCTTTCAGGCGGTTTACTCAGCTTGTTTCGGAATAATAACGCCAAACCGAATAATAAAATCCCGGCGCAGCGCTGTTTCAGCTGCGTCGGGATTTGCATTATATTAGTTTTTTATAGCCTTTGCCGTTACATATTATTTCTTGCATTTGCAGCTGCGCCGGAAGCATTGTTGATGTATGTATTGGATGTGCTCTTGAAATTAGAGAGCGTGTTATCGTACTGCGCAAGTGCGAACAGATCCATACAGTTGTTAAGGTTATCGCGTGCCGACTTAAGCTGTGCATATGCGGAAGAATATGCAGAGGGTGCGGATGAAAGGATATCGCAGTAGGACGAAACTGCCTGCGTATACTTAGCAGCCTTGAGGTATGCGGACAGGTTAGTACTGAGAACGTCGTTATACTTGGTGCTGAATGTGCTTTCGTTAAGCTCAGAAATCTTGGAACGCACCGTTGTGTAGGCAGAAACGGCGTTATCAACCGCTACAAGCGCTTCGCTCAGTACATCGGCATAATACTGATTCTGGTCTGCGGTCGTCTGGGCAGAGGTATTGAGCTTTGCGATTGCAAGGCTGGATTTTGCGGTAGATGTGAAATCACTGTACAATGCCGCACACTTGCTCTCATATTTGCCGAAGCTTGTTGCTCCCACAACATAATCGTAGTAAGCGTTGTATTTTTCCTGAAGCTTGGTAAGCGCATTGTATGCGCCGTTAAGCTCGGATGTGGAGGGCTTTGCAGCAGCTACAGCAGAGTTTACCGCGGACTTGCCGCTCTTGATGTTCTTTATCATCTCTACTGCAATATCGCGCTTGTAGAAGGACTTACCGGAAGTGTCGGCATCTCTGTAATCGAACATGATTGCGTTGCAGGTAGAGGCTGCAAGCATCTCTATCTTTCCGACCTCGGCAGACATTGTTTCATATGCGCTGATAATAGCGTCGCGCTCCTTGTTCTGTGCCTTTACTGTTGCAGAGGGAGCATAGGTGTTCTGCTGAGTGGTGGTTGTAGTCACCTTTGTTGTAGTGGTGGTAGTTGTTGTGGATTTCGTTGTGGTCGTAGATTTGGTTGTGGTGGTTGCTTTTGTGGCAGAGGATGTAACAACCGGGTCTTTTTCCTCTGTTGTTTCGGAAACCTCAGAAGACGGCGTATCCGGCTGATTTGTTTCGTTGTCATCGGGTATATCAACAGGGTCTGATGTTACGTTGGACGCAGTGCTGCTGTCAGCAGTTGTTACACCAATGCCGTTCTGTCCGTCATCAACCGTATCTGACGTTGCGGATGTCGTGGTTGAAGAGGTAGTTGTAGACGGCTTTTTGGTATCTACCTCATCCTTTCCGTTGAGGAGAGAGGGAACTATAAGGAAGCACAGCAGACCCACTGCTACTGCCGAACCAATTGCTATCGGAACAGCCTTGGGCAGCTTCTTGGTTTCCTTTACTTCTCTGTGCTTGGGCAGCGGCTTGATGGCATCGGAACCCCACCAGATATTCTTATGTCCGCAAAGGTCGCACTTTTCAGCCTTTTCGTACATATCCTGTCCGCAATTGCGGCAGTATACCAGCTTGCCAAGATCAACAGGCGGCTCGCTGCTCTGCGCTGCAATATTATTCGGTGTTGCGACACTGTTCTGTGCTGCAATATTTCCTGCAAATACCGTACGGTCGGACGGTTCAGCATATGTATCAGTCGGTGCGGTATACGCAGGTGCGCTGTAGCTCGGTGCAGCAGGTGCAGCCGCTGTGTCAACAGCGCCTGAAAGAAGTGCTGTGTCGTCATCCGTAGCATTATTTGTCACTGCGCTGACCGCTGCCATCATGCCTGCATTATCGAATGTCATTGCAGGCTCTTCGTATACGGGCATCGGGGGAATCTCCTCTGCCGCAGGCTCCTCGTATGTGGGAACTGCAGAAGCTTCTTCTGCTGCTTCGTTGGGGTCGCTGTAAAGCGGAATGTCGGCAGAGTAGGAGTTTGTTTCTTCCTCATAAACCGATTCCTGTGCAGCGGCGTCGCCATCCTCGCTGTATACGGGAATGGAATAAGCAGGGACTTCCTCTGCAACTTCCTCAACCGCAGGCTCTTCATATGTGGGAACTGCAGGGACTTCCTCTGCAACTTCTTCAACCGCAGGCTCTTCGTATGTGGGAATTGCAGGCGCTTCCTCTGCAACTTCTTCAACCGCAGGCTCTTCGTATGTGGGAATTGCAGGAACTTCCTCTGCAACTTCCTCAACCGCAGGCTCTTCGTATGTGGGAATTGCAGGGACTTCCTCTGCAACTTCCTCAACCGCAGGCTCTTCGTATGTGGGAATTGCAGGGA
>JBJESD010000105.1:0-34877 GCA_051882595.1 Oscillospiraceae bacterium | reverse complement strand
ATAGACGCGGATACCGCAGCCGGCATTGATAATATGATAGAAAACCTGAAGAACAGGGTGCAGGCTTCGCTTGAACAGGGAGAAACACTCTCGGACGAGGAACTGGCTTCACGCGCAGAAGAGGAGTACAACAAAATTCTGGCGGACTGCGGACTGACGGAGGAGGACCTTAGAAACTGGCAGAAGAGCATTTATATTCAGCAGAAACTGACGGATCATGTTAACGAAGGCTTTACTTATGAGTACGAAAAGGCAGAGCAGGAGGTCAAGGACATCATAGCCGATGCACAGGCGGCATACAAGGCAGACAATTCCGACTATGATCCCGATTCGCTCAAGAGCTTGTATATCCCGGAGGGCTCGCGGTATGTGCGCCATGTTCTGGTAAAGCTGGATGACGAAACAATATCACAGATAAGATCGCTTCGCAGTGAGAACAAGGATGAAGAAGCCGACAAGCTGAGAGAGGAAAGGGTAGCGGAGATGTCCGACAAAATCAGTGAGATAGAAAGCCTTGCGGCTTCCGGCACGGATTTCTCCGAGCTTATGAACAAGTACAGCGATGATACAGATACGACAATGAGCTATCTTGTTGTGCCCGGAACAAAAAAGTACATGGCAGAATTTACGGAGTGCGCACTGGGTATCGAAAAGGTTGGCGCGACCGGTACGACGCTCACCGATTATGGATGGCACATCATCGAGTACACCTCCGACGCCGTCGTGACGGAGCAGGACAGAAAGGAATATACCGATGCGCTTTACCGGTATCTGGAGGATGCGTACAAGACGCAGAATCTTAACGAGCGCATGGCTGAATGGCGTGCGGAGTTCAAATATACGATCGACAGGGAAACGCTGATGCTTGCTGAGGAAACAGCGAAATAAGCAGGCAGGATACTGCGGCAGCACCGATACAACCGATAGACGGAGGACGTAATTATATGAATACACCGATTTGCGATTTTTTGGAGAAATACACAACAAGCGGCGCTCTCAGACTTCATATGCCGGGTCATAAAGGAGCGATTTCCCATGATATCACCGAGATAGACGGTGCGGACTGCCTGTATGAAACCGACCGCACCAAGGGCATCATCGGGGAGAGCGAAAAGAACGCGGCTAAGCTTTTCGGCACGGACAGGACCTGCTACTCCTGCGGCGGCAGCACGCTTGCTATACAGAGTGCGCTTGCCATACTCAGGTCGCAGGGCTGCAAGACCATTGCTGCTTCGCGCTATTCGCACAGAAGCCTTATTTCGGCGGCGGCACTGCTGCATATGAATGTAAAGTGGCTTTATCCGGAGGAGTATCTCAGCGCCGATGTCGATTACAGTGAGGATGCGCTTAAGGGCGCTGACGCACTGTTTATGACGAATATAGATTATCTCGGCGGCGTCAGCAGAGTGCCTAAGACTACGCTTCCTGTGGTGTGCGACAATGCCCACGGAGCATACCTCAGATTTATCGACAGAAAGCAGTTCGGCGACAAGTACCTTCATCCGACGAAGTTCGGCATTCCCGTTATCAGCGCGGAGTCTGCACATAAAACTCTTCCGGTAATGACAGGCGGAGCATATCTGCATTTTATCGGCGGCGCTGATTTTACAAGGGCAAAGGAGTTTATGGCGGCATTCGGCTCGTCAAGCCCCTCCTACCTCGTTATGGAGAGCCTAGATAATTTCAACAAGTTCATCTCCGACCGTCCGGATGCGGTTACTCATGCGTGCGAGTCGGTGCGTTACCTTAAGAACAAGCTTGCGGAATATGATATCCCGATAAAGGAAAGCGACCCTCTGCGCGTTGTCGTAAAGGCGTATGAGTACGGCTACAACGGCTTTAACTATGCCGATAAGCTTCGTCAGAACGGAGTCGAGTGCGAGATGTCCGACCGCAATCATGCAGTGCTGCTGTTTTCTGCGGCGACCACTCACCGCGACTGCCAGCGCGCGCTTACAGCGATGACGCTTATCCCCAAGAAAAAGCCTATCTTCAAGGCGGAGTATCCCGTGCTTAAGCCAAAGGCTGCGCTTCCTGCGTATGACGCGGTGTTCATGCCGCAGAAAAAGGTTCCCCTTGCTAAGGCTATCGGCTTTGTGTGCGGAAGCATAATCGCGCCCTGCCCTCCGGGCGTTCCGCTTGTGATGCCGGGCGAGATAATCAGCGATGAGGCGGCAGAGGCTCTGCGCCTTTATAATGTCAAGGAGGTATCTGTTATTACGCAGGTGCGCTAACTAAGGTACATATTCCTCAGCCGCAGCCTAAGTCTGCCGCGGCAGTAAAACCGTATGTCGCACATCCCCTGCATTAGCTGAAAAACATTCTGATCGGTGCGGCGGTATGCTGTTCCGCCTGAAAGCACATAGGCGGTATACAGGTGTACGCCGCGCCGTGCTGATATTATGCTCCAATCGGCGGAAGCGGCAATTCCCGAATATCGCATAAACAGCGAGAAGATTATACAATACCATATACATACAGCCGTGACAAATCGGAGGACGGTGCACAGTATCGGACCTGCTCCGAGGATATAGCACAGCGCCAATGCCGCGGCAGCGGCGCCTCCCCAGCCAAGCGGAACGGCGATATGCCCGAAAAGCGCCTTGGCAGGCGGCGTGCGGTCGAACTCCTGCGGAAAGCGGACGCCGGTAAGTATATGCAGCGCCTTTTGGCGTGAGCGGCGGCGCATGGGAAGAAAAGCCGTAATATCTCCGTAATATATCGGTGAGGCGCGGAAAAAAAGCGGCGCGGCGGAGCTTTTTACTACTGCCGCGGTGAAGTTATTGCGTACAAGGATATCCTCATATAATGTGATTATGCCGTGGGACACAAAAACAAATTCAGGACAGCGCCTTACAGAAAAGCGGCAAAGCCTCAGGAGGTTGCGCACAAAAGCCAACAGCCATGCTGCGGCAATGAATACCGCCAGTACGGATGTGATACGCGGAACGGTTATGCGCAGGGCGGACAGCAGCGCGCTAAGGTTTTCGGCAGTCTTGTTTATCGCGGCGATTATTCCGTTGTAGTAGCTGCTGCCAAAAATCCTGCCTATACGCGCCAGCGCAGAGGAGAACACTATGGTCTCGCTCAGCGCTCTGGTTTCGCACAGGGCACCGAACAGCACTGCGACAAAGCGAAAGCTTATTGCGCGGCGCGGCGGAGATTCCGGCAGGAACTCAAGGGCTTCGTCCTTTCCGAGGTAGAACGTCACGCTGCCGGACAGTGTGCGCACGGTGATTTTGCTTGCGTGAAGCAGGCGCAGAAGCGGCGTTCTTTTAATGCGCACCGCCGTTATCGTAGAAACAGGTATTCGGCAGACGCGGCGAAGTATCAGTCCCATACGCAGATAAAGACCTTGCGAATCGGTTTTTATGCAAACAAAAAATCGGCGGAATATAAAATATAAAACAAAATCTATCATAAAGAGAGGTTGGTTATTCGGATGAAAACAGGTTGTATCATACTGGCAGGCGGCGCAGGAAAGCGCATGAAGTCACAGCGCCCCAAGGTGCTGGCAGAGGTGCTGTGCAAGCCAATGCTGGGCTGGGTGCTGGATGCGGCAAAGGGCTTCGGCTTTGACAAGACGGCAGTGGTTACCGGCTACAAGTCAGAGCTTACCGAGGCATACATAAGCAGCCGCGCAGAGGACATCCTCACCTTTCTGCAAAGGGAGCAGAAGGGCACAGGCGACGCCGTAAAGTGTGCTGCACAGCTCATCGCGCAGACGGACTGCGTATGTGTACTTAACGGCGACGCGCCGTTTATCGACCCCGAAACGCTGAAAGCCTCGCTTAAGCATCATATCGAAAAGGGTGCGGATGTTACGGTGATAACCGCGGAGATATCCGACCCGTCAGGCTACGGCAGAATAATCCGCAATGACGGTGTTTTTACTGCGATACGCGAACAGAAAGATTGTTCCCCGAAAGAGGCTGAAATATCCGAGGTAAACAGCGGCGCATACTGGTTCAGTTCAAAAAAGCTTGCCGAAATGCTGCCCCGGCTTTCCACCAACAATGCGGCAGGGGAGTACTACCTTACCGACTGCGTGGAGCTTGCCGAAAAGCGCGAGGCTTTCAACTCCTCAAACCCCAAAATTGTACTGGGCGCAAACACCAGAAAGGCGCTTTACGACCTTAATACCATCGCAAGAAACGATATCATCGGAAAGCACATGGACAACGGTGTAAGCTTTGTATCGCTTGACGGTATCATAATCGGCGCTGATGTAGAAATAGGCTGCGACACCACGATAATGCCGAATACCATCATCCTCGGCAAAACCGTTATCGGCGAGGGCTGCATGATAGGCGCAAACTGCCATATTGAAAACTGCACTGTCGGCAATAATGTAACGTTTGATAATGTTCAGGCTTACGACTCGGTGGTTGAGGACAATGTTAAGATAGGTCCGTTTGCACAGCTGCGCCCCGGCACAACCATTCGCAGGGGCGTAAAAATAGGCGACTTTGTGGAGATAAAGAACTCGGATATCGGAGAAAATACGGCGGTCGCACATCTGACATATGTCGGCGACAGCGACGTGGGAAGAGGGGTAAACTTCGGCTGCGGCTGTGTTACTGCAAACTATGACGGTATCAACAAGTACCGCACAAAGATAGGCAATCATGCGTTTATCGGCTGCAACACTAACCTCATCGCGCCGGTAGAGGTCGGCGACAATGCCACGACCGCGGCAGGCTCGACAATCACCAAGAATGTTCCGGAAAACTCACTCGCCGTAGAGCGCGGAGATACCCGTGTTATCGAAAACTGGGGCAAGAATTTCAAGCGCAAAAAGAAATAAATCCCGAAAAAATTCATTATACCGGTAATTATCGTATCATAAAGAGGTAATAATATGAAAGCTTTGGTCGTAGTTGATTATCAGGTGGATTTTGTTAACGGCGCTCTCGGATTCGAGGGCGCAGAGAAGCTTGAGGATATCATCCTCGAAAAGATAGCGCAGTGCCGCAGAGACGGCGGTCAGGTGATATTCACGCTGGATACGCACGGCGAGGATTATCTTTCCACCTCGGAGGGCAGAAAGCTTCCCGTCGTTCACTGCGTAGACGGCACAGAGGGTCACGCGCTGTACGGCAGAGTGTGCACTGCTGTGACGGACAGCGATATCGTGATAAAAAAGCCTGCTTTCGGCTCTATGGTGCTTGGCGACTATCTTATGCGCGGAGGCTTTGACGAGGTGGAGCTTTGCGGTCTGGTGACGGACATCTGCGTTATCTCCAACGCGGTGATTGCCAGGGCGGCGCTTCCCGAGGCAAGGATAATCGTTGATTCCAATGCCTGCGCAACGGCAGACCCCGAGGCACACAGGCGCGCGCTGGACAGTATGCGCACGGTGCATATCGAGGTGAGATGATGTTTCACAATGAGCACGAATACAATCCTGCCATAACATATCCGGTCATCGCGGTAATGCTTATATTGCTGGTCGTGCTTCCCTCTGACAAAAAGGGACTTGTGTTCGCAGTACTGATATTGCTGCTGGGCTTAATGAAGCTGTCGCATCCCGTGTGGTACTGGATGAACCGCCGCAGGATACAGCATGAATGGGTGGAAACAAAAGCGGCTGTGTTGGAATGTATTGTCACCGGAACAAGAGTAAAGCACTGCTATATAAAAATGGCGAGTGTTGACGCCGAGGGGAAATGCAGAGAGTTTATTGCATTGCAGGAGTATTTCCTAATGCCGCGTATAGGGGATACAAGAAAGATAAAGTACGACAGCAAGAATCCTGCGGACTTCATCATGATACCCGAATATAAGTGTGTTATCGTCGGACATATGTTTATGGCACTGGTGTTTATCGCTTTGGGCGCCTTGGGTATTTGGTTTGTGTTATTCTGATACAAAGGAATGGTTGGATATGATTAACGAACGTAATTGTACTATGCTGTGTGATTTCTACCAGCTTACTATGGGAAATGGCTATTACAAAACTAAGCACGCAGAGCGTATCGCATATTTCGATATGTTCTTCCGCCGTGTTCCGGACGGCGGCGGCTACGCTATCGCGGCAGGTCTTGAGCAGGTTGTGGAATACATCAGCAATCTGCACTTCACCGAGGAGGATATCCAATTCCTGCGCGGCAAGGGCTGCTTTGACGAGGGCTTTCTGCAATATCTGCGCAGCTTCAGGTTTACCGGAGATATCTGGGCAGTGCCCGAGGGAACTCCCGTATTTCCGCACGAGCCTATTCTTACCGTGCGCGCTCCTGCGATACAGGCGCAGCTTATCGAAACAATGGTGCTGTTGTTGCTAAATCATCAATCGCTTATCGCAACAAAGGCGAGCCGCATCGTTTATGCGGCTCAGGGACGGGCTATATCCGAGTTCGGCTCGCGCAGGGCGCAGGGCGCAAGCGGCGCGCTTCTCGGTGCAAGGGCGGCATATATCGCAGGCTGTGCAGGCACGGCGTGCGTTCTCGCCGATGAATTGTACGGCGTTCCTGCCACGGGCACTATGGCGCACTCGTGGGTGCAGATGTTCGACACCGAGCTTGAGGCGTTTGAGGAATACTGCCGCACCTATCCCGACAGCACAACATTGCTTGTGGATACCTACAACGTGCTGAAAAGCGGCGTCCCCAACGCGATAAAGGCATTCGACAACATCCTTAAGCCGCTTGGCGCAAGACCAAAAGGCATAAGGCTTGACTCGGGGGATATAGCCTATCTTTCGATAGAAGCGAGAAAGATGCTGGATGCCGCAGGCTATCCCGACTGCAAGATAGTGGCGTCCAACAGCCTTGATGAATACATCATCACCGACCTGCTGCGTCAGGGGGCGAAAATCGACCTTTTCGGAGTGGGCGAGCGGCTTATCACCGCCAAAAGCGAGCCTGTCTTCGGTGGCGTGTACAAGCTTGTCGCGACTGAGGAGAACGGCACCATTACCCCCAAAATCAAGATATCCGAGAACGTGGAGAAGATAACCAATCCTCATTTCAAGACGGTGTACCGCCTTTACGACAACGAAACGGGAAAGGCGATAGCCGACCAGCTTTGCGTTCATGATGAGGAGATAGACAGCAGCAGACCGCTTACGATTTTCGACCCGAACTACACATGGAAGAAAAAGACGGTGGAGAACTTTACGGCGCACAGGCTGCTGGTTCCCGTGTTCCTTGGCGGAAAGCAGGTTTACAAGCTGCCCTCCATTGAAGAGATACGCACATATTGCGACCGGCAGAAGCAGACGCTGTGGGACGAGATAAAGCGATTTGAAAATCCGCATAAGTATTATGTTGACCTGTCGCAGAAGCTGTGGGATGTAAAGCACAGCCTGCTTGACAGCAAGGGGGAGAGCTGATGCTTGAAACGGTAAACGACTTCGGCAGAAAGGTAACTGCGCTTTTCGTGCCGGGGAAGTACTGTACTTTTGCACCGCCCGAGGAAACGCTGGGCGTTATAGACACCTCCGATACACGCGACGGCAGCCGTGGAATGGCATTCTTGTGCGATGAGATACGCACCAATTTCGGCGGACAGATTATGCGGATAGGTTACAGGCAGATATGCTGTGTGCGGATAATCAGAAGCTTTGAAACCACCTTTGATGATGAGCTTGAGATTGAGGCTCCCAACTGCTGCATTAGAGTTACGGATTGCTCGCTGAATAAGTTCTTCCTTAAGCAGATGATAAACTCACTCGGGCGCATTTACTACACCATGACAGAGGATGCGTTGACAAAGCTGAGAGAGCAGTGCACCGCGGATGCTATGGCGTACTTTTCGGGCAGCATTCCTGCTGTGGAGGTAACTGTGCCTGCGTCCGATGTCAGCGTTGCGGTTGCTCAGCCGCAGCCTGCCGCTGTGCCTATTGAAATTCCCGAGGGCAAGATAAACTGGCTTTCCGAGGAGCCGAGCCGCGCGGATAAATCGGCAGCAGCGGACGAAGCGCTTGTGGACGCCCTGTTGGAGGACGAGCTTCTCGACGCGGCAAGCGACATCCCAGAGGATATGAGCAGGGAAGAAACGATGGCGTTTCTGCTGGACTCCATCAACGAGATAAACGCCGAGCCTTGCGACGATGAACTTGCGGCAGAGGAGCATGAAAGCGCTCAGCCCGAAAATAATGAGGATGATGCTCCGATGGCTGAACAAAGCTGCGCCATAGAGCAAACAGAGGCAGCGCCAAACGGCGCGCGGCTTTCGATAGAGCCGCAGTCGGACGATGTGTACATAAAGGCGAGCCGCCGCCTGCGACTGTTCTGTGAAGAAAACAGCATAGGCATGGATGATATCGAGCTTGAGGTCAAGGAGAATATGGTGGCGGCGGCGGAGATGTATTCCGCGATGACGGCGGATAACGACATTCCCGGGAACATCGCGGAGCGTGCGGAAAAGCTGCGGCTTGCAACGGACAGGCTGACGGATTACTTCGCGCTCGGCGAGGACATCGCGGCAAGAGTGATGTTCTTTATGCTGTACCAGATGCTGTCCTACTCCGACAGAATTGCACAGACCGATGAAACCAAGGAGCGGCTGAACGACTTTTTCCGCCGTTTCGGAGGGGTCGGAATGGCGCTGTCGCTGCTGGACAGCGGAATTTAAGGATATAGAGGTGATTGGATGGCGCCAAGACTTATAATAGTAATCCCGTGCTATAATGAGCAGGAGGTACTGCCCATTACCGCGCCATTGTTTCTGGACAAGCTTTCGGGCATGATATCCGACGGAAAAATCGCGGAAAACAGCCGCATTATGTTCGTGAATGACGGAAGCAAGGACAAAACATGGGAGATAATCACGGAGCTTTCGCAGCAGAACGAGCATTATATCGGCATCTCCCAGAGCCGCAACCGCGGACATCAGAACGCGGTGCTTGCAGGGCTGATGGAGGCGATGAACCTCTGCGATATCACCATAAGCATTGACTGCGACGGGCAGGATGATATCAACGCCATGGACAGAATGGTTGAAGAGTATCTCGGCGGCTGTGAGATAGTGTACGGAGTGCGTTCAAGCCGAAAAACCGACACCTTTTTCAAGCGCACAACTGCTCAGGGTTTCTATAAGCTGCTTAATGCAATGGGCGCGGAGGTAGTGTATAACCATGCGGATTACCGGCTTGTAAGCAGCAGGGTTCTCAGGGAGTTTGCCAATTTTAAGGAGGTCAACCTGTTCCTGCGCGGAATGTTCCCTCTGGTGGGCTTCAAGAGCACAAGCGTGCCCTACGAGCGCAACGAGCGGATTGCCGGCAAAAGCCACTATCCGTTGAGTAAGATGCTCAATCTCGCCTTTGACGGAATTACAAGCCTTTCGATAAAGCCGATTAAGATGATATTGGGACTGGGTATGTTTATCGCGATACTCAGCTTTATCGGCGTGATATGGGCAGTTATCCAGCATTTTCTCGGAGACACTGTCAGCGGCTGGTCGTCTACGGTGTGCATAATCTGCTTTTTCAGCGGAGTTCAGCTTATTTCGGTCGGCGTTATCGGCGAGTATATCGGGAAGATATATATGGAGGTAAAGCAGCGCCCGAGATATATAATCAGCGAGCGAACCTATGAAGATACCGACTGCCAATAAAGCTTCATCTGAGCTTTCAACGGCGCCGCAGCAGGCACTCAGCCATGTTGGCAGAGGCTTAGGAAAACACAAATCCGCACAGCTTTTGCTGTGCGGATAAATTAATTCAAACGAGTGACTCCATCGATAAGCCGAGTTCTGTCGTGTATGACCATCTATCTAGCCCTATTGTCGCCAATAGGATCAAGCCACCTTACAACGGGGCGCGCCGAGCAGACGCGTTGTTCCCCGCACCAATCGGTGTTGCATCGGATAGGGTTTACATGGCAATGCAGTCACCTGCATTCCGGTGAGCTCTTACCTCGCCGTTCCACCCTTACACAGGATGCGATGTCCTGTGCGGTATATTTCTGTTGCACTCGCCCTAAGGTCGCCCTCGGCTGACGTTATCAGCTACCCTGCTCTGTGATGCTCGGACTTTCCTCATTACCCTTGCGGATACCGCGGTCATATAATGAAGTCACGAGCATTAGTATATCACAGTTTTTCGGAAAAATCAAGCGTATTATACCGAGAGGATAAATATTTTTGATAAAATTGAGAAAATTCCCCTTGACAAATGCTTTAAAGCGTTGTATAATTTTGTTGTAAACTTAATAAATGTGTTGATGGGTGCGGTTTTCCGCTGTGTACTCAACCACCCTTTTCAGAGAGCTGCCGTCTGGTGCGAGGCAGTAAGGACCGTGTGCATAATCCGCCCGTAGCAGATCCCCCGAAATGCCATTCGGCTCAGGTAGGGGGGTACGGATTTCCACCGTTATAGGGAAGTGCATTGCTGGATGTACAGAGGATGAGTTTTGTCATATTATCTCCCTCTTTCCATTGCGGTAAGGGGGATTTTCTGTACACTGAACAAATTTGCTTCAGCCGCGGCTGGGCTATAACGAAAGGACTGATGTTATGGACTACAACATTAAAGAGGTATCAGACAGACTTCGCGCTACAAGAGAGGCGCTGGATTTCACCGTAGAATACATGGCGGAGCGCACTCAGGTATCTGTGCAGGATTATATCGCACTTGAAAGCGGCGAGCGTGATCTTTCACTGTCGTTTATGAACAACTGCGCCGAGGCGCTGGGCATCGAGCTTATCGCGCTGCTTACCGGACAGTCGCCCAAGCTTTCGACATACTCTGTCATCAGAAGCGGAGAGGGTCTTCGCATAGAGCGCCGCGAGCGCTTCGAGTACAGCCACCTCGCTTATACATTCAGGGATAAGCGCCTTGAGCCCATGCTTGTTACCGCGCCGTATCTTGAAGAACAGCAGACAAAGCCGATACAGCTCTCCTCCCACGAGGGTCAGGAGTTCGACTATATCATCAGCGGTCATCTCAAGTGCCTTATCAACGGTCATGTCGAGGTGCTGGGCCCCGGCGACGCGCTTTATCTCGACAGCAAAAACCCCCACGGCATGATAGCGGTAGGCGGCGAGGACTGCAAATTTATCGCAATACTTGTATCATAATTATTGGGAACGCAAATAATCTATATTAAATAATCGTGTATCAGAAAGGACAACTAAACAATGGATATCCCATCGTATCATCTCAATTTCGTAAAAGAAGGCTATGACGAGAACGGAATACTCAACAAGTTTGAACTGACCTATCCCGAGAACTTCAACTTCAGCTATGACATCATCGACAAGTATGCCGAGATCGAGCCCGACCGCCGCGCGCTGATGTGGGTGGATCTCGAGGGCAACGAGCGCCTTTTCACATTCGGCGATCTTTCGCGCCTTTCCACAAAGGCAGCCAATATGTTCCTTGCAATGGGAATAAAGAAGGGCGACCATGTAATGCTGGTGCTTAAGCGTAACTACCAGTTCTGGTATGTTATAATGGCGCTGATAAAGATAGGCGCTATCGCTATTCCGGCAACACATCTGCTTACAACAAAGGATTTTGTATACCGCTTCGAGGCGGCAGATGTAAAGGCAGTAATCGCAACAAGTCACGCAGATGTTTCCCACTATGTCGAGGAGGCGGATGAAAAGCTCGGCGGCTGCCTTAACGCGAAGTATATCGTTAACGGCACGCGCGACGGCTGGACGGATTTCGACAAGGAGATCGAAAAGTACCCCGATACAATGGAGAGGGTTCCCACATCGGCGGACGAAACCTTCCTGCTGTATTTCACATCCGGCACTACCGGCTACCCCAAAATGGTAATCCACGACCATACCTATGCTCTGGCGCATATCCAGACGGCAAAGCACTGGCACAACGTTGACCCCAACGGCATCCACCTCACCATTTCGGATACGGGCTGGGGCAAGGCTGCATGGGGCAAGCTGTATGGTCAGCTTGCAATGGGCACCTGCGTATTCGTATACGATTTTGACAAGTTCATCCCCGAGAATATGCTGGCAATTATGGAGAAGTATAAGATCACGACTTTCTGTGCGCCGCCCACCATGTTCCGTTTCTTCATCAAGGCGGGCATCGGCGACTACGACCTCTCCAGCCTGAAGTACTGCACCATCGCAGGCGAGGCTCTCAATCCCGAGGTTTACAACAAGTGGTATGAGTTCACCGGAATCAAGCTTATGGAGGGCTTCGGTCAGACCGAGTCCACGCTTATGCTTGCAAACACGATCGGTATGGAGCCTAAGCCCGGCTCTATGGGCAAGCCTACTCCGCTGTATGATATCGTGCTGGTTGACGCGGACGGACAGGAGGTCCCCGTTGGCGAAACAGGCGAAATCTGCGTGCGCGGCGAATATACACGCACCGTCGGCTTGTTCCGCGGTTACTATCGCAACAAGGAGATCACCGACGAGGCATGGAGGGACGGTCTTTATCACACCGGCGACACTGCATGGCGTGACGAGGACGGCTATTACTGGTATGTCGGAAGAAACGACGATGTTATCAAGGCAAGCGGCTACCGCATCGGTCCGTTTGAGATAGAGAGCGTGCTTATTGCGCATCCTGCGGTTCTTGAGTGCGCGGTAACAGGCGCTCCTCACCCTATCAGAGGTATGGTTGTAAAGGCAACCGTTGTGCTGGCAAAGGGCTATACTGCAAGCGACGAGCTTGTAAAGGAGCTTCAGGATCACGTTAAGAAGAACACTGCGCCCTATAAGTATCCGAGAATTGTGGAGTTTGTTGACGAGCTTCCCAAGACTATAAGCGGCAAGATAAAGCGTACCGAGATCAGAAAGCGCGATCAGGAGAAGTATGACGCAGAAAATCCGCTGTGATAATCGGACGAGAATAACAATAAGGAGAAAAAATAATGGTAGTAATTGAACTGGAAAACGGCAAGAAGATAAAGCTGGAGCTTTATCCCGACAAGGCTCCCATAACGGTTGAGAACTTTTTAAAGCTTGTGGCAGAGGGCTTTTATGACGGACTTATCTTCCACCGCGTTATCAAGGATTTCATGATTCAGGGCGGAGACCCCACCGGTACAGGAATGGGCGGCGCTAAGGATAAGATAAAGGGAGAGTTCCTGATGAACGGCGTTCCTAACAGCATTTCCCACGTCCGCGGAGTTATCTCAATGGCAAGGGCGCAGAACCCCGATTCGGCAAGCTCTCAGTTCTTCATCGTGCACAAGGATTCTCTGTTCCTTGACGGACAGTATGCCGCATTCGGCAAGGTCGTAGAGGGCATGGAGGCAGTTGACGAGATCGCAGAGACTGCAACCGATATGAACGATCGTCCCAAGAGCGACATCAGAATGAAAAAGGTATATATCGAAGAGTGATATATTCTTGACTTATCTCAAATATCAGAATAACATCACAGCGCGCTTTTTAAGCGCGCTGTTTTTGTGCAAAGGTATTATGTTTTGTGCATATTTTACAAAATCCGACCCGATTTTTGTTGTTGCACCATTTGATATTTCGTCATCGACCCGTAAAACGCTTCATTTGCTATTGACAAAAGTACCGATTTATAGTATTATAAAAGAATAGGAGTATAGGCGGATTGCGCCTTTCCGTATCATTCATGAAGAGGTTAAAAATGCAGTTTGGAAGTGTGGCATTTTTTAAGGTGCTGATAAAGACGGTTCTCTGTATAGTGTTTTTTGTTCCGCTGGTACTCTGCGTAGTGTTCGCCGTATCACTGTGGAATAAAAGCGCAGAGTGCGAGGCAGTGCGGTTTGAAAACGAAAAGCTTGCCTATAAGGTCGAGCTTCTCAGCGGCAGCGGCGATCTGACCGTAGAGGAGTTTTACCGCATCTATTCCGAAACCGGTCTTTCCGACGAGCAGCTGATAGCTTATATCAACGGCAAAGCTTCGGAAAACGGCTCAAATACCGGCAGCCCTGCCGTTAATTCCGAGGACGATTCCTCGGCGGTATCCAAGGACAGCATTGATACCGGCGAGCCGGAAACAAGTCAGCCAGACCCTGCCGAAACACAGGAGGTTTCTGTTTCAGAGCCTGTTAACCCATATGAAGCTATGTACGAGGATATGACGGTTCGCGTACCGGCTGCGTATGTGCGTGAAGAGGGGGTCGTCTATCTCACCTTTGACGACGGACCGTCGGCAAATACTTATTCGGTGCTGCAATATCTTGATAAGTACAATATAAAGGCTACCTTTTTCGTTGTTCCCAGACGCACGGAGGAATGCTATGCACTTATGAAGCGTATAGTTGACAGCGGTCATTCTATCGGGGTGCACAGCGCAAGCCACGATTATAATGCAATCTACGCTTCGGTGGAGGCGTACCTCGGGGATTTTTACGACGCATGGCAGATGATATACGAGGCTACGGGAGTAAAAACAGAGATATTCCGGTTCCCCGGCGGCAGCGCCAACGACTATAACGTAAAAACGCGCGACGCCATAATACAGGAGATGACCCGCCGCGGATTCCGTTTTTATGACTGGAATGTGGACAGCGGAGATTCGCAGGGCGCTACGTGGACGGATATGTATAATTCCATCCCGAAAGATATCGAGGATAAATACCGTTCATTTGTGCTGATGCACGACTCGGCGGCAAGAACCAACACAGTATATGTTCTTGAAGATGTGCTTAAGGTTCTGGTCGGCAAAGGATATAAGTTTGATAGGATAAATAACAACACGCAGCCTGTTCAGTTTACGGGACCGTATGCGTAATACATAACAGAAAGGATAACCACAATGGGTATTAAGGATAATTTTTCGCAGGCGGTGAAGGAACTGTGGAAGAACGACCGTCTTGATGATTCGGCGGAAGCTTCCGCACCGCAGAGCTCCGTTCCGTCCCAGCTCGACCGTTATCTTGCTCAGCAGGATGAAGCGACTCTCCCCCTCGGTGCAAATGCACAGACGCAGCAGCCGGTTCAGCAGGCTCAGCCTACTCAGCAGACTCAGGCGGAGCAGGCTTCCGCTGCAAATCAGGAAACAAACGCCTCGGGCGTTCCGCTGGAAACACCGTATTATCGTCCCCAGACCCCCGAAGAAGCGCAGGCTCAGCCGGCTGTGAATACTCAGGCTCAGCAGACCGCTGCGTCTCCTGCACAGTCCGCGCAGGGCAATCAGACCGCGCAAAATCCTCAGGGCGGCTTTGGCGGAGCAAACAGCAATTACGGCGGCTTCGGCGGCTTCAATGCTCCGCCGGCAGTAAATGCCAATGTTAACCGCGCGTCCGGCGTGACGGACGAGGTGACTGTTATCTCGAAGAACACGGTCATCGACGGAAATGTAAGGTCGCTTGCCAATATGCAGGTGGACGGCAACGTCAAGGGCAACATTGAGACCACCCGTGATATCGAAATGACGGGAAAGGTTGTCGGTGACGTCAAGTGCAACAACGCGAGCATGAACTCTGCCGCTATGCAGGGCAACATGACCATCAAGGGCAAGATGCGCATGGACAGGGATACAATACTTATCGGCGACCTTTCATCCCAGTATGCGGATGTCAACGGACGCATCAGGGGCAAGCTTGAGATAGCAGGAAAAGCAGAGCTTAAGCGTGACGCTATCGTATTCGGCGATATCAACGCTTCTACCATCGCCGTAACCGACGGTGCTATCATCCAGGGCTATGTAAATACAACCTTCCTCTCCAAAGAGGACAGCCGCAATGCGTTCCCCGACGCAATTTCGCTTGACAGCGGCAAGGAAACCGCTAATTAATCCGACACCCCTTTTGAAAGGCATTATCTATGAGCAAAAAACAAAAAGAATCATTAGCACCGATTATTTCAACCATTGTGGTAGCCGTATTGGCGATTGGAATGGCATTTGCGGCGATCCTGCTGCTTAAAAGCGACAAGAAGCCGCAGGGCACAGTCAGCTCAAATCCGACGTCCTCGTTCGACACTACGGAGGAGTTCAACACCGAATGTGAAATTGCTATCCCGAAGCTTGTGGAGGGCAACAGCAATGTGATTCGTCTGTTCATAACACATGGACTGAATCACGAAAGCGAGCCATACGGCAACGAACCGAGCGATGGGCTTTATACCGTATCCGACAGAGAGTACACAACCCTTAAGCAGATCGAGGATTATGTCAGATCTATATATACAGAGGAGGAGGCTAATCGCATCCTCAACAATATCGACGGCAAGGGTCTTGCTGTATACCGTGACCGAAAGATTAAGGTAAGGGTAGAGGAAACCGCCGAAGGCACCGCTGAAAGCACAGCAGAAAGCTCGGGCATTCAGTACAGGGACGAGTATGTTCTCGGCATAAGCTCAGCTTTTGTTCCCAATACCGATTATTCCAGAGATTGGACGGATCTCAATTACAGCTACGAGCCGGTGACAGAAACCGAATGCAGGATAACGCTGTATTTCAACGGATATATCCCCGGCGAAAACGCACCGGAACCCGGCGCAGATGATGTCCTTAACCTTACCATGGTAAAGGTAGGCGGCGAGTGGAAGCTTACCGCTCTCAAGTACTGATATGGCTAAGAAGGACAGCCCCCTTTCCACTTATGCGGTGGTCAGCCAGCTTTCGTTCTCGATTATTTGTCCGCTGCTGATATTCATTGTGGGAGGATATTTCGCCGGTGAGCACTTCGGCTGGCCCGACTGGTCAATGGCAGTGTGTGTTGCTCTGGGAATACTGTTTATGATTTGCGGAGGCGTTTCCTATCTGAGAAAGCTTATCCGCATTTACGGCAAGGATAACAAAGCGTCGCCCAAAAGCTTCAGCACAGGCGAGGATAATGACTACTACGACGACTATAAGTGAATAATATGGCAGCGAAAAACAAACGTATAGTATTGCAGGAGATGCGCTCCCTGCTTCCATACTTCGCGGCGGTCAACGCGGTATATTTTGCAGTGCTTTTCGTGCTGTTCTTTGCGACGGGCTTCGATTACACTCTGATTACAGGCGGTTTGTTCGGCAACGCTGTATGTGTGCTTAATTTCTATATCCTTGGCGTTACCGCAGAGATTGCTTTGCGAAAAAGCGCAAAATCGGCGCAGACCTATATGAATTTAATGTACTGTGTACGATATCTCGGTATGTTCTTTATGATGAGCGCGGCAGCCTTGCTCAGTTGCTTGAATTTGTTTGCGGCTATCGTTCCGCTGCTTTTCCCAAAGCCGGTGATAATGCTGAGAGCTTTGCGCGAGCGCAACAACGATTGAAATACCGCAGCATTATTGATGATTATATTCCGCATTATGCGGAACATATACCCGGTCAATGGCCGGAAAAGGAGGACTGATTTTAATGTCGACTGCTTTGCTTATGGCGGCAGAGGCTGCAGCAGAGGCAGCAGAAAAAACGCTGACCGTCAACGGACCTCTTGTCGTAGCCGAATGGGAGATGTTCGGCATGACATGGAAGCTGACCGAATCTGTTGTGGTTCAGTGGATAGTGATGCTGATAATTCTGGCTATCTGCCTGATACTGGGCACAGGGCTTAAGGTGGTTCCCACCACGCGCCGTCAGGCTTTGGCAGAATACCTTGTCACATTCGTTAATGGTATGGTAGACGACGGCATGGGCAAAAAGTACAGTGCGTATAAGCCGTATATAGGCATACTGCTTGTGTATGTCGTGCTTTGCAACCTCATAAGCCTTGTCGGACTAAGGGCGCCCACCGCGGATGTAATGGTGACCGTCACCCTTGCCCTGATAACCTTTGCCATGACGCAGTACAACCGCGCAAAGACCGGCGGAGTAAAGGGCTTTCTCAAGTCCTTTATCGACCCGATGCCTTTCATGCTTCCGTCCAACATAATCGGCGAGATATCAAACCCGATTTCTATGGCGCTGCGTCTTTTCGGAAACATGGTGGCAGGCATGGTTATCGGCAGCCTTATATACTTCGCTCTCGGAAATTTCGCGGTGCTTGTTCCGGCGGTTGCGTCGCTGTACTTCGATATTTTCTCGGGCGTAATTCAGGCGTATATCTTTACAATGCTTACAATGTCGTATATTTCCAACGCAGAGTGCGAGTAAACAAAGGATATCGTCCCGTTAAGGGATAATATAAAAGCAAAATAAATCTTCATGGAGGATATCAAAATGCAAGAACTTATGTCAGTTGAATCAATGAAAATGTTATCTCATGCCATCGTCCTCGGAGCATCTGCTCTGGGCGCAGGCGCAGCGATGATCGCAGGTATCGGTCCCGGTATCGGTGAGGGCTACTGCGGCGGTAAGGCGGTTGAGGCTATCGGCAGACAGCCCGAAGCATCCGGTGCAGTTACCAGAACAATGATCATCGGCGACGCTATCGCAGAAACCACAGGTATTTACGCGCTGGTAATCGCTCTGCTGCTCCTTTATGCTAACCCTATTGCAAGTGCATTCTCAAAGGCATGGCTGAAATAACTTGCACAAAAAAGCGTAAAGGGAGGAGCTGGACATAATGCTGAATCTTATCAGCGATGCTGCGGGTGCGGCTGAAGCCGAGGCAACACGCGAGTGGTATGAAGCACTGGTTTCTATCAATCCTGCAACTATCATTTTCACTCTGATAAATGTGTTCATCATCTTCCTTATTTTCAGGATCTTCCTGTACAAGCCCGTTTGCAGGATCCTTGACCAGCGCAACGAGGCTGCTGCGAAGGAGATCGCAGACGCCAAGGCTGCAAAGGAGTCTGCACAGAAGACCGAGCAGGAATACCTTGAAAAGCTTGCCGACGCAAAGGCTGAGGCTTCCGAGATTGTGAAGCAGGCAACATTAAGAGCGCAGGCACGCGAGGAAGAGATCATTTCCGACGCAAACAAGGCAGCGTCAGAGATCAGAGTCAAGGCCGAGGAGGCCATTGAACGCGATAAGAAGCGTGCAATGAACGAGATGAAGAACGAGATTTCGGATATCGTGCTCCTTGCCGCGTCCAAGGTCGTTGAAAAGGAGATCACGGCTAAGGATAACGAGGAGATTATCTCCAATTTCTTAGTTAACATCGGAACCGAGCAATAAGCCTGTTCCGACAAAATGGAGAACATTTATGAACGACAAGGCTGAAAAGGTATACAGCGACGCTTTTTTTGAGCTGTGTCTTGAGGAGTGTCCCGATAAGCTGAGCGATATCGCAGAGGAGTTATCTGCGCTGGAGGATGTGCTTTCTGCAAATCCCGAACTGACTAAGCTTATGAATACACCCACTGTCGCAGCGGAAGAAAAGCTGGCGCTGACAAAGGATATCATAAAAAGCGGAAACGTTTCCGAGTTTACCGGAAACCTGCTGTGCGTGCTTACCGAAAAGGGACGCTTTGGCTGCTTCAGTGGTATCGAGAAGTGCTTCAGGGCAAAGTACAACGAGCACTTTAAAATTGCCGAGATCGTTGTTACGACAAGTGCGCCGCTGTCCGAGGATATGCGCGGCAGGATTGCCGAAAGGATGTCCGCAGTGACAGGCATGACCGTATCCGTCCGCGAGAAAATCGATCCGGATATTATCGGAGGTATCGTGATCGACTACGGCAGCACACGCTATGACGGCAGCGTCAAGGCAAGACTAAACGCGATAAAGAACGAGCTTGGCTCGATAATCGCATAAGAAAAATTTACAGGAAAGGGATGTAGTTAATGGATTTACGCCCCGATGAAATAACGGGCCTTATCAAGGACCGCATCAAAAACTACAATGCAAAGATCCAGCTTGCTGATATCGGTACGGTAGTAACTGTCGGCGATGGTATCGTGCGTATCCATGGACTTGAGAAGTGCATGATAAACGAGCTTCTCGAGTTTGAAAACGGCGTTCAGTGCATGGCGCTCAACCTTGCGCAGGACTTCGTGGGTGCCGTAATGCTCGGCTCTGACGCAGGCATCAAGGAAGGCGACACCGTAAAGCGCACAGGCGAGATCGTTTCCGTGCCCGTCGGCGAGGAGCTGCTTGGCAGAGTTGTCAACGCCCTCGGCGAGCCGATCGACGGCAAAGGCGCTATCCTTTCAAAGGAGAGACGCCCCATCGAGAAAATCGCCTCCGGTATCATCACAAGAGAGCCGGTAAACGTACCGCTTCAGACAGGTATCAAGGCTATCGACAGCATGATTCCGATAGGCAGGGGTCAGCGTGAGCTTATCATCGGCGACAGACAGACAGGCAAGACCGCTATCGCTATTGATACTATCATCAACCAGCATGACAAGAATGTTATCTGTATCTATGTTGCGATAGGTCAGAAGAATTCTACTGTTGCAGGCGTTGTTGAGCAGCTTCGCGCAAATAACGCGCTGGATTACACTATCGTTGTATCCGCAACCGCTTCGGAGCTTGCTCCGCTTCAGTATATCGCGCCGTATTCCGGCTGCACAATGGGTGAGTACTTCATGGACAAGGGCAAGGATGTCCTCGTAGTATACGATGACCTGTCCAAGCACGCTGTCGCTTACAGAACGCTCTCCCTGCTGCTTAAGAGACCGCCGGGACGTGAGGCGTTCCCCGGCGACGTATTCTATCTTCACTCAAGACTTCTTGAGCGTGCGGCACGTCTTAACGCAAATTACGGCGGCGGCTCGCTTACTGCGCTTCCTATCATCGAAACACAGGCAGGCGACGTTTCCGCGTATATTCCGACGAACGTTATTTCTATCACAGACGGTCAGATTTATCTCGAGACCGAGCTTTTCAATGCCGGCGTCCGCCCTGCCGTTAACCCGGGTATCTCGGTATCCCGTGTAGGCGGTAACGCGCAGATCAAGGCAATGAAGAAGGTCGCAGGTACGCTTAAGCTGGACTATTCCCAGTACAGAGAGCTGCAGTCCTTTGCGCAGTTCGGTTCCGACCTTGACGCGGATACAAAGAACCGTCTTGCCAAGGGTGAGCGTATCGTTGAGGTACTCAAGCAGGATCAGAACTCTCCGCTCGCAGTAGAGGAGCAGGTCGTTATTATCTATGCGGTAATCAACAACTATCTTGCTTCTATCGAGGTTGACCGGATAAAGCAGTACCAGAAGGATCTTATCGCACACATCAGAAACAACAAGCCTGAAATTCTCGAAAGCATCAAGACCGAAAAGGTGATGACTCCCGAGAACGAAGAGGCGGTAAAGGAAGTTCTCACAAGCTTCGCCGCAGCTTATGCAGGCTGACAGCCGAAAGGAGTAGCACAATGAAACAGGCTTCTTTTGTACTCAGCATAATCGCTACAACAATCGCAGTCGTTACTGCCCTCGCGGTAGCCTGGCTGTATATCGAAAAAAAGGTAAAGTATATCACGACCGAGGATAACATCCAGGGTTAAGCTATGCCGCACCTATCCTGATATATGGAGGTGATATATCATAGCAAGCGGAAATATGAAGGATATCAAGCGCCGCATTAAGTCTGTCGGCTCTACCCGTCAGATAACAAAGGCGATGGAGCTTGTAGCCTCAAGCAAGCTGCGCAAGGCTAAGCAGCGCGCCGAGCAGGCACGTCCGTATTTCACAGAGCTGTACCGCTCTATGTGTGAGATTGCTTCGGCGAACAAGGATTTCTCTACCGTGTTTACACAGAACAGAGAGATCAAAAACAGGCTTTTCATCGTGATTGCGGGCGACAGAGGTCTTGCAGGCGGCTACAACTCAAACCTGCTTAAGCTGGCTGCCGCAGCGCATGAAAACGACGCAGCAAAACCAAAAATTATTGCTGTCGGCAAAAAGTCGATCGAATACTTCTCAAAGCGCGGCTATGAGCTGGTCGGCAGCTTTGCCGACGTTGCGGAGGATATCAAGCAGGCAACAGCGCAGGATATTGCAAATATCGCAGTTGAAATGTTCAAAAAGGGAGAGGTTGACGATGTTCAGCTCTTCTACACGATGTTTGTTTCCTCGCTTACGCAGGAGCCTCAGCAGATGGCGGTGCTGCCCATGCAGACGCAGAAGCTGGAAAACTACGGTACGATGAACTATGACCCCTCTCCCGAGGCGGTGTTCGACCGTATCGTTCCGAGATTTACCGCAAGCCTTTTGCAGTGCGCTATCGTAGAGGCGTATGCTTCCGAGCAGGGCGCGCGCAGAACGGCGATGGAATCCGCAACAGATAATGCAGATACAATGATCGCAAACCTGTCGCTGCTGTATAACCGCGCAAGACAGGCAAGCATCACTCAGGAGCTGACCGAAATCGTGTCGGGTGCCAACGCTCTGGAATAAGCGGCACTGCGGCTATAATCAGCATTTCCAACTAACGGAAAGGAAAAGTTAGAAAAATGACAAATCAGAATATAGGCACGATCGTTCAGGTTATCGGCGCGGTGCTTGATATCAGGTTCCCGTCCGGCAGCCTCCCCGATCTGCTGAATGCCATTGAGATCGACAACCACGGCGCAAAGCTTGTCGTAGAGGTTGCGCAGCACATCGGTGACGATACGGTACGCTGTATCGCGATGGGCGCTACCGACGGTCTTGTAAGAGGTATGCAGGCAGTTGATACAGGTGCTTCTATCAAGGTCCCCGTAGGTAACGAAACCCTCGGCAGAATCTTCAATCTTCTCGGCGACGCGGTTGACAACAAGCCCCAGCCCGAAACCGCAGAGAGATGGGAGATCCACCGCCCTGCCCCCACCTTTGAGGAGCAGGAGGCATCCAACGAGGTGCTTGAAACAGGCATCAAGGTCGTTGACCTTATCGCGCCCTACCTTAAGGGCGGTAAGATAGGTCTGTTCGGCGGTGCGGGCGTTGGTAAGACCGTACTTATCATGGAGCTTATCAATAACGTAGCAAAGCAGCACGGCGGTATTTCGGTATTCACCGGCGTTGGAGAGCGTACCCGTGAGGGTAACGACCTCTACAACGAGATGACCGAGTCGGGCGTTATCAACAAGACAGCGCTCGTATACGGTCAGATGAACGAGCCGCCGGGAGCAAGAATGAGAGTTGCGCTCTCCGGACTTACTATGGCGGAGTATTTCCGTGACAGAGAGGGTCAGGATGTGCTGCTCTTCATCGACAACATCTTCCGTTTCACACAGGCAGGCTCGGAGGTTTCCGCGCTGCTGGGACGTATGCCCTCTGCGGTTGGTTATCAGCCCACGCTGTCTACCGAGATGGGTGCGCTTCAGGAGCGTATCACTTCCACAAAGAAAGGCTCTATCACATCCGTTCAGGCGGTTTATGTTCCTGCGGATGACCTGACTGACCCTGCTCCGGCAACCACTTTCGCACATCTGGACGCTACAACCGTTCTTTCAAGAAACATTGCGTCTATGGGTATTTTCCCTGCGGTAGATCCGCTGGAGTCCACCTCCAAGATACTCACTCCCGATATCGTGGGCAAGGAGCATTACGAGGTAGCTCGCGGCGTACAGTCCATTCTTCAGCGCTATAACGAGCTTCAGGATATCATTGCCATCCTTGGTATGGACGAGCTCTCCGACGAGGATAAGCTGACAGTATCCCGTGCAAGAAAGATCCAGCGTTTCCTGTCCCAGCCGTTCTCTGTTGCAGAGCAGTTTACCGGTATGGAGGGCAAGTATGTTCCCATCAAGGAAACTATCCGCGGCTTTAAAGAGATCATTGAGGGCAAGCACGATGATCTGCCCGAGTCTGCATTCCTGTTTGTAGGCACTATCGACGAAGCAGTAGAAAAGGCAAAGAAGGGCTAAGAAAGGGTGAAGTCCGATGACTCCGTTTAAGTTAGAGATTATCACGCCCGAAAAGAAGTTCTTCGACGGCGAAACCGAGCAGATAGTTGTCCGCACCACAGTGGGCGATGTCGGCATACTGAATGGTCACGAGCCGTACTGCGCGGCGCTTGGTATCGGACAGATGCGTATAATGTTCAACGGTAAATTCCGCCATGCAGCCACTTCGGGCGGCATTATCAAGGTTAACCGCGAAAAGACCGTTATACTGGTTGATTCCTGCGAGTGGGCAGACGAGATCGACGTCAGTCGTGCAGAAACCGCAAAGGATAAGGCAGAGGATCGCATCAAGAGCGCCCAGAGCGACAGACAGATAAGAATGGCGGAAGCAAAGCTTAAGCGCGCGCTTAACCGTATTGACACCGCGAGATTTAAATAATAGCGCACTGATAATGAATATCAATAGCCACTTTCGATGTAAAAATCAAAGTGGCTTTGCGTTTATTTTGCCATGCATTTTTGCTGAAAATCTCGATTAACAGCGTTAACAATCGCAATTTACAGAACAGGACCGGTAAGATGATCATTTTGATAACAGGCGCCTCGCACACGGGCAAAACTGCTCTTGCACAAAAGCTGCTCGAGAGGTATAAATACCCATATTTGTCGATAGACCATTTGAAGATGGGACTAATTCGCAGTGGGAATACAGAACTCACACCATTGAGTGAACACGACGATTTAACGGAATACCTATGGCCGATTGTCCGCGAAATAATAAAGACAGCGATAGAGAACAAGCAAAACCTTATTGTGGAGGGGTGTTATGTTCCTTTTGACTGGCAAAAGGATTTTACAGAGGAGTATTTGGCTCACATAAAGCACCTTTGTCTGGTGATGAGCGAAAACTATATCAGAAATCACTTTGGCGACATAAAGAAATACGCAAGTGTAATTGAGGAGCGCTTAAATGACGAGGATTGCACTTTGGAAAGCGTATTGGCGGACAACGCGGATGTTTTGAATTCCGCCCGTAAGCATAATATAAAGTATGTATTGATTGATGATGAGTATAAGGTAGATTTTGATTTATAACGTATACTATGAAATTATTGAGATATATCCCTCATAAGAAAAACATAAGCCCGGAAAGATTCATTCTTTCCGGGCTATATTTCTTTTCGGTTAGAATTATTCCGCCGCACAGATACGCCGGTTCGGGATATTATTGCATATTCGCTTGTGATTTTTGCGAAAAAAGCAAAAAACCTCTTGACAAAGCGGCGATAACAGTTTATACTGTATATACAACACATAAACACATATGTGGAGAGGAGGTTCTATTTGAAGATATTACAGAATTCCGACATCCCGATTTATCGTCAGATATCAGCGCAGTTTAAGGAAGATATCATCAACGGCAAATATGCCGAGGGGGATTATCTTCCGTCAATAAGAGGGCTTGCGCGCGACCTTAAGATAAGCGTTATCACAACCATGAAAGCGTACGAGCAGCTGACGGAGGAGGGACTTATTGCCCCTGTTCAGGGCAAGGGCTACATTGTCAATCCGCAGGACAGGGCGATGGTAAAGGAGCAGCACCTGCGGCTTCTGGAGCAGCACCTGCAAAATGCTATCGAGACCGCAAAGCTTGCAGGAGTTGACCGTGACGAAATGATAAATATGATAGACGTACTATATGATATTGATTGAGAGGAAAACGCTATGCTTATAATGTCACAGGATAAAAAGCACCTTATAGACAGCTCACTTATAGAGGTAACAAGGAATATAGGCGGCGGAAAGGACGCAAAGTATGCGCTTACCGCAAGCAGTACAGCAGGTTTTGGGGCGGTGATGTTGGGCACCTATGCCGAGGAAAAAAACGCCATAGACGAGCTTGACAGGATATTTTCGGCTATGCTGGCAGGAGAAAAGGCATACTGCATAAAGTAATTATTATGATAGGAGCATGGATATTATGGAGAGTATTCTGACGGCAAAGGGACTTACCAAAAAATACAGCAAGTTCACGCTCGGTGAGCTTGATTTTGAGATACCAAAGGGCTTTGCCACTGCGCTGATCGGTGCGAACGGCGCAGGTAAGACGACGCTTATCGACATCCTCTGCGGCGTGACGCGCAGGACAGGCGGAGAGGTAACATACTTTGGCGAATATAAAGAAATCGACCTGCCCGAGGTACGGGAGAAGATCGGCTACTGCGCAAGCAGCGCCTTTTTTCCGCAGGGCTGGACTGCAAAGGATATCGCAATCTCCATGGAGCTTGCATTCAGAAGCTTTGACCGCGCTAAGTTCCGCGAGCTTTGCGAAAAGCTTGATGTGGACAGTGATATCACCAAAAAGCCGAAGCAGATGTACAAGCAGTCGGACGGAAACCGCATGAGAACAAGCCTTGCGGCAGTGTTCGCACGCGAAACGCAGCTGCTTATTCTGGACGAGCCGGGCTCTTCGCTTGATCCGCTTATGCGCGACAGGCTCTGCGACAGTCTGCGCGGATATCTTGAGGATGGAAACGGCGAAAAGTCCATCATCTTCTCCACGCACAATATAGCGGATATGGAAAACGCGACCGACTACGCGATTTTCATGGATAAAGGCAGGATAATCGAGCAGGGCTTTGTTGAGGAACTGAAAGAAAAGTACATAATAGCACGCGGCTCGGCGGAGGATTTCGACAAGGCGGACAGCCTGCTTATGTCGCACAACAAAAACCGCACGGTTTTCGACGGCATTGCGCTTGCGGAAAAGGCAGAGGAGCTTGCCGCACTGGGCGTTGACAGCGAGGTGCCTACGCTTCAGCAGCTGAGTATCGGACTTCTTAAATATGCGGAGGAAACGCGATGAAAAAAATGTTTCGCTCGTTTCGCGTATTCACGGGAGCATACACCATAAGAAGCACAGTGATGATGCTGCTGTTTTTTGTCGCAGTTTTTGGTGCGACGTCGATGCTGTCAGCTATACCGGTGAAAGAGGATAGCTTTGCAGAGGGTTTTTTCGAAGGCTTTTTGCCGGCGATGAGTATGTTCGTTCCAATGACGGGCGTATTTTTGCTCAACGCGCTGTATACCTATAATCTGCCATCAAACCCCGGCTACAAGTATCTGCACAGCATTCCGGGCACGGCAAGGTGTTATCGGGATGCGATCATAATGGCGAATGTATTCGCTATTATTTTCATGCTGGTTGCCTTAGGAATACATTATATCTTTTTCCGTTTATGCGGTGCAGGCGTCAGTCCGGCTTACTGCGCATTCATTGCGCTTCTTGCTGCCGGTATGATCAATCTTTTTGGTTCGGTAAGGCACCAGTGGGTACGCTTTTTTGTAATGATGCCGTTATTTATAGCCTCGGGCTTTTTGTTCGGCTTTTCGTCTGCTGTTGAGGAGAACGAAAAGGGAATTCCCGATATTGTGATGTGGATAATATACGGTGTTTCACTGTCGGTTTATGTGGCAGGGCTTATCTATACTCTCGCTACCAGCGAGAAGAAATGGAGCGGTGGTTTATGCAAGGATTGAGATATCTGTTTTTGCGTATGATAAGACGCAAGGTTGCACTTATCATTTCGGCGGCTGCGTTTGTCGGTATGCTTGCGGCTGTGATGATATTCCATGCGCCGCCGGGGAATGAGGACTACTCTATATGCAAGATGTTCGCGCATCTTGGCACAGGTCTGTTTCTGCTGATCTCATATATCTTCCTGACGGTGGAGCTTAACGGTACAAGGTATATCCGCTCTGTACCGTTTGCGCGCAGCCTGAAGCTTGGTTCGGTGCCGCTGTTCTGTACGATTATGGGCGTCGGCGCTACCGTGTTAGTGGATTTGGTGTATGCGGTTTATATCATTCTGACAAAGCAGCCGCTTACCAACATTTCGGATATGATACTGATTTCGGCGATGATTTTGTTTTGCTATATCGTTCTGGGATGCGTTTGCATGAATTTCTCGTATGGTTATATACTGGCGATTTATGTTTGGTTCCCCGTCGACATAATTGGCTTTCTCATTCCGGAATCCGTCTGGGCAGAGGGATTTGGTATGCCCGTTTCGCAAAGCCTGTTGGTATATGTGGCTGTTACGGTGATCAGCATGGCGGCGGCATTTGCGATTTCCCGGTGGTTCTATGAGAAGTTGGAGTTCAAGCCTTTGCCCGAGCAGAAAATCACCTGAGGGGGCACAGGCGCAGTATACTCGGTATGATTTATACTTTATAGATAACAGTATATAATTCATCAAATGTGTAATAAATTCACGAAACTTTCACAAAACACACTTTTAAAATACATAGAGTATGGTTATAATAAGGTTGTTGAATGAGAGATGAGTTCAACAGATGAATACCGATACCGATCCCTTTTCATATAATTACCAACCAAACCAGCATCAAACTCCTGTGAGAAATCGCAGGGGTTTGATGTTTGTTCCGATATTATGCTCAATGAATAGCTGAAAAATGCGATGAAAAATCCCGTCAAGGTGGTTCACAAGCCTTGACGGGATATATTATATGTGATTGTTGTGCGGCTTTGGCGTTACTTCAGATGATTATAGCCGCCTTTGCGGATTATTTTTGCATAATCCTTGTATGCAAGGTTAAGGTCAACATAAACGTCTATTCCGGAAACAATGCCCTTGTTGCTGTACTGCCAGATACCGAAATCTCCCTCGTAGGTGGGTACGGTATACCACTGTGCCAGCCACACGTCGTACTCCTTAAGCTGTTCCACATCAAGGTGATATGTCAGCCACGACTTGTTGGAGTAAATCATTGCGTAGTAGCCTGCGTCCCTGACTACATCAAGGAATGCCTTGCATATCTCGGTCACCTTTTCGACGCCGAGATCCGCCTGGAACTGCTCCTCGATATCAAGCACAACGGGGTAGGTGATCTTGTACGGCTCGATACACTTGATAAAGAACTTGGCTTCCTCTATTGCTTCTTCGACAGTGCCTGCGTACAGATAGTGATATACACCGGTTTCAATGCCGACAGCGGCTGCCTCGGTGATGTTGCGCTCGAACCACGAATCCTGTCCCATTGGACGCGTATCGCTTATCTTACCATAGGTTGCGCGGATCATTGCAAATTCGATGCCTGCCTGCTTCACCTTAGCCCAGTTGATAGCGCCCTGCGCATAGGATACGTCTATTCCCTTTATGCCGATGTCGGTATTATGCTCTTTATCCTCTTCCTTGTCCTCGTAGTTATAGTTGGGATTGGTGTAGCGATAGTCGATAAGTCTGCTGCTGTCCGACACTGCAAGTCTTGCGCTTTTGGATTTATAGTACTTTACGGTTTTCTCGAAGATGAAAACACCGCTGTTCACCGTTTCGCCATAAAGGAAGAAGCTGCCTGCGAAGGACGCTCTGCCGCTGACTGTTACGGCAAAGTAGCCCTTGTTTATCAGCTTTCCGCTCTCGGGCGTCTGAATATCGCCGGTGCAGAGCATTTTTGCGCTGTTGGTGATACTGGTTCTGCCGTAGTTTATGTAGATGCCGTTCTTATAAATATTCACCGCACCTGAATACAGCGTTTCTGCGCCGTTTCGGTTGATGTACTCGCCCATAACGTTGAATACGGAGCTTACCGTTCCCTTTACCGTACCGTAGTTTTCAACGGCGGAATCCTTATAGAACTGCATTTTTCCGGACGTGGTGAGGGTCGCTTTCGGCTCGATGACCATGCTGCCCTTTACGCGGAAGGTCTTGCCCTTGTAAACAAGCAGCGATGACCCCGGAGTAAGCACAAGCCTGCTTCCCTCGGGCACTGTGCGTATCGAGGTGATTTTGACGGTTCCCTCGATGTAGTAATTTTTGCCTTTTTCCATATCGGTCTTGCCGTTCCACTTTTCGTAGTCGGTAAGGTCGATAGGTGTGTAGTCGATATCCGAAATATCCACGTTTGTGCTGCTATCGCTCTTTTCTTCGCCGGTGATTATCTCGGTTTCGGTTTTGCTGTTGTCCGCGTCAATTACGGATGTTTCGTTTTTGTCCGACACATCAATAATTGAGGTTTCCCCGTTGTCAGCCAGTACCGATGCCGTTGTTCCAAAGGCGATTACGCAGGCGAGTACCAGCGCTGCTGCTTTTCTCAGTAGTTTCATCCTTCACACTCCATGTTATAGTTTCCCCGGAGGCGGTGCCCCCATTTTTCTGTTTTCATCGCTGCGATACGGTTTGACGAGCGGTGAAAAACACTGTCATGACATCCGTCGTTAAGGCGTTAGCCTCTTCTATTATATTGTCGCATATTTTTCCTCGTTTGTCAAATGTTTTCGTGCATTTTTATCAGGAAATTAGTGGGAAAGTGAAATTTCGTTCAAAATGATAGTCCCCACAGAATTCTCTGTGGGGACTGAGCGTGTCGAAAAAGTCACTATAGCAGGCTGGCGAGAAATCGTCAGATGCTAGGAACCCGCACCACGACTAGGCTTTGTGCCTGTCGTGCGTGCGGAGTGACGACGCAGATGGCGGTTTATCGACAGCCTAAGTCCCCACAGAGTAATCTGTGGGGACGAGGTGGTATTAAGTTAGAAATCAGAAATACTTATTGGAGTGAGCCTTAACGTACTCAACAACTTCCTCAGCATAGCAGAATGCCATGGAAACGCAGGTATCTGCGCAGCCGTAGTAGATTGCGATACGTCCTGTGTCCTTGTCGCAGAGTGCTGCGCAGGGGAATGTAACATTCTGAACGTCGCCCACGGTCTCGTAGAGCTCGCGCGGATTGATGAGGTACTCGCGGCAGCGGTACTTAACCTTCCAGGGCTGATCCTTGTCGAGGATGCAGGCACCGAAGCTGTATACAAAGCCGTTGCAGCTCTCCAGAACGCCGTGGTAGAATACCAGCCAGCCCTCGCTTGTTTCGATCGGGATAGGACCTGCGCCGATCTTCTTGCTCTCCCAGCCTCTGTCGGGAGCCATAACGTGTCTGTGCTTGCCCCAGTAGGTCATGTCCTTGCTGTGGGAGAGGTACATATCACCGAAAGGTGTGTGACCGCTGTCGGAGGGACGGGAGAACATAACGAACTCATCGTTTATCTTTCTGGGGAACAGAACGCCGTTTCTGTTGAAGGGCAGGAATGCGTTTTCCATCTGGTGGAATTCCTTAAAGTCCTTTGTCCAGCCCACGCCGATAGTGGGCTTCCAGCCGTAGGCGTTGCACCATGTGATCCAGAAGCGGTCCTCGATCCATACGCATCTGGGGTCATAGCCGTACTGCCAGGGATTTGCTTCCTTTGTAAGGGGATCGTCGTTGATCCACTCTACCTTTTCGGGGTTGATGTTCCAGTGGATTCCGTCCTCGGAGAAGCCGGCATGGATAGCCATGTTTCTCTCCTTGTCGTCTACGCGGAATACGCCGGCGAAGTGACCCTTGTCGCTCTCAAAGGGAACAACAGCGGAGTTGAAGATGGAGTTGCTTGTGGGAAGCAGGTCACGGGGAATGATGGGGTTAGCGTTGTAGCGCCATACGATGTCCTTGCAGCCCTCGGGACGATCCTGCCAAGGCATATTGGGAATGCTCTGTCCGAAAATTTCTAAGCTCATTTTCTTACCTCTCTATGTATTATTTTTTAGTTAAGTGACATAGGCGGCAGCTCCGCTCTATATCTGTTGCCTTAAGTATAACAAATAAAATATAATATTTCAATAGTATTTTTGGATAAATATTAATAGATTTTTTAGTATATGATTACTTAACAGATGGAAATTAATAACCGATTTTTTACTTAACAAAAAAGAGCCGCGGAAAACGGCTCTTTTTATGCAGTGCTGAGGTGACTGATTTCACAAAAACGACGTCCGGTGGCTGCCGCAGGCATTCACTGAGCGTTGACTTAATCGCTATAAAGCTTACGTCTCGGCATTCGGCAGGGTATATTTTTTCTGATATTCGCCGAATGCTTTCAGGAAGTCGGTGTCGTCGCGTTTGAGCTCGGTCATATAACCGTGAGTATCCATGTTGTTTTCTCTTACCTGTATCATGCAGACTGCGATATTGGAGCAGTGGTCGGATACGCGCTCGAGATTGGTCAGCAGGTCGGAGAGGATAAAGCCCAGCTCTATCGTGCATTTGCCCTCGCGCAGACGGTCGATATGGCGGCTCTTAAGGTCGGTGCGCAGCTGGTCGATGACATCCTCAAGCGGCTCGACCTGTTTTGCGAGCGCGATATCGGAGTTAATGAATGCCTCGATAGTATTGTCGAGTATCTCGTGAACAGCCTCGGTGATGATGCTGATTTCTGCGAGGGCGTTGTCGGAGAACTTTATTTTTTTCTGATACATTTCTTCAGCGGCTTCGACGATATTAACAGCATGGTCGGAGATACGCTCGAGATCGCCTATCGTATGAAGCAACTTGGAAACCACCTTACTGTCGTGCTCGGACAGATCCTTTGAGCTTATTCTCAGCAGGTAGGAGCCTATCTTATCCTCGTAAATATCAATGGTATTCTCATTTTCGACTATTTCAGCAGCTTTTTTCTGGTCGTATTCCGTAAGTACTTCAAAAGAGCTGAAGATGGTTTTCCTTGTGATCCTTGCCATTCTGATAGCTACATTGCGGCACTGCTCGATAGCAACGGAGGGGGTCAGCAGCAGACGCTCATCCAGCATAGGCATCTCGCCGTATTCCATCTCGTCGTTGGGGTCGTTGCGCACGATAAGCTCGGCAAGCTTTTCGATCTGCTTTGTAAAGGGCAGGAACAGCAGCATTGCCAGCACATTGAACATGGTGTGGATTATCGGGATGCTTGTTCCCACAAGCTGAGTATCGACGAAAGCCAGCGGTGTTCCGTCTGCGCCCACTCCGTCGAGGAAAGCGAACACATTGAATGCGTTAAGCAGATAGAACAGCGACAGGAACACTACCGTACCGATAACATTGAACAGAAGATGCACCACAGCTACTCGCTTTGCGGATTTGTTTGCACCGATAGAGGAGAGAAGCGCGGTAACGCAGGTTCCTATGTTCTGACCCAGCAGTATCGGCAGTGCGGCGCCGTGAGTTATCTTTCCGGTGGAGGTTGCGACCGCCTGAAGTATACCTACGGAGGCGGAGGAGGACTGGATGACCGCAGTAAGCACTGCGCCGGCAATAACGCCGAGTACGGGGTTGGAGAACATGGTCATCAGTTCGCCGAATTTCGGCTCATCCTTAAGACCGGACACTGCGGCGGACATTGCGTCCATACCGAACATCAGCACTGCAAAGCCAAGCAGGATAGTTGCGATATTATGCTTTTTGTCGGATTTTGAGAACATCATCAGGCAGATACCGATGATAGCGAGAATGGGCGTAAAAGAGGTCGGCTTAAGCAGCTGGACTATGATGTTGTCGCCCTCCAGCGAGGTAAGCGACAGCAGCCAAGCCGTCATGGTGGTACCGATATTTGCGCCCATGATAACGCCGATAGCCTGACGCAGCTTCATGATGCCCGAGTTTACAAAACCGACCATCATTACGGTGGTAGCTGAAGAGGATTGGATAATGGCGGTAACTGCCGCTCCGAGGAGAACACCCTTTATCGGGGTGGAAGTAAGCTTTTCAAGCCATTTTTCAAGCTTGCCTCCCGCAAGCTTTTCGAGGGCGCCGCTTAGTGTGTTCATACCAAAAAGAAACATCGCGAGGCCGCCGATAAGAGATAAAACATTAAACAGATCCATTTTTAACTCCTGTACTTTTTCAGCAATCTTTCTTTATTGCTCTCATAATTCTTTTGCGTACAGTATCATTATACAGGATTTAAATATAATTGTACAGTGGTTTTTACATGGTTTTATCATTTTCAACATTATCTATAAATTAACGCCGCTAATCAAATTGTTTTCTGTCGATTTTGCAGACCGCAATTTTCCTTATGGTAACCTCTAAAAACCGGTTTGAAAAGGGGAAATGGGTAGAGTGCGCCGAATGCGAGGAAAGCCGACGAAGTAAGGCTGTATCATGTTGCCCTTGATTGGGCGGCGTCCATGCCGCCCTTTTGGGGCAACAGACAAACGTCGTGTTTGTGCCTTACGAGGAGGCGCAACACGATGCTGCAAAGCTTTCGCTTGTTGACAGAAGCAGGCGGTAGCGTTTTGCGCGCAGCGCATAATGCGGCTATACACATTTTCACTCAAACGAGGTTTTTAGAGGTGACCTTATGTGATAATGATGATGCGTGGCAATACGCTGCTGTTATGTAGCAATGCCCCGACGGATAATCCTGCAAGATTATTATGTCGGGGCAGAGCTGTTACTCTGTTTTGTTCTCAATTACGGACATGGGGTCGATCCATTTTCCGCCCTGCTTTACACCGAGGTGCAGGTGCGGCTGCTGCACTATCTCTGCCTGACAGGTGTCGGATGTCTTGCCGATGATGTAGCCCTCCTGCACTGTCTGACCGGTTTTGATATCAAGCTCCTTTGCAAGTCCGCAGTAGTGCACCTCGAGACCGTTTTCCTGTTCGACCACGACGCATACTCCCCACAGCGGGTCCTCCTTTATCTCCTTGACAACTCCCGAGGACATGGACTTCACCTCTGTTCCGAGGGGGCAGAGTATATCGCAGCCATCGTGGGTTTTCCATACGCCCAGCGTTTCGGACTTGACCAGTTCTCCGTTGCTGAATGGATGTGAAACCTCGCCGCTGACGGGCATGATGTTGCGCGACTCAATTACCACAGGGCGGTTTACCTCTTCGGCTTCCTCGGTTTCGTTCGGCTTTGCCGCTTCCTCTGCTTCTGAGGCGTCGTTTTTAGGGATGTCGTTTTTGATGTTGTTGGTGGGAACATCATTTTCATTCGGGCCGTTGTCGGACGGGAACCCCCAAGTGTTTTCCGTTACGCTGTCGGACTCTGTGGGGGTCAGCTTGCTCATTGTGCGGTTATAGGCGGTCAGCGAGGCAACGCTTATTGCTGCTATTCCGAGCACCACTGCTACTGCCATACCTTTTCCTGCTGGAAGTACTTTCCTTGATTTTTTCATTTGCATAGTTCCTTTCATCTTTGTTTGGGGGCAATGCCGTATCCGGAGTGTCAAGCGGCTTTTGCCCGGATATACGCCGGCGGATTACTGCGCAGACTATGGACTGTCCCATGGCAATACCGCATCATGAATGCCGTACAGCTGCGCAGACGGATGTGCGGCATAGGCGTATTCCGCTGATTGTGTGGTGTTGCCCGAACCCTGTTTTCAGGATTGTGACAGTATTTTTGCCTTTTTTTATCGCAAATATACAGAGGTTTCTTATTTTGGTGGAATTAAGCATGGAATATTGTTGCACATTGTGGGAATTTATGATAAAATAAATAATGGGGGTTCTCTAAAAACCGGGACACGAGCAGATTTTCGTATATGACTTGTATCAGC
>JBJESD010000104.1:0-1896 GCA_051882595.1 Oscillospiraceae bacterium | reverse complement strand
TAATGAAAAAGGACAGCAAGCAAACCGGCTTTCTGTCCTTTTAGAATATGTATATTTTGCGAGATATTATCCGATTGCCTTGCCCATTTCATAAGCCTTATTCAGCGCCGAATGTCCCTTAATATCCCCGACAGCGTTTACTCCGCCGGCAAAAACAGTACCTGCAAGGTGCGCCTTCGGAAAGCACTCAATCCAACCCTCAAGCCCATTCACAGCGCGCTTCGGAACATCTTCGCCGTCCTCTGCGGCGGCGGAAAGCAGGTAAATATCCCTGAAAGCGTAATCTGCGGAATACATTGGGTTTCCTCGGTCAAGGAGCGTTTTCATCTGACCGCTCATCTCGTAGTAGTAAATCGGCGTAGCGAAAGCGATAACGTCAGCCGCCAGCATTTTCTCCACAAGCTCTGCCGCGTCGTCCTTGATAACACAGCGATTTGTCTTTGTGCAGGCAAGACAACCCTTGCAGAAGCCGATATTTTTCTCTCTGAAAAATACCGTTTCCACCTTGTTGCCCACTTCTTCTGCGCCCTTTGCGAACTCAAGCGCAAGGCTCTCGGAATTGCCGCCCTTACGAGGGCTTGTTGAAATGATAAGTACGTTTTTCATTGTGTTTCCTCCTCGAAAATGCTTTTTATAACCTTTGCCGGAACGCCCACCGCAACCATATTTTTGGGAACGTCCTTTGTAACCACCGAGCCTGCGCCGATAACGGCATTGTCGCCAATGGTAACGCCGGGGCATATCGTTGAATTTGAGCCTATCCACACATTTTTTCCGACTGAAACAGGCTTCGGGTACATACCTCGCCTTTTTTCAGGAGCGAAGTTGTGGTTGAGCGTTGCAATCACAACATTATGCCCTATAAGCGCACCGTCGCCGATGTAAATTCCGCCCTGGTCTTGAAACTTACAGCCCGAATTTATAAACACATTCTTCCCGATATGCAGGTTTTTTCCGCAGTCCGCAAAGAAAGGCGGAAACAGCCCGAAGCCCTCGTCAATCCGGCTTCCCGTAAGCTCCGACATAAGCCGCCGCAGCTCTTCGGGAGAGTGATAGCCACAGTTAATATCGGCGCAAATTCTTATAGATTCTCGGCTGACCTTGTGCATAAATTGGTGAACTTCCGAGCCGCCCTCTATGTATTTTCCGCTGTCGAGATAACTGAGAAAATTTGCAAGCTCCATTACAGACTCTCCTTTAGTATAGCGACTATTTCGTCCCGTGTCAACACCTTGTAGCCGCCTGTCATCACAAGGGTGCTGTCTGCAATTCCCTCGATCATTTCGGGTGTAGCGCCAAGGTCGGTTATGTTCATCACAACGCCGATTTCGCGCATATATTTTTCCATTTCCGCAAGTCCTTCAAGAGCGATTTCTTCCTTTGTTTTGTCTGTCGGACTGACGTTCCACACATTCTCTGCAAATCTTACAAACTTATCAAGACCGTAGGGCAGAATGTGGCGGTAATAGGGCAGGGAAACCGCCGATAGGGTCATTCCGTGAGTAGCGTCGGTGTGAGCGCCTACCGCCTGTCCCAGCATATGTACCTCCCAATCGGTTGTTTTGCCCATCGCAACAAGAGTATTCAGCGCCCAAGTTGCCGTCCACATAATATTGCTTCTTGCTTCGTAATCCGTGGGATTTTTCACCGCAATTTTTGTGCTGTGAATAAGCGATTTCAGCAGCCCCTCCATAATATAGTCGGAGGTGTTGTCGTCCTCTCCCGAAAAATACTGCTCCAGAATGTGGGACATTATATCGAAGAAGCCTGCTTTCATCTGATAATCGGGAACGGTAAAGGTTAATTCGGGGTTAAGTATCGCGAATTTCGGGAACACCTCCTCGCCGAAAACGTGACCGATTTTCAGCTTCTGCGCGTGGTTTGTAATAACCGAGC
>JBJESD010000103.1:0-35012 GCA_051882595.1 Oscillospiraceae bacterium | reverse complement strand
TTATAGCTTTTATAACAATGAATTATCATCTTGAAGAACACAACGGCGCCGCCGAATGACGCAATCGCAATCAAGAGCAGAATAATGATACTATACGGGGAAACGATTACTGATCCCATGTCCAATCAGTCTGAAAATGCCTTTACCGTGATCTTTATTGCCCAGTACAAACTTTTAAAATACAAAATGAATCCTTTTATCCAATGTAATGTGAACATTTTGATCAGCCATTCCTTGAAGCAAAGCGATATGCCGAAGCATTCCCAAGCAATAAGCACAGGTGCTAATATAAACAGTATTATGTTGACGATCAATCTGATGCTGTCGGTTTCCGGCATCAATATGCCAATCATAGCGAACATTACAACTGAAAGCACAATTCCTATTACTGCGCAGACAATCCAACGAGTGATGACTTGTCTTTTTGTTAATTGCGGCATAAATACCCCTCCGATATATAGTTATTTTGTATTGCATCGCTATGCAATACTTGATAAATGAGAAACGATGGTAACTTGTGGATATGACCATTTTGGTCTGTGAATTTATAATATCACAAAATGGTCAATTTGTCAATAGACCATTTTGTGATAAGACATAATATTATTATTAATGCACAAAAAGGAGGCTTTATTTATGTACAGGTTGAAGTATTTGCGCGAAAGCGAATTGCTTACGCAAAAACAGGTTGCTGAGAAGATTGGGTGCGGACACCGCGCATATTCGTATTATGAAGCGGGTGATAGAGATATCCCGACAAAGATACTGATAAGGATTGCCGATTTATATGACGTTTCTGTGGACTTTATTTTGTGCCGTACCGAAAATCCAAAGACAAACCGCTGAGGAGCATTATGAATTATCGATTTAAACAGCTCAGAGAAGACAAATCCCTGACTCAGGCAGAGGTTGCGAAAGCTATTTTTATTGCACAGAACACATACAGCTACTATGAGAATGGTCAGCGTGATATCCCGACGTATACGCTTATACGTCTGGCGGATTTTTATAATGTATCGGTGGATTATATTCTGGAACGTACGGATAATCCCGAGCTTCAAAAATAGTCCTGGCTGCAGTGCCATATGCGGTATATACGCTGCTTTGGCTTTCTCAACATTGACTATCGGCGGCGTGTGTGATATAATTAAGGTATACTGCATAGTTATCACCTTGTGCTGCGTGCCGGGATATGGTAATATGCCGTTTATCATATGCATACATTCGGGTATGCTTACGGAGGAATAATATGACGCTGATTTTAGTTGCAGACAATGACTGGGCAATAGGAAAAAACGGCGGACTGCTTACAAGTCTGCCTGCGGATATGAAACGTTTTCGCGAGATAACTACGGGTCACACTGTCGTTATGGGAAGAAAGACCTATGAAAGCTTTCCGAAACGTCCTCTGCCCAACCGCGTAAACTGCGTTATCTCGCGCACGGAAAGTGCAATCGAGGGTGCCGAGGTTTTCGGCAGTATCGAGGGTTTTCTTGAATATGCAAAGAATATAGAGGACGAGATTTTCGTCATAGGCGGCGGAGAGATATACCGCCAGATGCTTCCCTACTGCGACAAGGCTTACATAACACGGGTATATGAGAGCTTCGGCGGCGACACGTTCTTCACCGATATCGACGCGCTGCCCGAGTGGGAGCTTGCCGAGGCTTCGGATGTGATAGAGACCAACTGCCACAACATCCGATTTCTCCGCTATGAAAGAAAGGCGTGACCGTGACAAGGGAGCAATATATCGAGCACTGCCGCTCTATCATCGGAGCAGTGGTTGACCAACCGTTTGAGGATGATTTCAACACATGGGTCGCGCGGCACACCGACAACCGAAAATGGTTTGCGCTGATAATCTGCGTCAGCGGCAGATGGGCGGTAAACCTGAAATGCGAACCGCTTGAGGCGGATTTTCTGCGAAGCGTATACACGGGCGTTACGCCTGCCTATCACATGAACAAAACGCACTGGAACACTGTATATTTTGATGCGGATGTCCCTGACGAGGAGCTTATACGGATGACAGCGGCAAGCTTTGAGCTTACCGCTAACAAAAGAAAAGGGAAATGACAATGCCGTTTTCACAGCAATCAATAGATTTTTTATTTGAGAACCGCCTGCACGACAGCAAGGAGTGGTTCACGGCGCATAAGGCGGACTACGACCGGCTTGTAAAGCAGCCTATGTCGCAGCTTATCATTGAGCTTGCGCCCACCATGATGAAGATAGACAAGTATATGATATGCGACCCGAAGAGGATATCGCGCATATACCGCGATGTGAGGATGCATCCGGATTCGATATTCCGCGACCATATATGGTACAGCTTCGGTCGCCCGAGAGAGCCGCGCAGCTCTGCCCCGGAGTTCTATTTCAGCATTGGTGCAGGTGGAATGAGCTTCGGCTGCGGTTATTACTGTACCGACCTAAAGGTAATGGAGGCTGCAAGGCAGCTTATCCTTGCGGATGACGACAGCTTTAAGCAGGCATTTTTGGCGGTTAAGAAGCAGAAAAGCTTTCAGTTGTATGGCGAATTATACAAGCGTCCTCGCTATACCGACCAGCCGCCCGAGAAGCGCGACTGGCTTAATCGCCGCAGCATGGGACTTTCGGGGGAAATCACCGACCCGGAGATAATGTTCACCGAAAAGCTTTCGGGGCATATCGCAAAGGAATTCAAAAAAATCGCGCCCGTGTACGATTTTTATCTAAAAGCACAGAATAAAGCTTTTTCGGACGAATAAAGCTGTAATATTTTTTTATCCGGCTTCATATTTATTGGACAAAGCCAAAAGGAGGCAGAGTATGAAGCTGAATAAAAAATCCATAAAACTTACCGCAGCCATGCTTGGCTGTATCGCTTTTCTCGCCGTTTGTGCAAGAATGACGGATGACGTAGTTCCTGCCTCGGCGTCGGCAGATGAACGCCCCGTAATCGTGCTTGACGCAGGTCACGGCGGACTTGATTCGGGCGCAGTGGGCAAAAACGGCGTTCTGGAAAAGGACATAAATCTTTCGGTGGTCAAGCACCTGCGCGCTATGCTGGAGCTTTCGGGCTTCAATGTCGTAGTCACGCGCGACGAGGATATCTCGATTTATGACGCAGGGGTAGAGGGCATCCGCAACCAGAAGCTGTCGGATATGGATAATCGGCTGAAAATAGTGCAAAGCTATCCGGACAGCATCTTTTTGTGCATACACCAGAACAACTTCACCGACCCCGATTATTTCGGCGGTCAGATGTTCTATAACAACAATCATCCCGATAACCGCACACTGGCGCAGATAATGCAGAACAGATTTGCCATACTTCAGCAGGGCAACGACCGCGAGATAAAGCTGTCGGGCGACGAGCTTTATCTGCTTAAATCCAACAAGAACCCCTCGCTTATGATAGAATGCGGATTTCTTTCAAATCCCGAGGAGGAGGCAAAGCTTGCGACTGCCGAATATCAGCAGCAGGTAGCATTCTCTATCTACTGTGGACTGCTTGAGTATATAGACGCAGTTACCGAAAAACCGAGCGAGTTTGAAACAATGGAAATATAGTCGGCAAGGCTGCGCTGTTGCTTATACCGTTGCCGCATATAGCTTTCGGGAGGAAGTCAAAATTGGCTAAACAGAGAACCATATTTATCTGCCGCGAATGCGGACAGGAGTATCCCAAATGGAACGGGCGCTGCTCTTCCTGCGGCGCATGGAACAGCATAGAGGAGGCGGCGCCTGCGCAGTATATCAGCGGCAAAGCTGCCGTGCCGGCAGGGGAATTCAAATACAGCCGTATCGGTGAGATAAGCTACGAGGATGAAACGCGCTACAGCACGGGCATTTCGGAGCTTGACAGGGTGCTCGGCGGAGGGCTTGTTAAAGGCTCTCTCGTGCTTATCGGCGGCGACCCGGGTATAGGAAAATCCACGCTTTTGCTGCAAATCTGCGGATTTATGGGCGGCGAGCATACTATTCTGTATGTTTCGGGAGAGGAAAGCGAGCGGCAGATAAAGCTTCGCTCAGACCGGCTGGGAGTTGACAGCGAAAATCTTTTTCTTGCCTCCAACAACAGCTGTGAAAGCATTATCCACGCGGTGGTTCAGAACAAGCCCGAGATAGTAATTATCGACTCGATACAGACGATAACCTCGGACGCTGTTTCATCCGCGGCAGGCAGCATAGTGCAGGTGCGAGAATGTGCCAACGCGTTTATGCGCATGGCAAAGTCCGAGGAAATTCCTGTGTTTATCGTAAGTCACGTCAACAAGGACGGCGGCATTGCGGGCCCGAAAATAATCGAGCATATCGTTGATACCGTGCTGTATTTCGAGGGAGAAAAGCAGCTTTCCTATCGGATACTGCGCGCGTTTAAGAACAGATTTGGCTCTACAAACGAGATAGGCGTGTTCAACATGGACGATGACGGTCTGAAAGAGGTCACAAATCCCTCCGAGATGATGCTTTCGGGCAGGCTTTCTTCGGTTTCGGGAAGCTGTGTCGTCTGCTCGGTCGAGGGAACGCGGCCTATACTTGCCGAGGTGCAGGCGCTTGTGACAAAGTCGGGACTTTCATCGCCGCGCCGCGTTGCGACAGGCTTTGATTACAACAGGCTTTGCATGATACTGGCGGTGCTGGAAAAGCGCACGGGCTTCTTCTTCGGCGGAGTTGACGTGTATGTCAACATCGTCGGCGGACTTAAGCTGGACGAGCCTGCGACGGATCTTGCGGTGGCGATGTCGCTGTACTCGGGTCTTTGCGACAAGGCGATGCCGGACAAGCTTATGGTATTCGGCGAGGTCGGACTGGGCGGAGAGATACGCAGCGTATCTCACGTCAGAGAGCGCGTTAAGGAGGGGGCGCGGCTTGGCTTTGAAAAGTGCATCATACCCAAGCAATGCTTTTCCTCCCTCAGCAAAAACGACAGCTACGGCATTCAGATAATCGGGGTAAGGACGCTTGAACAGGCATTCAGGGCTATCTCCGACAAGAGAAAGGATGACGCGCAGTGAGCAAAAAAAGTCAAAGACTGCTTTATATTGCGGCTTTTGCAGTATTTTTGCTGATAGAGGTATGTATAGCGCTTTTTGTGCACGACCGGTTTGTGCGGCCTTATATCGGAGATGTTCTTGCTGTGATCACCGTCTACTGCGCGGCGAGGGCGGTTTTCCCCGACAGGTTTTGGCTGGCGCCTGCCGTGCTGCTGCTTGCGGCGGCAGTGGAGCTTATACAGCTGACCGATATCTCGGCAATGTTCCCCGAGGGAGGGATAATTGCAACGGTGCTTGGCTCGACATTTGACGCCGCCGATCTGATATGCTATACTGTAGGTGCGGCGGTGTGCCTTGTGTGGGATATTTTCATCCTGCGAAAACGCAGCTGCAAACAAAGGAGAGAGAAAAATGACAAACTGTGATGATTGCGCCAACTATGTATACGATGAGGAGTGTGACTGCTGGGTCTGCCTTGTCAACCTTGACGAGGATGAGATGTACCGCTTTATGAGCGGAACCAACACCGAATGTCACTACTACGAGAGCAATGACGAATATGCCATAGCAAGAAAACAGTAACAGTAAACAACCCCTGAAGCTTTTAAGCTTCAGGGGTTAGACTGTCGATAAACCGCCATCTGCGGCGTCAGCGCCGCTGCGACAGCCACAAAGGCTAGTCGCAGCAACGCTTCCTAGCATCTGACTATTTCTCGCCAGTCTGGTATTTGACTTTTTCAACAATCTGAAACCCCTGAAGCCTAAGCTTCAGGGGTTGAGTGCAATTAGCTATATGTGATTTATGAGTAGTAATATCCGATGCCGTCGCATGCCTTGCATTGTAGTGTTCCGTGGCATGATATGCAGGTAACCTTATTTCCGTCCCAGTTATGGGTCAGACCTGTGCCGTCGCATACAGAACATATGCCGCTACCGTAACAGGCGGTGCACATTTTTCTGGTTCCTCCGTTGTTGTAGCCGCCATTGTTGCCGTAGCCATCATTGTAGTCGTTATAGCCATTGTCGCGGTTAACGGAATGTGATTTGTGCGAGCTCGATGAACCTGATGAACCGGATGAAGAACCGCTGTTGACGGCAAAAACAATGCACATGACGATAACCGCAAGAATTAACAGCGCTCCGCAGGATATCAGTGCGATCGTGGCGGTGTTGTTTTTGCGCGGAACGGCAGGGTTGGGATTTTGATAGGCATACTGCACATTACGGGGCGCAGGGGTCGTGCCTGAAGTGTTATAAGTCGCTTGATTTGTTCCGCAGTTGGTGCAGAACGAACAACCGGGCTCAAGGGCTTTGCCGCACGAGAAGCAAAAAGAAGTCGGTGCTTGGAATACCTCTTCCTGCTTTGCTCCGCAGCTTGTACAGAACGAACAACCGGGCTCAAGGACTTTGCCGCAGGATTCACAATAGCGATTACTCATAAGATCACGTCCTTTCTGTAGAGCGGCACTTTTTTTAATAGTATCACAATTAAATTTTTTTGTCAACAATCGATTGATGTGAGCACATAATAAGCAGCGCCTTAACCGGAGCTGCCGTTTCTTATCTCTGCCGCGATATTTGACAGCTTTCTTAAGCGATGGTTGAGTCCGCTGCGGCTTATCGGCTTTTTAAACTGTGCGCACAGCTCGGACAATGGCATTTCGGGGTTCTCCACGCGCAGCTCGGCGGTCTCGCGAAGCTCATCGTTAAGCCAATCCGCTCCCTTAACGCGGTAGATAAGCTCTATGTCCTCGATGCTTTTTCCTGCGGCGGCGACCGTCTTATCAAGGTTTGCACTTTCGCAGTTGACCGAGCGGTTTACGCGGTTGCGGAAGTCTTTCATTATCTTGACCTGCATTATTTCAAGGGAGTGTGTCGCTGCACCTATGTACGTCAGAAAATCCTCTATCAGTTCGCTTTCCTTTGCGTACAGTACAAGGCTTTTGCGTGCGCGCAGGGTGGTCTTTATCGGCATACCGTGCTCGCGGATAAAGTCGTGCAGCGCCTGCGCTCTTGTGTTATCGGGAACAACTATCTCAAGATGATACTCCTTGTTGGGGTCGGTGACCGAGCCGCAGGCGGCAAAAATTCCGCGCAGGAATGCGCCGCTTTCATCGTCGTTGCCCGATACGATATCGGAATTGATGAAAGAGAGATCGCCGAAAGCGTCGGCTATTTCCTTGTAACCGCCCTTTATGCGGAATGTGTAGAGAGATCCGCTGTTTTTTACAAGCCTTACCACCTCGTGCCTGACGTTTGGAAAAACCGCGTCGCACAGCAGTCTTACGGCATTGATGAGGTACATTTTCTCCGTCTGAACCATCGGCACGCCCTCGTCCCTGCGGGAGGCGAAGAATACTCCGTACAGCATGGCAGCCATCTGTCGGCGAGGCATTTCCTTTATGTCGCACAGCTCTTTTTTGATATCGGACGAGAATGACATTTTATCCTCTCCTGTCGGGGAATTATACTATTCTTCAATCTTCATACAGATAAAGAAATATCAGCATTATTTCTTTTCGATATCGCGGTGAAGTGTTCTCACCTTGAAATCTCTTCGTTTAAGGTGCTGAGCAGTCTGCTCTGCAAAGGTAACGCTGCGGTGCTTTCCGCCCGTGCAGCCGAAGGCTATAACCAAGCGGCTTTTTCCCTCTGTGACATAGTGGGGGATAAGGAACTCTATAAGGTCAAGCAGCTTGTCCTTAAGCGTTACCGACTGGTCGAAGCTCATGACATAATCCTGCACTGCCTTATCAAGTCCCGTCAGATTTTTAAGCTCGGGCAGGTAGAACGGATTGGGCAGACAGCGCACATCGAATACAAGGTCAGCCTCGCCGGGGGCGCCGTACTTAAATCCGAAGCTCATGCAGCTTATCATCATACCGTCGGAAACCTTTTCAAGGAACAGACCTGCGATCTGTTCCTTAAGCTGTCCGGTGGACAGAAGCGAGGAATCCACTATGTAGTCGGCATTTTCGCGGATTTTACCCAAAAGCTCTATTTCCGCGTCGATTGCCTTTGCAACGTCGCCGTCGGAGGCTTCTTCAAGCGGATGCTTTCTGCGCGTTTCCTTATAACGCTTGCAAAGCACCTCGCGCGACGCCTCAAGGAACAGCACCTTTACATCAATTCCGCGGATATGAAGCTTTGCTATGCTGTTGCCAAGCTTGAAGAACATTGCTCCGCCGCGTATATCGGTAACTATGGCAACCTTTGTTATTTCATCGTTTCCGTTGCAGATAGAAGCAAAGTCCGGTATCAGCTGGGGCGGCATATTATCAATGCAGAAATATCCGATATCCTCAAGCACCTTTACTGCTGAGGATTTGCCTGAGCCTGAAAGACCCGTTACAATTACAAATTCCATATATTACTCCAATATCAGCATTTCGCATTCAAGCTCCACGCCTTTTTTCTCACGAACTGTCTTTTTAATATGTGCAACAAGCTGCATAACGTCCTCGAAGCTGGCGCCGCCGCGGTTGATAACAAAGCCGCTGTGCTTTTCGCTTACCTGTGCGCCGCCTATCGTGCAGCCCTTAAGCCCACACTCCTCAATTAACGCCGCGGCGAAATAGCCCTCGGGGCGCTTAAAGGTGCTTCCGCAGGAGGGGTACTCCAGCGGCTGCTTGCTTTTCCGTTTTTGCATAAGCTCATCCATCTTTTGTTTTATCTCTGCCTTGTCGCCGCGGCAAAGCCGCATGGTGACAGAGGTAATAATGCAGGCTCTCTCGGCAAAAATGCTGTGGCGGTAGCTAAGCGCCATCTCCTGCGCGGTCATTTCCCTTAGCTCGTCGTTTTCGTCAATGTAGCGGCAGGATACTACAATATCCTTCATCTCGCCGCCGTAGGCGCCTGCGTTCATATAAAGAGCGCCGCCGACAGAGCCGGGTATTCCGTAGGCGAACTCCAGACCTGTAAGCTCGTTTTGCAGAGCCGCCATGCAGACCGATTTAAGGCTTGCGCCGCATCCTGCGGTGATCTCGCATCCGCTGACGCTGACCGCACCGATATCGGCACCCATCTGAATTATACATCCGCGGTAGCCCTTGCTGCTTACAAGAACATTGCTGCCTTTGCCGAGGATGAAATACGGTATACCCTCGCTGCGGCACAGCTTTATTATTCCGCAGAGCGATTCTTCACCGTCGGGTCTGACAAAGATATCGCATTTTCCGCCTATCTTCATAGAGGTGTGCTCGGCAAGCGCGTGATTTTTGTCATAGAAAATATTGCGCTCGTGGCAGAGCTTTTCGAGTGAAGCGTAATTCAAGATGGTTTCCTCCGGCATCAGAATGTGTGGCAAGTATGGGCGGCAATCAGCCGCCCGTGTGGAATATTATTATGGGAACCTCTAAAAACTGCTCGTGTTCCGTTTTTAGTGAACCGCTTATCTTAATCAGCCAATGTATACAGATATGCTGCGCCGATGATTCCTGCGTCGTTTCCGAGCTGTGCGATGTCCAGCTTTGTAGAGCGCGTGGGGTCGATGCAGTAGCTCTCGCGCCTGATAAACTCGTTGAGCGGCTTTGTGAGGTTTTCGCCCTCCTTGCAGATGCCGCCGCCGATAAGCAGAACCTCCGGCTGGAATGTATTGACGATATTGGTGAGTCCGCAGCCGAGGTATTCGATGTACATATTCACAACGCCTTTAGCCGCCGCGTCGTCCGCTCTCATGCCGTCAAATGCGGTTTTGCCGTCAACGTTGTTGATGTCGCCGCCGCAAATCTCCCACATCTTGCTGTTTTTGTCCTCTTCCATAGCTTCCTTTGTCATGTTGATAAGCGCGGTAGCGGAGGAGTATGCCTCAAAGCAGCCCTTTCTGCCGCAGCCGCACTGTCTTCCGCCGTAGCTGATCACCGTGTGGCCAAGCTCTGCACCGCAGAAATTAAAGCCGGTGTATATCTTGCCGTCGATGATGATTCCGCCGCCTACGCCGGTTCCCAGAGTTACAACCACAACGTCCTTATAGCCCTTGCCTGCGCCGTTGAGTACCTCGCCGAAAGCGGCAGCGTTGGCGTCGTTCTCGACATAGATGTCCTTGTTAAGCTTCTTCTGGATAAGGGCGCGCAGGTCGGTGTTGTTAAAGCCGAGGTTGCAGGAGTAAAGCACAACTCCGCTGTTGCGGTTTGCAACGCCCGGTGTTCCTATTCCGATGCTGTTTACTTCGCCGATGGTTACCTTTGCCTCGTTAAGGGCTACCCAGACGGTTTCTATTATCGAATCTGCGATCTCCTCCGCAGGTCTGGGGAGGTTTGTTTTTGCCGTAGCCTTTGATACGATGTTGTAGTTTTCGTCAACAAGACCTACCTTTATATTTGTTCCGCCGAGGTCGATTCCTATATTGTACATCACATTATTTTCCTTTCAGTTATATCAGAGATTGAGGTCGGACATGATGTCCTCGCTGTCAGAGTCTATGCCAAGCTGGCGAAGCAGATCCTTCGCCGCGTTGTAGCCCATCTTTTTCTGGCGGTTGTTCATGGCGGCGACCTCGAGAATTACCGCAAGGTTACGTCCCGGCTTTACGGGGATGGTAAGCAGCGGCACCTTGACTCCGAGGATTGTCATAAAGTGGGTGTCTACTCCCATTCTGTCGTAGGTCTTTTCGGGATTCCACAGCTCCATTTCGACCACCATGTTGATCTTTTCGGAAAGCTTTACCGCTCCCACACCGAACAGCTGCCTTGCATTTATTATTCCTATGCCGCGCAGCTCAAGAAAATGACGGATATTATCGGGCGAGCTTCCGACAAGCGTAATGTTGGAGGCTTTTCTGATCTCTACGGCGTCGTCCGCGATAAGGCGGTGGCCGCGCTTTACAAGCTCGATGGCGGTCTCGGATTTACCCACGCCGCTTTCGCCGAGGATAAGAACGCCCTCGCCGTATATTTCTATAAGTACGCCGTGGCGTGTGATTCTGGGCGCAAGCTGAAGATTAAGGAACGCAACCAGCTTTGAAATAAACACGGAGGTGCTTTCGTCCGAGCGGAGTATCGGTATCTCGCACTCTGCGGCAAGCTCCGTCATCTCGGGGAACGGCTCAAGGTCTCGTGTAATGATGAGCGCCGGGAAATGATACTCAAACAGGTTTGCGATACGGCTGCGGCGCGTTTCGGGGTCAAGACCGTTAAGGTAGGAGTACTCCATATTGCCCATTACCTGAATGCGTTTGTTATCGAAATATTCGTAAAAGCCTGCAAGCTGGAGACCGGGACGGTTTGTGTCGTTGCTGGAGATGAGCCTGTTGCCGCCGTTTTCGGGCATAAAGGCTATGCCAAGCTTGAATTCATCAACTATCTTTTGCAGGGGAAATGAAAATTCTCTGTTTATCTCTTCGAGAGGCATACTTATAATCCTTTCTCATTTTACGTCGTTAAAAGCATAATGCTTTATTATATTATAAGAACCGCACGCCGTTTTCCAAATCAGTATAAGGAGCGCACTTCGTGCGAGATGTGCAGCCTTTTTCTGCCGCAGGCAGAAAATTTTGCTGACGCAAAACCGCACGCACTCAACGTTGGACGGCTGAGCGAACCTTGAAATATATGTTCGCCGCTTTGCGGCGGCAGCCAGTCGGCTGCTTACGGGAACGAGTTCCCGTAACATATATTATACAGTATAGCAGGAATTATTTCAAGTGCTTTGACGATTATTTTACATTATTAAAGGTATTTTATATAGTAAATGCGGCGCAAACAGTAAAAATAATGTCAAAAAAGGCAAAAATTTCGTTGTGCGTGCATATTTTTTTCATTGCGCAGCGAAGCGTTAGCTAAATTACTTAACGCCGCGAAACCCTATGGTTAAGCCAAATTTCCGGCTTGCTCACGAGGGCTGTGTGAGATGTGCACAATTGTTCTAAATTATTGGCAAAGATTTATACAAATTGCACATTGACTAAATGGGCGCAAAAATGGTATATTGATATACAAGGGTAGCTATGTCCCGATGCATAGCATAACCTTAGCTAAGGTAATATTTCACCGTTATTCAGGACGGTGAGCAAAATCTTAAGGAGGATTTTTCGTTATGAAGATCACAAAGATTCTTTCTACAGTAGCTGCTGCAGCAGTAGCTACATCCGCACTTGCTTGCGTAGCAAGCGCAAACTTCAAGCCCTGGGGCTCCAATGTTAACCCCGATGGCTATATCGAGAACAGCGGTTCCGGTAACTACGGCATCATGGTTGTTTCCACAGGTGAGGCTGACGCTCCCACATCCACACTGGCTCAGGACTTCGGTTTTGATCCCACAGATATCGGCGGCGCTACCTTTACCATAACCATCCCCGAGACCGACAGCTTCGGCGCTGACGGCAACAGACTCTGGTGGGACGGCACAATCGGCGGCGGTATCGTTACCTCTCTGCACACAGATGTAGATAAGTCTACATACAACTGGCCCTCTCAGGGTGAGTTCTGGGGCGTTATCGATGAGGATCTCGGCATCGAGACACTCGCTGCTGACAAGGCTTTCCAGCTTGAGAAGGTTGGCGACTACACATACAAGCTGACAGCAATGTTCAACTTTGACGACGCTCTTAACACAATCGAGGGCGACCACATCGTTCAGTACCGCATCTTCATGCAGGGCTGGGACAACGGTATGTCCGAGTATCAGGTAATCGAGTGCGCACTGCTCGACGACGCAGGCAACCCCCTCGTTACACTGACAGGCGACGGCTATCCCGTTGGCGGCGCTCCCTCTACTGACGTTGATGTTGAGGACGGCGGAGAAACAGGTGCTGTTGACACAGACGCTCCCGTTAACGACAACAAGGGCGGCTCTCCCGACACAGGTGTTGAGGGCGTAGCTGCTGTTGCAGGTCTTGCAGTTGTAGCTGCAGGCGCTGCTATCCTTTCCAAGAAGAGAAAGTAATTTATCTTCATATTAATACCGGAATTGCTCCGGACATCGGAAAATTTTAAAAATATTTAATTTTTTCTGAAACTTTTTTACAACTTGCCGTGACTACCGTAGTGTAACCGAAAAAAATCAAAAATTTTTTGAAACTTTTTTGAAATTTCGGCTGACTACGGCAGTGAGCGGTCAATTTACTACCGTTTAACACATCCGAGTGCCCGATAACTCAGAGATGTTTTAAAAAAACAAAACTTTTTAGGAGGACTATTATGTTAAGAAGAAGAATCTTTTCTTCCGCTATGGCTTCTGTAATGGCTCTTACATCCGTTGCAGTTGTTGCTCAGGCTGAAGATGCACAGTACAAGTCCAAGGCTGACCTTGAGAAGCTTGTAAACGAAACCTACGGTGAGAACTTCCGTAACACCCAGCTCGGCGACTATGGTACAATCTCTGCTGAGAACGTACTCGCTGCTCTCGAGGCTGCTGACGCTATCCTCGCTGACTCTGATTCCGACGATGATGACTTCACAGCTGCATACAAGATGGTAGAGGCTACAGTAGCCAGACTCAAGATCTACACAGCAGAAGAGCTCAAGGCTCTCGTTGCTACATGCAAGACCATTTACGAGTCCAACAACATCTACAATGAGGATCTCGGCGACCTGATCTACGAGGCAGGCTCCTACCAGAACCTCGTTGACGCTTACGACGCTGCTGAGGGCGTTGTTGATTCCGCTTCTTCCGCTGATATCACAGACGCTTACGAGGCTCTTGATAACGCTAAGAACAGCCTCAACAAGCTTCAGGTAGTTTCCAAGTCCATGTTCAGATCCGCTCTTAAGGAGTACGAGGCACTTATCGCTGAGCAGTACAAGTATGAGAGCTGGAGACTCGGTACAATCGAGGGTTGGGCTGACCTTTCTACCGGTAACTTCTGGGCAGTTCAGGGTAACGTAATGACATACGGTCTGCTTATGGACACAATGCTCAACCTCAACGCTACAATCAACGCTAAGTACGAGGATCTCGACAACATCAAGACTCTCTCCAAGACTTCCAGCGAAGAGATCGTTAAGGCTTACAATGCAGCTAAGGACGCTGTAATCATTGCTAAGGCTTGGAAGGTTGACACTGTTAACAAGTCCACAAAGTCCGGCGTTAAGAGCCTGCTCGACAAGTATCACGGCAACATGGTATACGAGTTCAAGGCTTCTTCTGCTGAGGATCTGCTCGCTGATATCGTAGCAGTTGCAGGCGCAGACAAGATCCAGTACGAGGCAGTTGATCCTGCTGATGGTTCTGTTGATCTCGTTGACTACACAGCTACTCCCGTTGGCGCATACGGCTACTGGAATGTTGTTGAGTCTCTCGTTGATACAGAGCGTGGATGGGGCAAGCCCGTTGCAAGAGTTACAGACGCTGCTCTGACAATCAAGACAGGCGCTAAGCTCTACATCCCTGTTGTTGACGGCGTTTACGATACTTCTCGTGCAATCGCAACAGGCACAGCTCCTGCTGATTACAAGTCCACAACATACAAGCTGGTATCTGCTAACACAAAGTTCGATATCTCTTCTCTCATCAATGTAGCTGCTGCTGATGTTACAGCTGCTGTTGAAAGAGATCCTGATACAGGCGTTGAGCTCGTACAGACAACAGAGACCGGTTATGATGATAAGCTGCCTATCGCACTGGCTGACGGCAAGAAGACAATTTCTTCCGAGTTCGCCGGCAATGCAATGGCACTGACAATTTACCCCGCAACAGACGTTTACTACAACGCTGACTTCGATACAGCTTACACAATCGCTACAGAGTACCTCGCTGGTACCTACAGCGGCATTTACGCTATCGACGACGCAGGTGTAGTTGTTGACGGTGCTAAGGGCAACGCTAAGGAGTGGGCTCTCGTTTACCGTTACCTCTCCTACGCTATCCAGGATAGATACGAGGCTGCTGCAGGCGCTAAGTACACAAAGGCTGACGTTAAGAAGCTGATTGATGAGGCTTATGACTACGCTGACAAGACCGGTGAGGCTGCTATCTTCGCTGAGTCCCACAACGACGTTGTTGAGCTCCGTCAGTACGCAATCGATTGGCTGCGTAAGGCTAACTCCAACAAGAAGTACAAGGATTACAATGCAGGCTTCTCTTCCAACGGCGACTACTATGAGAGCTCTACAACAATCTACAACATGCTCAACGGCGGTGCTGACAAGGTCAATGCTACTACAGGCGCATTCATTGAGCACCTTGAGGGTCTCAACCAGCTCAAGAACGAGTACGAGGCTATGAAGTACAGCTTTGGCGATGTTTACAACAGAATCGCTGAGGTTTGCGCTATGATCGATGACGGTGATCTCGAGGCTACAGACGCTCTGCTTACAGCTATCGACAACACAGCTTACGCTCTGTCCACAGTATCCGATACAATCGTTGTAACTGCAGAGAGCTGGGGCGGCGACGCTGCTAACTACGAAGAGAATGCTGCATTCTCCGTTGATAGAGTATTCCAGCCCTACAACCGTGTAATCACAGTTGACTCCAACAATGCTAAGTCAATTGCTGGTCTCGCTGGTTTTGTAACTGCAGGCAAGAGCTCTTATGTATACTACAAGGATGGTATGAACACATCTCACAGAGCTCTCCACGAGGCTTTCAAGGCTCTCGAGGACGAGATCACAAAGCAGACCACTCCTACAGCTAAGCTCGGTGATGTAAACGGCGACGGCGTTGTTAACGCACTCGACGCTTCTATGATCCTGCAGGCTAACGTAGGTATTGCTACTGTTGACGCAGCTGTTGCTGACTACGATGGCAATGGTACTGTAAACGCTCTCGATGCTTCTGCAATCCTGATCGCAATTGTTAACGGTACTCTTTAATCCGTTGAACTGATCACTTTCACGTTTTGTGATTAATCTCCACGCCGGAGCTTCGGCTCCGGCAATGGGATTGATTATATAAACAAAAAAATTTATGGAGGAAAATAATATGAAGAAGATTTTATCTCTCGGCGTTGCTGCTGCTGTTCTTTCTCTGACAGCTATCGCTGCATCCGCTGCTATCGCACCTGTTATCACAAATGACGCTGTTGAAGGCGAGACAATCACTGTTGAGGTTATCGCTAACGGCATGACACTCCCCGGCACACAGTTCTCTGTAGTTGCTTCTGAGAACCTCACACTCGTTGAAGGCGTTGCTATCGGCGGCGGTTTCTTCGCAAACAACACATTCGCTTGGGCTAGCACAGAGGCTGCTGCTGACGGCACAGTTCTTCTGACTCTGACCTACACTGTTGACGGCGCTGCTGATGATGATATCTCTGTAGCTCTGACACCTGCTGCTGGTTTCGAGGCTGACGTTGACGCTACTGCAGCAGCTGCTGTTGTTCTTGCTGCTGATAACGGCAACGAGGATATCACAACAGACGAGCCCATCGAGACAACTGATGAGCCCATCGAGACTACTGAGGATCCCGGCATCATCGACACAGAGGATCCCACAGACACAACTGATACAAGCGAGGAGAACACAAACGTTCCCACAGGTATCGCTCTCGCAGTTGCTCCTGCTATGCTCGCTGGTGCAGCTATCGTAGTTGCTAAGAAGAGAAAGTAATTCAATCGCTGAATGATCTTCTATTCTGATTAAACATTGACCTCCCCGATAGGGGAGGTTTTTGTTTTCTCCGCATTACTTATCACAATCGAATAGCCATAGTAAATATATGCAGTAACTCTCTCACTTTCAACAGCTTCCGAATGTCAAAAATGCATTCATGCACTTGTGACATATTTATTCTGTGATTTTTGTGGATATTGCCGAAGCAAATTCAAGGGTTATATGTGAGATGTTCGCATTTCTCATAATGAACAATATCTAGTAGCAAAAAATGCGAAATGTAGTCGAAATCACTAAATATAGAAAGCAGCAATGCTAATAATAAAAATTTGAACATAAAATAATCATAACAGACTATTTATCTATATTGCATAAAAAAATTCAAATCTTATTGACATCCGCGTATAAATTTGATATAATTAGTACGATATGTATGATAGTGGTGTTATGCCTAGGTGAAAATAACACCTAATTTTGCGGACGAAAGGCTTGACATGAACTATATTATTGAAGCAAAAAAGGTCTGCATGGACTTTGAGCTTGGCGATGGCAGCGTCGTTCACGCCCTGAAGGGTATAGACCTGCAGATTCAGCCGAACAAGCTCTCGGTGCTAAGAGGGCGCTCAGGGTCGGGTAAGACTACACTCATAAATATCATGGGCGCGCTTGACCGCCCAACTTCCGGAGAAGTGCTGTTCGGCGCTGAGGACCACGATATCACAAAGCTGTCCGACGCAGAGCGAGATAAGCTTCGCCGCAAGGAAATGGCGTTTGTATTTCAATCAGTCGCGCTTATATCAACCATGACCGCATTCGAAAATGTTGAATTCGCGCTAAGACTAACAAAAATGCCATATCGCGAGCGCGTAGAGCGTGCAAAGCAGGCGCTGGTTCAAGTCGGGCTTGAGCGGCGTATGCACCACCGACCGGGCGAGATGTCCGGTGGTGAACAGCAGCGCGTCGCAATCGCGAGAGCAATTTCGGTGTCGCCAAAAATCATCTTCGCCGACGAGCCTACGGCAGAGCTCGATTACCCAACGGGTCTGGCGGTGATGAATCTGTTTAAGGAGCTTGTGAAAAATAACGACCTGACAATCGTTATGACAACGCATGATACCTCCATGATGGAGGTCGCTGATATCGTTTACACGCTTGAAGACGGGGTAATCAGCGATATCACGGTTAACGGCGCAGACGTCGGCGGGGAGGTTTCGGATGCCTAAAAAAGTGTTGCTGGCACCGCCCGAAAACGTCATGGTACAGGCGGATAACATGGTGAAGATATACAAGTCCACCGATGTCGAGGTCATGGCACTTCAGGGGCTTGACCTGACGGTCGAACGCGGCGAGCTGATGGGTATAGTCGGTGCGAGCGGCAGCGGTAAATCGACGCTGCTGAATATGCTCGGCGGACTTGACAGACCATCGGCAGGAAGCCTTTTCGTTGACGGAAAGGATATGCTAAAGTTCACCGAAGAGGATTTTATAGAATATAAGCGGAATACGGTCGGGTTTGTGTGGCAGAATAATGCGCGCAACCTGATTCCTTATTTGTCGGCGCAGCAGAATGTTGAGATGCCGCTGCTGCTTTCCGGTTTTTCCGGCAGAAAGCAGAGAGCCGCAGAGCTGCTGGATATGGTCGGTCTTTCTCACAGAAAGAACAGCCGGCTTGACCAGATGTCAGGCGGCGAGCAGCAGAGAGTTGCTATCGCTATCGCGCTGTCCAACAATCCGAAGCTACTGCTTGCGGACGAGCCGACAGGCTCTGTCGATACTGCAACGGCAAAGCTTATTCTGGATGTTTTCCGCGATTTAAACAAGGTCATGGGCGTAACGATAATTATAGTTACGCATGATACAAAGCTTTCGGCACAAATCGACAGGGTCGTTGCCATCAGAGACGGCAAGACCTCAACCGAGCTTGTGCGCAGGGCGTGTGCAGTCAAGTCCTTCGGTCAGCTGACAGAAGAGGCGGCAGCGACGGGTCATGAGGAACTTTCGGTACTCGACCGTGCGGGAAGACTGCAAATTCCAAAGGAGTATCTTGAAGAGCTTGGGCTTAAGGGCGGAGATAAAGTCCGCGTTGAGCTGGAGGACGGCAGGATATGCATTTACCCTCGTATGTGAGGACATCAATTGTATCTTGATCGGGAGTGGAGAGACCCGATGTTGATATGCTGCAAAACAGTAAGTATGAAAGGTGGATAATACTGTGGCAAAAAAGCAAGGTATGAAGCTGAAGAAGATAACATCATTGTTCATGTCAGCAATGATGGCGGCAACAACCGTTCAGTTTCAGATGACTTTCGGCGCCGCCGCTGAAAACAGCGCAGGTGCCAGTGGGTCATCATCGGTAAGTGCCGAAAATGTCGGCATGACATCAAAGGCAAACGCGTATAAGAGCTATATCGAAAATCACGCGGATGCACCAAAGCCAATGAAAGATGTAGTAGTGGATGTACAAAACTACACTGCAGATGGCGTTGACGTAGAAATCAAGGATTTTCAGGGCGAAGAGGACTGCGTTGCATGGTTCGACAGCAAGGGCGCTGTTTCGTGGAGCTTCAACGTCGAGACAGCCGGTCTTTACAATCTCGAGATGTTCTATTACCCCGTTGCGGGACAGAACACCACTGTTGAGGTTGGTCTGAAAATCGACGGCAAGAATCCTTTTGACGAAGTAAAGCTTGTTGAGCTTGACCGCTACTGGCACAGCCAGACAAGCATCGAATTCGATGAGCGCAAAAAGAACCAGAAGCGTCCTCCGCAGGTGGAGTATGACTGTTGGGTAACTTATCCGATAAAGGACAAGGACGGACTTATCAATACGCCGTATTTCTTTTACCTTGACGAAGGCTCACACACTATCACACTTGAGGCAATAAAGACAAATCTCTATATAAAGGGTATGCGCTTCTTCAACAGCGAGGAGCTTCCCGACTATGCTTCGATAGCACCGTCGCAGTCAGATATCGAAAACACTCCTGCACTCAGCGACAATCAGGCAATCCTTATCGAGGCTGAGGCGCCGCTGTATACATCCGCTTCTACTCTTTATCCTACATATGACAGAACCGACTACAATGTCAGCAGTATGCACCAGCCTAACCACCCCGTAAACAAGCGCTATAACACAATTGGTACGGATACATGGGATCAGGCAACACAATCCATCTGCTATGAGTTCGAGGTTCCCAGCGACGGATATTATTCAGTGCAGCTCAAGGCACGTCAGAGCAAAATGCGCGGCTTCTTCTCCAACAGGCGCGTATATATAGACGGCGTTGTTCCCTGCAAGGAGCTTGACGATGTCAAGATTCAGTATGACCCCGACTGGCAGACAGTAGAGCTGTGCGACGCTGCCGGCGAGCCGATATATCTGTATCTCACGGCAGGCAAAAAGCATCAGATAATGCTTGAGGCTATCCCCGGCGATATCGGCGAGGTTATGCAGCGTCTTGACGACCTTATCTTCGAGCTTAACTATTATTACAGACGAATACTCATGATCACAGGTCCCAGCCCCGATGAGTTCAACGACTACTTCCTTGATGAGCAGATCCCCGAGCTTATCGATGTGCTTCAGCACGCAGTGGATACGCTCTATGCAGAGAAGGCAGGCATTGAGGCGCTGACCGGCGAGGGCTCAGAGGCTTCCACCCTCCAGACAATGGCTGTTATCCTTGAGATGGCGATCGAAGACCCCGATGATATTCCCGTAATGCTCTCCAGCATCAAGGATCAGATCTCCTCGGTATCCGCGTGGATGCGCGACTACCGCGACCAGCCGCTTGAGCTTGATTATATCGAGGTAAAGACCGTTCACGACAAGTACAAGAATGCAAAGTCCAACTTCTTCAAATCCTTTGCATTCGGCTTCAGAGCTTTTGTGGGCTCTTTCTTCGAGGACTATACGACAATCTCCGATACTACCACAAAGGCGCTTAACGTCTGGGTTTCTCTCGGTCGTGACCAGGCTACCGTAGTAAACGAGCTTGTAAGCTCCGGCTATAATCCCAACAGAAGTACAAAGATAGCTATCAGCCTTGTACAGGGTGCCGTGCTTGAGGCAACTCTTGCAGGCAAGGGTCCCGAGATCGCGCTGTTTATCGGCGGCGACTTCCCCGTTGTATGTGCGTCCAGAGGTCTGCTGTACAACATGATGGACTTCGGCGACCACGAGGAGGTCTTCTCCAGATTCACGGATGATGTTACAACGCTGTATAAGTTCCAGAATGGTATATATGCAGTTCCGCTGACGCAGAACTTCCCGATGCTGTTCTACCGCACGGACGTTCTTGAGGAGCTGGGTTATGACAATCCTCCCGAGTCGTGGAATGCACTTATTGATATGCTCCCCGACCTTCAGAGAAAATACCTCGAGGTTGGACTTATCCTCCCGTCGAACGTTTCCTCTCAGGTATTTGACGCAGGCAACACATTCGTACTTCTCATGAACCAGACGGGACAGTCTTTCTATAACGATAACTATACAGCAACCACATTTGATACAGAGGCTGCCGTTGAGGCATTTACAAAGTGGACAAAGTTCTATACCGTATACGACTTTGACCAGGCATATGACGCATTTACACGTTTCAGAACAGGTGAGATGCCGATATGCATTCAGAACTACACATTCTACAACCAGCTGAACGTAGCTGCTCCCGAAATTAAGGGTCTGTGGAACTTCACTCATGTTCCCGGCTCGTACAGATATGATGAAAACGGCAACCGGATCCTCGACTATACCGCAAACTCGGGCTCCGCAGGCGCTGTTATCTTCAAGTCCTGCTCGGATCCGGACGCTGCATGGGATTTCATCAAGTGGTTCACAAGCACCGAAACTCAGGTAGAGTACGGCAGAACGATCGAGGCTATCATGGGTCCGCTCGGACGCTATGATACCGCAAATGTCGAGGCGCTTTCAAGACTTAACTGGTCCACCGCCGAGTACGAAAAGATCAACGATCAGATGATGAACCTCCGTGAGGTTCCGATTATCCCCGCTTCTTACGCTGTTACACGAAATGTATACAACGCATTCAGAGCGGTTGTAAACAACCAGAAGAACCCGAGATATCAGCTCAGCTCTTACAACAGAGATATCAACTCCGAGATCGTAAGAAAGCTGAAAGAGCTTGGATATTACGAAGAAGAGGGATGATGCTCCCCGCTTCAAGGGGAGAGAGAAAGCTCTCACATTAAAAATTAGGAGGAATCAGCTTGTTCGGTAAAGAAAAATCGCAGTATATCGAAGACAGTAAATTTCGCTATACGATGCGTGAAGTCAAGAAGAACGGCAGCGCATATATCCTTGCACTTCCGTACTTCGTACTCTTCCTGATATTCACAGGTATACCTGTCGTTATTTCCCTGCCTATCGGCTTCACCAGCTTCAACATGGTTCAGTTCCCGACATGGGTAGGCTTAAGCAACTTCTATACTCTGTTCCTTCAGGATGACGTATTCCTTATTGCTATCCAGAATACTCTTGTATTCGCTATTATTACAGGTCCGGTGAGCTACATTCTATGCTTCCTGCTTGCATGGCTTATCAACGAGATGCCGGGCGCGCTTAAAACGGTGTTCACCTACATCTTCTATGCGCCCACACTGGCAGGTAACATCTTCGCCACATGGCAGCTCATCTTCTCCGGCGATACCTACGGCTTCCTTAACTCCACGCTGATGGATCTCGGTATCATCAAGGGTCCGCAGCAGTGGCTGACTGACGCAAGATACATCCTGATGTGCGTTATCATCGTGCAGATGTGGATGTCCTTGGGTGCAGGCTTCCTTTCGCTTCGTGCGGGCTTCCAGGGTATTGACAAGTCCGGCTACGAGGCAGGCGCTATCGAGGGTATCAAGAACCGCTGGCAGGAGCTTCTTTACATCACTATCCCCAGCATGGGACCGCAGCTTCTGTTCGCCGCAGTTATGCAGATCACAGCATCCTTTACGGCTGGTGATATCGGCCGTTCGCTGACGGCGTTCCCCTCTACGGACTATGCGGCACACACCATAATGACTCATGCGTTCGACTACGGCTCTATCCGTTACGAGATGGGTTATGCCTGCGCTGTCTGCTTCCTGCTCTTCATCGTCATGATGCTGGTTAACAACGTGATCCGCAAGGCGATGAGCGGAATTTTGGATACTTAAGGAGGACAGAAAATGCGAATAATTCAAAGAAGAAAGAGATGGGGCGGCTCAAGAGGCGGCGACATTGCGATTTTCATTATTCTCTGCCTTATTGGTCTGTTCATGCTCTTCCCCATTTACCTGTCTGTTATCCAGTCGATAAAGCCCGTTGAGGAGCTGTTCGTGTTCCCTCCGAAGCTTTATGTTCAGCGTCCGACCTCCCAGAACTTCGAGGATATGCTCAAGGTTGCCGGCAGCCTTGATGTTCCGTTCTCAAGATACGTTTTCAACTCTGTGTTTGTATCTGTTGTTGTAACTATCGCGCAGCTGTTCCTTTCATCCTCCGCGGCTTATGTGCTTGCAAAGGTTAAGGCTCCCGGCGTAAAGGCAATGAACAAGGTAATCGAAATTGCCCTGCTGTTCACATCCTCAGTTACATACATCGTACAGTACATCGTAATGGCAGCTTTGGGAATGATCGATACCTACTGGGCTATTACACTTCCTTACATAGCAACGCCTATGGGTCTGTTCCTTATGAAGCAGTTCATGGGTCAGATTCCCGAGAGTATGATCGAAGCAGCTAAGCTTGACGGTGCAAGCCACCTGAGAGTCTGCTGGCAGATCGTAATGCCGAATGTTAAGCCTGCATGGCTGACCCTGATGATATTCGCTTTCCAGGGCGCATGGCAGATCACAGGTTATCTGTTCGTTTACAGTGAGCAGCTGAAGCCGATACCGATCGTTATGCAGCAGATAGCTGCGGCAGGTATCGCCCGTACCGGCGTATCGTCGGCAACGGTCGTTGTGCTGATGTTACCACCGATGATATTGTTCCTTATCCTGCAATCCAACGTTGTTGAAACGATGGCTCACTCAGGTCTTAAGGATTGATTATACTAATAACGAAAGGATGATTTTGAGTGCCATCAATTAAACGCATAGCAGTGCGGGCTGCTGCTGCGGTAATGGCAGGCGTTATGCTTATGTCCTGCGTAGCGTATGCCGACGAGCCTTATGACGGCTATAACTACGACTGGTGGGGCGACCCTGTTCCCTCGCAGAACGGCTATGTTGTCGATAAGGTAATTACCGGCGCAGATATCGGTGTTGGTGATCTTAAGGAGCCGGGCGATATGTTCGTTTCCGAAAAGCATCAGGTATACATCGCCGATACAGCATATACAAGCTCACAGAATGACGGCAAGGGAAGAATAGTTGTTACAGACGACAAATTCGAGCTTATTGCAGTTGTCAGCTCTCTTGATTTTTCCGATGTCGAGGATTGGCTTGATATTCAGAAAACCAAGCGCAGCAAGGGTGAGATAACCGACACCAATTATAAAAAGATTACAGACATATATTTCGACGGTCCCTCCGGCGTGTTCGTTGACGACGATGATACCGTATATGTTGCGGATAACGCAAACGACCGCGTAGTATCCTTTACAATTCAGGGTGAGGGTCTTGACGCAGTCGGCAGGGTCAAGCACGTTTATACTCGTCCCGAATCGGACGTCTACGACGCTTCTACAACCTTCAATCCCAGCAAGGTGCTGGTAGACGCCGCAAATAACGTATATATCTGTATCAAGTCCATCACAAAGGGCGCAGTTGTATTCTCCGAAAACGGCGACTTCAACGGCTACTTTGGTGCAAACCGAGTAGAGGCAACTGCGGACGTTCTGCTCAACGCATTCTGGAAGCTTATCTTCAACCGCGAGCAGATCAAAAAGATGAAGAAGAACGTTCCGGTCGAGATTTCAAACTTCGATATCGACAGCGACAACTTCATTTACACCGTTACCGAATCAAAAACGGTAGAAACCGACGTAATCAAAAAGCTTAATTCCGCCGGTACAAACATCTTTATCAACCTCGGTTATTCCGACTATACGTTCGGCGACTACCTTACAAAGTACTATCGCGGACAGACCTACTCGTCACAGATAACCGACGTGGATATCGGCGAAAACGGAACGATCAACCTGCTTGACCTCAAGACAGGCCGTGTGTTCCAGTACGATAACGAATGTAACCTGCTCTTCATCTTCGGCGGCATCGGTTCGCAGAAGGGTACATTCAGAACCGTAAACGCAGTTGAGACCATGGGAACGAATGTATACGTGCTTGACGGACGTAAGGCAAGCATCACAGCGTTCAAGCAGACTGAGTTCGGCTCGATCGTTCACGAAGCGATCACGCTGTTCAACCGAGGCAAGTACGAAGAAGCGCGCGTTCCGTGGGAAGAGGTCATCAGACGCGACTCCAACTACTGGCTGGCTTACATCGGTCTTGGTAACGCGTACCTCAACGAGGGTATGTACGAGGAGGCAATGGAGTACTTCGAGTACAACTCCAGAGGCGGATACAACGACGCATTCAAGGGCTGGAGAATGGACTTTGTAAGGGATAACTTCACTTTCATTGCTCTGATAATCATTGCCCTGTTTGCTGCGGTATATGTAATTGCTTCCGTAAGAGGCAGGATGAAGGCAAAGAAGCGTGCCGAGGCAGAGCGTCTGTTCAAGGCACAGAATAAGGGAAGGGAGGAGTAAACCATGAGATTTGATCTGGAGATGCCGGCTTGGAAATGGCCGTTCTACATCATGGCGCATCCCTTCGAGGGCTTTGAGGACCTGAGATGGAAGAAAGCCTACAACATGAAGGTCGCAATGGTGATAGTTGCATTATTCTTCATCATAAGCGTATGCGAACAGCTTATGACAGGCTTCCTCTTCAACACACATTATGTAAAGATTTTTAACATTGTTCCTATCGTGATACAGACGATCGTTCTGTTCTTCACATGGGTAATCGGCAACTGGGCGTTGTGCACACTGTTTGACGGTGAGGGTACAATGAAGAATATCTGCGTAAATTCCGCGTATGCTCTTGTCCCCATGCTGATTGGTAAGGTAATCAATATAATTCTCAGTAACTGTCTGTTAAGAACAGAGTCCGCATTTATTGTATTTGTATCATATCTTACAATTATATGGACGGCGGTGCTGCTGATTTCCGGCATGAAAACAGTTCACCAGTATTCAATCCCTAAAACGCTGCTGTTTATGCTCATCACTGTTTTTGCTATGGTCGTGATCATAATACTGCTCGTGCTTCTGGTATCTCTTTTCCAGCAGGTATATGTGTTTATCTACTCTATCTATACCGAGCTTCTGTATCGTTTCTCCAATCTGGAACCGACGGTACTTATACTGATATTCATCGGCGTTATCGTTGCCGTTGCGGCTATCGTGATCGCATCCTACACTGCCTTTGAAAGATATCAGATAAAGAAAGAGCTTCAAAAGCTTAAATCCAATTAACATTTACTAAGGCTTTGAATATTGAAAATGGTGGTGTAAAAATGCTTCAATTACGCAAGAAAATACTTGCCGGCGTGCTTTGCTCAGCACTGGTGCTGTCGGCAGGACAGAGCGTTGCGATGTCTGAAACCATAGAGGCTACCACAGAGGTCAACTCGGACGGCGCCGAAACGGCAGAGTCCACAGAAGACCTTGAGGAGGAAGAGGGCGTCTCCGCACCTGCTGCGGCTCCGATCACTGAGGAGCAGGCTCTCGCGGACTATAAGCTCTATGCAGAAAACTCACACAATGCGCTCTATGTGAATGAAAGCTGTGGTTCTTTCGCGGTACAGGATAAGGACACCGGATTTTTCTGGTGGAGCAATCCCTATAACGCAAGCTATGACGGCGGAGCAAAAGGCTCTAACCTTGACGGTCTGAAATCCCCTCTGGTGGTAAAGTCCGTAAAGGTTACAGACACAGAGGCTCCCGAAACGACTGTAAGATCCTATGCTGACGCACAGACAACCGTTGAGAAGATAGATAACGGCTTTAAGGCAACCTGCGTTTTCGCAAACGAGGGAATCACGTTACCTTTCTCCGTTGTGCTGGTGGACGATCACTTTGACGTCTCGGTACACGTTGATGAGATCGTTGAAACCGAGATGCAGGGCGACACCGCGGAGAGTATCCGCTCGGTAGTTGTGTTAAGCCTGTTTAAAGACCTCGGCGCAGGTTCCCCCAGCGAGGAGGGTTACCTTATTACTCCCGATGGCTCGGGCGCTGTAATCAACTTCAACAACGGAAAGAACAAGACGATCAGCTACTCTCAGCCGCTGTATGGCAGAGATGTTGCTATAAGCCAGGACCTTGCTCCTGCAAAGACCGAGCAGGCGTATCTGCCTGTTATGGGTATCGTAAAGGAAGACAATGCGCTTCTCGCCGTTATTTCCGAGGGCTCCGCTTATGCGACTGCAAGAGCCAGCGTCAACGGTCAGGACGCGTCAGCGTACAATTCCGCTTGGTTCGACTTCAATCTCCGCTCTGCCGACTCCTACTATATGGGTCAGAGCAATGCGGCTCTTAAGGCATATGAAGTCAACAAGATACCCGAAAGCAGAATTACTGTTCAGTATTATCCCATCGCAAAAGACGGCGTTGATTATGTTGATGTTGCACATCGCTATCAGCAGTATCTTGTTGATAACGGCACACTCAACAAATCAAAGGGCTTCTCGGATTCCGCTCCGTTCTATCTTGATTTGTTTGGCGGAACGGTAAAGAGGCAGTCGGTTGCCGGCTTCCCTGTTTCACTTCAGACAGCTGCAACGACCTATGAGCAGGCAAAGTTCATCATTCAGGAGCTTTCAAACCGCGGCGTTGATGATATGATCGTTACTTACGAGGACTTCAACAAGGCAGGTATCACAAACCGCATTTCGGTGGGAGTTGACTTTGCAAGCTCTCTTGGAGGACAGAAAGCGTTCGCTTCTCTTGCTGATTTCTGCAACAGCGTAGGCGCTACTCTTGTTCCCAGCGTTGATATTCAGGAGTACGAAAGATCGGGCAACGGCTTTACAAAGACAGGCGGTTCCTGCATACGCGTAACCAAGGCGTATGCTACGCAGAATGAGTATGAGCGTGCATTCGGTACTCCGCATGACACCAGAACAAGCTGGTATATTCTGACGCCTGCATACTATACCAAGGCAGTAGAGAAGCTTGTGGCAGATTACAGCAGACAGGGTCTGACAGCGATTTCCCTCGAAGAGGCAACAAATATGCTGTACAGCGACTTTACCGCAAATACAAACAAGAAGACATCCAGACATCAGGCAGTGGTTAATCTTCAGACCTGCTACCAGATGATAAAGGACAGCGGACTTACCTTTGTTGCGGATGCGTGCAACGACTACGCACTCAAATATGTGGACTTCGTAAGAAACGTTCCGATGTACAGCAGCAACTTTGATGTATACGATTATGACATCCCCTTCTACGAGATCGTAATTCACGGCTATCTGCCGTATACAACAAAGGCAAAGAACGCAAGCTCCGGTGCAGACGAGCTGTTCCTGATGTCCGTTGTTACCGGTACTCCTCTTCATTACGAAATGATGTACGAGAACCCCAACGAGTTCACTGACAGCGCTTATGATACACTGTTCTACACCTATTATGAGGGCTGGCTTGACATTGCAGCCGATGAATACAAGTTCATCAAGGAATATGTACGGCCGCTTTCGGATAAGACGATCACCGGCTTCGAGTATGTGACAAAGACCACAATCAAGTCAACATTCTCCGATGGCACTGTGATGGAGGCAGACCTTGAGAACATGACTCTCAAGATAAACGGCAAGGCTGTTACCCTGCCGAATCAGAAATGAAAGGAGCGATAACTGACTGATGAGTGACGAAAGAAATTTCGACATTGCAGGGGACGCTGAGGTTGACACCAAAGAAATCGCCAATGCTTCTACCGAGTTAGCTGACGCTCCTGCAACAGAAGACATTGCGGCGCCTGTCGAGGAAGAGGCGGCGCCTGCACCTAAGAGAGTATCCGCCCACAACACCGCGGCTGCCGCACTTTTCAACGCGGCAAACGAGGAGGTCGATGTGCGCAGGATGAACGGTGAAAAGGTTCAGCGCAAAATCAAGACAACTAAGATCTCCTACGAGCGCAAGAAGAGCCTTTACGGCTACGGATTTATTGCTCTCTGGGCAATAGGAACCCTGTGGCTGTTCGTTATTCCGGTAATCACATCTCTGTGGTACTCACTGTCCAGCACGCAGCTTTTTGCAAAGGATGACGCGCTGCTGCACGGCATGACAACTGCCGGTATCTATACAGAGTGGAACGACTTCGGAAACTACATAAAGGCGTTCACAAGCGATACGAACTTCCTGCCGAAGCTGACTGCTTCGCTTGCGGATATCGGACCTAAGTCCATAGTAATCCTGATTTTCTCGCTGTTTATCGCGGTTATTCTGAACCAGAAGTTCAGAGGAAGAACACTCGCTCGTTCGATATTCTTCCTGCCGGTGCTTATCGCGACCGGTCCCGTTATCAGCGTAATCAACGGTGATATGGCTTCGCAGGGTATCTCGGAAGCTTCCCAGTTCAGCACACTGTTCAAGACAGACCTTGTTTCGGAGCTGATGGAGTTCATCGGTATCTATAACATCAACCAGACCTTTACGGAAGTTATCAAGGATATCACCAGTGACGTACTTAACCTTGTATGGAACTCCGGTATCCAGATCCTGATATTCCTGTCCGCACTTCAGACGATACCGCCCTCTGCAAAGGAAGCGGCAGCGATGGAGGGTGCGACATCATGGGAATTCTTCTGGAAGATCACATTCCCGTATATCAGCCCGATGATTCTTTCAAACCTCGTATACACCATCATTGATGCATTCGTATCGACAGATAACGAGGTAATGGAATACGTTCTTAACCTCTCGCGTGATTGGGAGTACGGCTACTCTGCGGCGCTTGCATGGATCTACTTTGCTATCATCGGTGCCTGCCTTGCACTTATCACTGTACTGGTAAATAAGTTCGTATTCTACGAGAACGATTAAGGAGGTTAGAGAAGTGACAGAAAACACAAACGGTATTCCCGTTGAGGAAAATGCAAATGTTGCTAATCAGCCTGCTGAAAACGTAACATCCGCTCCAGAGAGCGAAACCATTACTGCGGCACAGGTAACAGACACATCCACCGAAAGCATTGCAGAAACCATCGCAGATATCAATGCCGACGCTGTGGAACCTGTTAAAGAGAAAAAGGTAAAAAAGACGAAAAAGAAAGATGATTATCAGGTTTCAAACCTTGATATCATCCTCAACTACCGTCACTATACAGATAAGGAAAAGAAGCACTATCGCTACATTTTCTGGCGCAGAATATCCAACATGGTATGGCCGTTTTTCAGATTTATCATCATATTCGGTCTGTCGTTCGTAATTCTGTACCCCATTCTGTATATGATCGCGACATCTCTGCGTCCTCAGTCAGAGATGAACGACCCGTCTGTAATGTGGATTCCCAAGACTATACGTTTTGAGAACTTCAAGGAGATATGGGAAGCTATTGAATATCCCACTACGCTGTGGAACACGCTGGTGCTTAACATAGTATCCTCCGTTCTTCAGGTAGGTACCTGCGCACTGACGGGCTATGGCTTTGCGAGATTTAAGTTCAAGGGTAAGAACCTGCTGTTTGGTATCGTAATCCTTCAGATCATCGTTCCTACGCAGATCATCCTTATTCCGCAGTATATGCAGTTCAGATATTTCGATATCTTCGGTCTGTTCAATGCAATGCTCGGCGATTCTTTAATCCTTGTAGATACCAACTGGTCGATGTACATTCCTGCATTGTTCTGCAACGGTATCCGCGCAGGCTTGTTTATCTATCTGTTCAGGCAGTTCTTCCGCGGACTTCCCAAGGAGCTTGAGGACGCTGCTTACCTTGACGGCTGCGGTCCGTTCAAGACCTTTATCAGCGTTATGGTGCCCAATGCGGCAAGCTCTTTCCTGACGGTATTTATCTTCTCTATCGTATGGTACTGGAACGACTACTATGTATCCTCCATGTACTTCACAAAGGGAAATACTATCTCTCTGAAGATTGACGGTATAGTACCCCTTATTTCCATGCACCTTTACGGCGAGGTTCGAAATGCTACTGAATTTGTCGTATGGATGGAAGCAGGCTGCTTGCTCGCGATTGCCCCGATCATCATCATGTATGTATTCCTTCAGAAATACTTTACAGAGGGTATCGCAAAGGCAGGTCTTGCAAACTAAACAGTGCTTTCCGGCAGCTGACGTTTTTTCGGCAGCCTGCCGAAGCAAGTAATCAACAAACAGACAGCCTCCGAAAGGAGGCTGTTCAGACTGTCGATAAACCGCCATCTGCGGCGTCAGCGCCGCTGCGACAGCCACAAAGGCTAGTCGCAGCAACGCTTCCTAGCATCTGACGATTTCTCGCCAGTCTGGTATTCGACTTTTTCGACACGCTCGACAGCCTCCGAAAGGAGGCTGTTTTGCTAAGGACAGGAGCAGGAAATGAGATTTGTTGAAATATTCACCGACGGGGCGTGCAGCGGAAATCCCGGTCCCGGAGGATATGGCGCAATATTGCGATGCGACGGCAGGGAAAAGGAGCTCTCGGGCGGCGAGGCGGATACCACCAACAACCGCATGGAGCTGATGGGCGTCATCACAGCTTTGGAGGCGCTGAAATATCCCTGCGAGGTAAGGCTGACAACAGACAGCAAATATGTGGTAGACAGCGTCACAAAGGGCTGGGCGGCAGGCTGGCGCAAGCGCGGCTGGAAAAAAAGCGACGGAAAGCCTGCGCTCAATTCCGATTTGTGGGAGCGTCTGCTTAACCTGCTGGAAAAGCATAAGGTAGAATTCTGCTGGATCAAGGGTCACGCAGGGCACGAGGAAAACGAGCGCTGCGACCGCCTTGCAGTCGCACAGAGGGATATCTACTCGAACAAGTAGCGCATAACAATACAAAAAGTCCCACCATATCCCATAAATCGGGAAATGGTGGGATTAATTATTGGAAGGACTTTTCTTGGCGGATGTTAGATATCATCCACCCTTATATTCGGAAAGCTCGATATCGAACTTTACTTCCTTGGAGCGTCCGATGGAATCGACGCGCACAACGGTTACGGTTACGGTATCGCCCGGCTTCATATCGGCGAGTATCTTGCTGACATCGCTTACCGAGGTTACATAAGTGCCCTCGACTGCGACAATGGTGTCACCGACAACAAGATCACTCTTTGCAATGGCAAGGGATTTATCTATCTCGGTAACGTACAGACCGGGGGTCATTCCCTGAATAGCAGCGACATATTCGCTGACCTCAAGGCAGGTTATGCCGAGAATGGGTCTGCCGGAAACAAAGCCCTGTGCAATAAGGTCGTCGATAACATCCTTTGCTTCATTGATGGTTATGGCGAAACCAATACCCTCTGCGTAGTCCATAACAAGCTTGGAGTTAACAACACCCACAACCTCGCCGTACATATTGAACAGCGCGCCGCCGGAGTTTCCGCTGTTAATTGCCGCATCGGTCTGAATGCTGGAAAGACCGCGGTCGCTTGAGTACTGCTCACGCTTAAGACCCGACACTATTCCCTTTGAGATAGAGGTCTCAAGACCCATGGGATTTCCAATGGCAACAACATCATCGCCCAGTCTCAGCTCATCCGAATCGCCGAGTACAGCCGCCTGAAGCTCTGTGGCGTCGATTTTGATTACAGCAAGATCGGTATCGGCGTCGCTGCCGATAAGGGTTGCCTCGTACTCGTCAACAACGCCGCTGCCGACAACCGGGTCGGTTGTGGTTACATGGACAACAAATTTATCCATATCGTCAACAACGTGAGCATTTGTCAGAATGTATCCGTCACTTGAGATGACTATACCGCTGCCGGCTCCGTAAGGCTCCTCGGCTTTGTAGTAGGAGCGTGTATACACCTCGATATAGACGATTGAATCCCTGACTGCCGAAACAAGGTCGCGTGTATATGCAAAGGTTCCGTCTGAGTTGAATTCGGTTCCGTTGGGCACCTTGTGAGTGATTGCGACACCGGATTGCATTTCATCGAGAGTCGGGCGGCTGTCGGAGGAGTTATTTCCGCTGTTCTTATCTGTGCTGCTTGGAGCCTGCGAGCCGGTGTTATCGGTGGAATTATCAATTGTTACACTGCCGCCTGCTGTTTTTGCGGCAAGGTAGGAGCCGCCGAAGCCTGCTCCGCCGCCGATAAGTACCACAGCGAGAATCATCGCCATGACCTTTAAGGTGCTCTGCCTGCGCGGTTTAATTACACGCCTGTACTCGGGGGTAGGCTGTACAGGCTGCGAGAAGCTGCCGTTATCGGGGTAGTACGCCTGATGCTGATTATAATTAGTATTGTTGTTATTGTTATCGTACATTTTGATTATCCTTTCGTAAAGATTTTATGTTATCTTCAATGATTACAGTATAACCTTAGTATGTGTAAATGATGTGAAACAAAACTGATTAAAACATTAAAATGATTGACTGATTGATGAATAAAGCTTATTCATCATGTGAAATTATCCGATATCTGTAAACCCGATAGTCAGAACCCAATGACAGCCTTTAGCGCAAACCAGACAGCCGGCACAAGCAGCGAGGGAAGCATATTAATTGTCTTCATATCCTTTAGTCCCAGTATGGATATTCCCGAGGCAGCGATAAGAAATCCGCCGACAAGGGATATTTCGGTCATCATGCCGCCGTTGAGTACAGGCTCAAGCCAGCCTGCACAAAGGTAAATTCCTCCCTGCCACAGGAACAGCACGCCTGCCGCTGCCATCATACCAAAGCCATAGGTGGACGCCAGCGCCATGGAGGTTACAAAATCCAGCGTCGCATTGGTGAAAAGGAAAGTATGGTCGTTGTACAGCGCTGCATTTATCGGCCCTAATATCGACAGCGTACCTATGCAGAACATAAGAATACCCGTAGACAGCCCCTGTCCGAGGTTGGATTTGGAGAATCTGCCGACTATCGAGTTGAAGCGCTTGTCGAGGTCGATGATGTTGCCCAGCAGGCTTCCAAGCGCAAGGCTGACAATGAACAGCACGGGGTATGCGCTTTTTGGCATATTGGTGCAGATGGAGTTTACGCCTATTCCTATCGCGGCAAGTCCCATTGCGTTATACAATGCGTCGCGGTATCTGTCCTTGATTCCCTTTTTGAGTATGCCGCCGATAAGCGAGCCGCAAAGAATTGTGCCGGTGTTTACAAGTGTTCCTATCATGATTGTGTTTCCTGTTCAGTATAATAGTATGCGAGAATAAGTTCGGTTACGCGACTGTAGCTAAGTTCTCCGTCAGCTACGCCCTGAACCTTTATAAATGTGTCGTTGATATCGGAGGACGCGTCCATAACCCTGCCGGAAAATTGATCAATATAGTCATACAGCGAGTTAAAATCATACAGCATTCCCGTGCTGACATTCTGCATAACCGTGCCGAATAAAGCCGGGTCATAGGCATAAAGCTCATTTGCACAGTAATTGAGCGCGTGCATATATCCGGAGTAACGGAATTCGGGATATTCGCTGTTAATGCAGGAGAGAAACGCCAGAAAATTACATTCGTCCTCAAAGGCGATACCTCGCGAGTGCGCAGACTCATGTGCTGCGGTGAAGGGTATAAGGTAGTCCGGCTGCTCGGTATTCACATTACATTCAACATAGAATGGGCAGTACATCCCCGTTATACCGGTATACGACCACCAATAGGACAGCATTACAGGCTTCTGCCGCGATACAGAGGTCCATAGCCACGGGTACTTCTCCACAAGCGGCTCGTAGCCGCTGCCTGTGCGTGAAAGCTCGGTGCAGAGGCTTTCGCTGAGCTTCACGCAGTTGTTTTCATCAACGGTCAGGCTTTCGCGCTCCTGCGCAGCATTCTGTGCAAGAATTATGCACACCTCGGTAAGCTGTTCGGCGGTCTTTGCCGATGTATCAAGCTCCATAAGCTCCGCAACGCTGCGGCGGTAAAAGTTCGCGCCGTGGCAGATCATATACATCAGGCAAGCACACGACAAGAAGCAGGCAGTACAGCGCGCAGCTTTTATCAGGGTCTTTTTCCTGTTATCGGAGCGTACTAATCTGCGCGCGAAAATAATTATCACTGTCAGCAAAGCCGGCAGAGCGAGGATGACAGTAAGCTCGGTAAGCGAAAACGGGAGCAGTGAGGAAACAAACCCGACAGGAGTGCTTACAAGCTTGAACAGACCGCGCGAAACGACATATTCGGTGAAGTCGGGAAACAGCGGAAGCAGCAGAAACATAAGCCCTGCCGCCGCAAAGGGAATGAAAATCCATACAGACTTGAAAAAACGCTTCATCTCAGACCCCCTCCACTAATGCTCTGATTTTATTATAGCGCATTAAAGCGAGTAAGTCAAGATTATTCATATTGAAAAAATATTTTGAAAAATGTTATGATATAATAGATAGGTGACAATAAAAATTGAAGAACAACTCCAAAAATGATATAATGTTA